>CAZRIP010000033.1:0-29781 GCA_964600165.1 uncultured Elusimicrobia bacterium | reverse complement strand
CGCCGCCGCGGCCAGATGAAGCGCGGTGAGCCCCTTGAGATCGCGATCCTTGACGTCCCCCCGCGCGCGGATGAGCGTCAGGATCGCCTCGACCTCGCCGCCCTCGGCGGCTTCCATGGTCGCCGTGCGTCCTTGGACGTCTTTCGCCTCGACGTCTGCGCCCGCCTTCAAGAGCACCTTGACGATCTCCGTCTTGCCCGCCCGGGCGGCGAGCATCAGCGCCGTGCGGCCCTGGGCGTCGCGCGCGTCCACCGGGACCTTGCCGCGGATGACGGCGTCGACGACGGCGGCCGTGTCGCCGCGCGCCGCCGCCGCGCGCAGGCGCTCGTCCGGCGGCTTGGCGCAGGCGGCGAACAGGACGGCCGCGGCGAGGATGAGCCGGATCACGGCTGAATTATAACTATAAAACCGTGGAAAACGTTTTACTTCCGCGCGCGCTCCGGCGGGCGTACAATGGGAGCCGGATGCGCTGGGAACACGACGTTTTAGTCGTCGGCGGAGGCGCCGCCGGTCTCGCCGCCTCGGACGAGCTCGCGCGCGCCGGCCTGCGCGTCGCGCTGCTCGAGGCGCGCGACCGCCTCGGCGGCCGCGTGGAGACGGTGCGCGACCGCCGCGCGGGCCTGACGATCGAGCTCGGCGCGGAGTTCGTGCACGGCCGCCCGCCGGCCGTTCTTGATCTCGCGGCCAAGCTCGGCCTCAAGGTCTCGCCCGTTGCCGAGGCCGCCTACCGCCGCGAAGGAGGCGTTTGGATCCCCGAGCGCGATTATTGGCGGCCGCTGGACTCCCTGTTTTCCCGGCTGCGCTCGCGCGGTCACGACCGGTCCATGGAGCGGTTCCTCTCGGAGCACTCGCGCGGCGCGCGCGAGCGCGAGGCCGCGCGGCGGGCGCGGATGTTCGTCGAGGGATTCCACGCCGCCGACGTCTCGCGGATGTCGGAGTTCGGGCTCGCGGCCTTGTTCAAGAGAGCCGGCGGCGCGCTGGAGACGAGCCGCCGCGTCGACGAAGGCTACGCCGCCCTCCTGCGGCCCTGGACGGCGCGCGGCGCCTTTCTCGAGACGATCGTCACCGAGCTGCATTGGCGGCCGGGCCACGCGCGGGCGGTGACGCGCGGCCCCGAGGGCCGCTCGCGCGTCTTCGAGGCTCCTGCGGCGGTCATTACGCTGCCCCTCGGCGTCTTGAAGGCCCGGCCGGGGTTTCTCGGCACCGTCCGCTTCGTGCCCGACATCGCCGCGCACCGCGCCGCGGCCGAGAAGCTCGAGATGGGCGCCGCGCTGCGCGTGAGCCTGAAGTTCCAGCGCGCGTTCTGGCCCCAGGACGCGGCTTTCTTGATCCGCGAGGAGCAGCCGTTCGCGGTCTGGTGGACGGCCCGCCCGCGCGGCGCCGCCCTGCTGACCGGCTGGACCGGAGGTCCCGCCGCGGCGGCGCTCTCGCGCCAGGGCAAACGCGCCGTCCTGGACGCCGCGCTCGGCGCGCTGGCGCGGCTCTGCGGGCTGCCTCTCGGGGAGGTCACTGACCTCTTGGAGACGTGGTATTTCCACGACTGGCTCGACGACCCGTTCTCGCGCGGCGCGTACAGCTACGCCGCCGTGGGCGGGGCGGGCGCCCACGCCGAGCTCGCCAAGCCCGAGGCCAACACTCTATTTTTCGCCGGCGAGGCGACGGATTTCGAGGGGCAGAACGCGACGGTCGCCGGGGCGATCGCCAGCGGCCGGCGCGCGGCCCGGGAAGTCCTCCCGGCGGTCGCGGCCGCGCGTTAGACTCCCGTCGACGCGCGCGGCGCGGTCATGGTATGCTGACTTCATGAGGGTCTGGGGCGCGCTTCTTGGGGCGACGCTGGCGGTCGCCTCGCCGCTGGCGCCGCAGGATTCCGGCCCCTCCCACGTCAAGCGCCTGCGCTCCGCGCCGCTGGCGCCGGGCCTGCGCGGCAGGCGGCTCGCGCGGATCGCCCTCGCCGAGAGCCTCGACGCGCTCAATCGCGCCGAGGCGCTGGAGATCGAGGGAAAACGCTGGGAATTGGGGCTCGCGGCCGACGAGCGCTTCGAGCGGCTCTTCGCGGTGTTCTCGCGCGAGGGGCGCTCGCGATTCGCGCCCCTGACCGAGCCCCGCGCGCTGCTGCGAGCGGGCTTGCCGCTTTCGCTCGACGAGCGCACCTCCTACCTTTTCCGCGTGCGGCCGCGGCGGCGCGCGCCCGTGCGCGAGAGCCGCGTCATCGCCGAGCGCCCCGACGGCCTCGCGGTCGCGAGCTGGACGACGGGAGAGCTCATCGACGGCTTGCTTCGAAAGGGCGTCCGGCTGGCCGCGGCGCAGGGAGACATTTGGGTCGGCTATCTCTCCGACCGCGACGCGGCGACGGGCGCGCGCGAGCCCACGCGCAGCCTGCTGTTCTTCGAGCCTCGCCGCTTCATCCCCAAGGCTTGGCGCCTGCCGGCGGCGGAGGTCTCGGAGCGAGGAATCGTCGTCGAGCTGGGCCGGGAGAGATTGTCGCTGCGGCGAGGCGGGGACGAGCTGATTATCGAGGAGCTGCCGGTCGCTCAGTAAATCCACCCGGAGACGCCGCCGGGGTGCTCCTCGCGGGACGCGGGGCGCGGACGCGGCGCGGGCGGGGCGGGAGGAGTCTCCTCGTCGATGTCGCGCTGCTCTTTTTCGGGCAAGGCTTCAATGTAGGGCCGCCGCGGCCTGCCGCGGACGGCCGGCGTCACGCCGCCGAAGCGATAGCTGATCGTGAAGCGGTGCGAGTCGCTGAGCGCTCCCGAGTTGACCCACGCGTAGTCGATGAGCACGCGCGACCTCCAGCGAAAGCCGAACCCCGCGGTCAAGCCGATCGCGTCCTGCATGAACTGATAGCCGATCCTAAACCCATAGGTCTTCGCGAGGAAGTATTCGAGGCCGGCGTTGACGTGCCAGGTCTGCTCGTTGACGAGGTACTCCGCGTCGGTGGCGAACGTGACGACTTGGCTCTCCGAGGGAGAGCCCTGGTAGGCGAGCCCGGAGCGCAGCGTGGTCGGGAGGGGATCGCCGACGTCGGCGTATTTGAGCTGCCCTCCTATGTTGAGCGCGGAAAGGCCGAACGAAAGACCCGCCTCGGGGGAGTTGACGAGGTAGCCGACGTCGGCCGTGAACGCGTGAGCGGAATACTGCTGCACGAGCGTCGAGCGGACGAATTTTCCGGTGATCCCGATGAAGTGGTTGATGCCGTAGGAGGTCTCCTTGACGTCGAGCGGCGTCGTTCCGACGCGCTCCGCGTAGCCGCCCGTCGCCACGAGATCGCTTCCGGCCGAAAGGTTTTGCGTGCTGAGAAAAGAGCCGTCGGGATTGGTGCGGTTGACCTCGATGGTGCCGTCTTGGGCGAGGAGAAGGCTCCCGCCCGCCGACGCGTAGCCGTTGCCCGAGATCCCCGAGAACGGCAGCGGCCCGCCGTAGGCGATCTGCTGGAGGTTGTTGTCGCTGAGCCCCGAGATATAAGTGAAAGCGGCCTCTTGGGCGTTGAGGCGGCTGAGGCCCGCCGGATTGTAATAGAGCGCGGAGACGTCGCTGGCGACGGCCGTGAAGGCCGAGCCCATGCCGATCGCGCGGCTGCCCATCGGGACTTGGAGCACGGGCGCGGCCGTGCTTCCGGCTTTCTCGACCGCGTCGCACGGGCGCGCGAGCCAGAAGGCGGCGGCGAAGGCGAGAGCGCGTGCTTTCATTTGACCACGGCGATCTTCTTGGTCGTGTTCAGGCCCGGGGCCTCGACGCGCAGCAGATAGATGCCGCTGGCGACCTGGGTCCCGACTTTAGTCAGGCCGTTCCAGTCGACGGCCCCCTTGCCCGGCGGGTAGTCGTCGTCTACGAGCGTGGTGATGAACGTGCCGTTGAGAGTGAAGAGCCTGATCCGGACGTGCCCGGCGGTCAGCATGTCCCATTTGACGGTCGCCTTTTGACCCAGGCGCGGGTTGAAGACGTTATTCCACGCCGTGACCGCGGTGGTGTCGGTCGTCAAGTTGAGGGGCTGCGAGACGCCGAGGGAAACGGTGCTGGAGAAGATCGTATACGGCGGCGTAGGCTCGGCCACGCCGAAGATCTCGACGTGGATCGTGCCCACGGACGGGAAGCGGGCCGCGAAGCCCTTCTGCAGTTGGAGCTGTCCGGTGATCTGGCCTCCCCCGTTTTGGGAGGACAGCATCACGAGGAAATCCCCCGCCTGCGCGGGGAAGTGGGTGAGCGTGTTTTGAAGCGGAACGAGGTCGTGGTCGCGCAGCTGGGCGTAGGCGAAGTGATAAGGCTGGGTCACGACGAAGGTCGCGGTCTGGACCGTGAAGTCGAACGTGTCTCCGTCGAACTTCGCGGACACGACCGAGCTCTCCAGCGCGCCGGAGGGGCTGAACGCGGTCTTGAGAGTATAAGGCAGCGTCGAGTTGACTCCGGAGATAGACGGGCCGTTGGTCGTCGGTCCGCCGCCGGAGACCTCGAGGAAGAGCTGCTGGCCGGTCGCGTTGTTGTAGTTGAGAGTGACCCTCTTGACCGACGTCGTGCAGTCGTTGTTCTGGCAGACGCCGTCGACGGTCGTGTTGTTGCCGCCGTCGAAGGGCGGAGCCGCCTGCGCGAGCTGATTGTGGCCCGCGTCGTAGAGCGTCATCATGTAGGCTTCTTGGACGCTGGGAAACGACTGCGAGGCGGGCAGGTCGAGGGTCGCCGAGACGAGGCCGGGGCCGGCGCCGAACGTGTAAAAGTCGACGTCGGCGGCCGGGAAGATCGTCGCGGTGACGGCGCCGAGCGTGCTGATGTCGACGGCCGTCTGAAAGCCGTCGTCGTGGGAGGTGACGGTGTCGTAGGGATCGTTGGTCCCGCCGACCGGGGCCAAGCCGTGCGCGGCGAAGGCGGCGTTGATCGTCGCCTGGACGCAGCTGTGCGGGTCGCCGCCGCACGCCCCGACGCCGCAGGCGTGAACGGTGCCCGCGGCGTCGACGGCGAGCAGCGCGTTGAGGAACTCCTGGAAGCTCTCGGGGAAAAACAGCAGCGCCTGGAAGACGAGGCCGTCCGCGCAGGCCTGCCCCTCCGTATATTGGAGCGTCTGGCCGGCGCCGTCGATGGAACCGAGCGCGTCGGTGTAAATGTCGGGACCGGCCGTCGCGCCTTGCAGGGCGATCCGGTTCTTGCGGATGTCCCAGAGCGCTTGGCTCAGGAAGATGCTGTCCGAGTGGATCTCGCCTTGCCAGGAGTTCTGTGAGAGAACGCGGCAGGTCGTCTTGTCCGGGCAGGACAGCTCGCGCAGCGCGCCGGTGTTGCCGAACGCGCCGTTGACGCCCTCGCCGATGGAGCTGTCGTTGAGCGAGCTCGCCGACCAATAGTCCGCGTTCGCCTCGGAGATCGCGCCGGCCTGGCCGAAGTTCACGATCGGCCAGATCTGGGCGACCATGAAGTGCGTGTACTCGTGGTGAGGCACCGTCGCGTCGTCGGTGAAGCTGTCGCCCGGCGTCACGCCGGAGATGTCGCCGAACCAGATGTTGTTGAAATCGGGATCGTAGAAGGCGTTGGTCAGGCCGGGGCCGGCGAAGGCGATCGCGTCGACGGAGCCGAGCAGCGACGCGCTGGACTTGTCGACGGTGCCCATGAAGAAGTCGTGCATGCGGTTGATGTGGTACATCAGGCTGATCTCGCTGCGCAGCCCGGTCGGCGTCATCGTCGGGAACCAGACGACGTCGTTGTTGTTGGCGTTGACCGAGGGATTGCTCAAGACGAGATAGCTCGAGAGGCTCACGTCGTAGCCGATGCCCCCTCCGCCGGGCGTCGACTTGAGCTGAATGCGCATGACCTGGCCGGGGACGGCCGCGCCGACCAGCGGCAGGGAATAGGGCGCCGCGCTGTAATTGCCGAGGAACGACCCGACCACGTGGCCGGTCGAGTCGAGCACGGCGACTTGGTCGTCTTGCGCGATGTCGTCGGCCTCGCCGAAGGTGCCGGTCTCCATGGAGCCGACCTGGAGCGTCGTGAAGACAGGCGCGAACTTGACGGGGTTGCCGTAGCCGGGCGGGCCGGTGATCGAAGCGAGGCTGATCGTCGCGATGTATACCGAGTCCCCGGCGTAGGGATGCGGAGACGAGATCGGCGTGGCCTGCGTCAGCCAGACGCCTTGTCCGTTGTCGAAGTGGGCGCTCGGGCCCCGGAAGCTCGAGACGCTGACGTAGGGGCCCTGCAGCTGCGTGAAGATCTTGCCGTTCTGGCCGCTGCAGTAGGCCCCCGCCGGGCCGAGGTATTGGACGCCGCCGCCTGGATCTCCCCCCGTGGCGGCCCAAGTCGTGCCGTCCTTGATGTAGACCGCGGCGTTGTTGATGGGGCGAAGGACGGGCCCCGGCGTCTTGGCCGGATCGATGTCGTAGACCATGCCCGAGACGGTCCCCGACGTCACGCACGACGCGAATTGCCGCCGATCGTCGTAGCGGAACAGGAGCTGCCCGCTCTTGGCGTCGACGTAATAGCGCCAGAGGCCGGTCCCCGTCTTGGCCGTGAACTTCCACGCGAGGCGAGCCGGGTCTCCCCCGTCGGCCGGCAGGATCACGAGCCGGCCGCGCGAGTCGAGAGAGGAGCCCGAGAGCCCGGCGTCGGCGCGCACGACGGCCGCGGCCTGCGGCGAGGCGACGCGCGGCGCGGCGTCGAAGCCGGCGAGGTCCTGATAGGTCGAGTCGTAGCCGATCACCGAGCCGTCGTCGGCCAGATGGATCTTGACGCTCGCGAACTCGACCGGCAAGCCCTTGTACGTCTGGCGATAGAGCAGGTGGTGGAGCCCGTTGCCGTTGGAGCGATTGGCGAGCGTCAGCGTCGAGGGATCGAGGCCGAGCTCCTTTTGCATCTCGGCGAGAAATCCGGCGCCGGCGCGCGCCGGATCGGCCCCGCCCGCCGGCCGCCGCCCGGCCGCGAGCCCTTGGAGCCCGAGCCCGCCGTGGCGGGCGTTGAAGCTCGTGACGGCGAGCTTGGACTGCGCGTTCTCGGAGATCGCCGCGGGCGGCGCGCCGTAGCGATGAAATCTCTTGGCGTCGCGCTGGTGCTCCGCGTTCGACTGGAACGCGAGCGCCGGACCGGCGAGCAGCGCGAGCAAGAGCGAGCAGGTCATCGTTCCGTCCCCTTGCCCAAGCGCTTGACGAGCGCGGCCGCCGCTTGGACGCGCAGCTTGCCGTCGCGGTCGCTCTCGGCGACTCGCATGAGCAGAGCGTCTGCCGCGGGCCCTTCGACCGCCTTGAGGACGTCGACGGCCAAGCCGCGCAGATCGGCGTCCTTCTCGGAGAGCGTCCGCTCGGCGAGATCGAGCTCGACGCGGTCGCCGCGACGCGCGAGGCCGGCCTGGCACTTGAGCGCGATCTCCGGATTGGTCGCGGGCTTGAGGATCTCGCGCAAGAGCGGCGAGTCGTCGCGGTCGGTGCGGCCGGCGAGCACGGCCAGCGCGCGGGAGCGCACGCGCGCGTCGCCGTCGCGCGCGCCGCGCTCGAGCAGGCGCGAGGCGTCGGAGTCGGCGTAGCCCGCGAGCGCCAGCATCACCTGCTCGCGCGCGATTTCCGACTGGTCGCCGACGGCCTGCGAGATCGGGTCCAGGAGCTCGGGGCGCCCGATCTCGCCCAAAGCCTTGATCGCCGCCGCGCGGACGTTCTCGTCCTGGTCCTTGGTCGCCTCGACGAACTGCTGCTCGAACTCGTCCAAACCCATGCGCGCGAGGGCGATCGCCGTGGCGTCTCGCACCGGGCCCGACGGGTCCTTGAGCGTTTTCTCGAAGATGTCGACGACCTCCTCGCCGCCGACGTCGGAAAGCCGCTGGATCGCGAGGATGCGGGACTTGCTGCGCGCGAGCCAGCGCATCTCCTCGGCCGCCGACAGGCCCTCGACCGGGACCGTGCCCTTGCGGACGATGGCCTCGAGCTCGGCCAATCCTTCGTTGGAGCCCAGCAGATGCAGGCTGTAGCCCGCCTCCACGCGCACGCGCGCGTTCTTGTCGCGCAGCGCCTTGCGCAAGAGCGGCGCGGCGGCCGGATTGCCGATCTGGCCCCAAGCCGCGGCGGCGGCCGTGCGGACGTCGGCGTCCCCGTCGAAGATCGACGTCGCGAGCAGCTTGAGCGCGCGCCGGCCGAGCTCGCCGGGCGAGGACTGCGCCGGAGGTGCGGTCGGTTGCGCCGCGCGCGCGAGCGTGATGAGCGCCATCAGGCAGAAGGTTAGCCGCCGCCGGTTGCGGAAATATGGCGCCACAGTGAAAAAATTATTACGGATAAAGGCGCGTTTCGGATTTCGGAATTATTGCGCCAGGAGTGAGAGAAAAATGGGCCCGCCAGGAATCGAACCCGGATCCCGTGGTTCGAAGCCACGTGCTCTATCCATTGAGCTACGGACCCATCGGTGCCCATCTTAGCAAAAAAGGTAAGATTGGGGTCAGAATGACGACGAGGCGGAGCGTGCGCTGGCTGGCCGCGTCGCTGCTGCTCCTCGGCTTCGGGCCGCTTTTCTGGGCCCCGTTCGTCTACGACGACCCCGCGTTCATCCTGCGCAACCCGCTCGTCGTCGGGCCCTGGCCCGGGCTGCGCGCGTACTTCCTGGGCTCTTATTTCCTCGGCGAGTACGAGCCGCTCAACTTCCTGCTCCATCGGGCGCTCTGGCATTGGGGCGGCGACCGCGTTTTTCTCTACCGGCTGTCGAGCCTCGCGCTGCACGCCGGCAACGCCGCGCTCGCCTATCGAATCTACAAGCGGCGGCTCGGCGCGCCGGTCACCGCGTGGTGGACCGCGCTGCTCGTCGCGCTCTACCCCGGGCACGTCGAGGCGCTGGCCGTCTCGGTGTTCAAAAAGCACCTGCTCGTCGCCTTTTTCTCTCTGCTGTCCTTAAACGTCCAGGACTCGGAGGCGTCCGACTCCGGGCGCGCGGCCGGCGCCGCCCTGTGCGCGGCGCTGGCCGTCTGCTGCCGCGAAAGCGCGGCGCTCCTGCCCGCGCTTTCGCTCGCGCTGGCCTGGACGCGGGGCCGGCGCGACGGCGTCCTCATCGGCGCGCAATGCGCCGTCGTCGCTCTCTACGCGGCGGTCCGCCTGACGCTCGTGCCCCGGCATTTCCAGCCGCTGCTCGAGCCGACGTGGACCTACCATGTCTTGACCTGCGGCAAGGCGCTGCTCTGGGACCTGGGCCAGCTCGTGCTGCCGACGAGCATCAGCCTCGAGCACTCGCTCGGCGCCGTGACCACGGCGCTCGACGGCGCGCTCGTGCTGGCCGGCCTCGCCGCCCTCGCCTTCGGCTTGCGCCTGCTGCGCGACGACAAGGTCGCCGTTTTTGGAGCGGCGTGGACGTTGATCGCGCTTTTCCCGACCCTCGGCCTCGTCCCCTTCGCCAACTACAGCGCCGTCGCCAACCGCTATCTCTATCTCGCGAGCTTCGGCTTCTATCTGCTGTGGGCGCGGCTGGCGATGCGCTTCGTGCGCCGCAGCCTCGAGGCCGCGGGCTGGTCGCGCGTGGCCCCGCCGCTGATCGCCGCGGCGACGGCGCTCGGCGCCATCCGCGCCTCGGCGATGTTCTGCGAGCCGGTCGCGTTGTGGCGGCACGCGGCCGAGAACGCGCCGTCGAATCCCCGCGCGCACGGCGAGTTCGGGCGCGCGCTGCAGGCCGCCGGAGAATTGCCGGAGGCCGAAGCCGAGTACAAGAAAGCCCTCGCGCTCGACCCCGATTATCTGTGGGCTTACACGGGCCTCTCCTCGCTTTACTCGCAGCTCGGCCGCCTCGACGAGGCCCTGGCGAGCGCGCGCGAGCGCGTGGCGCGGCGCGGAGACGGCGACGCCTACTTCGCGCTCGCCGTGGCGCTCGCGGGCGGCGGCCGCCTCAAGGAGGCGCGCCCCGCGTTCGAGAAGGCGGTTTCGCTCGACGATCAGCCGCGCTACCGGCTCTACCTCGGGTCCTGCTACGAGGGCTTGGGGCTCAAGGAGAAGGCGCGAGAGCAGTGGCAGCTCGCGTCGAAAGGCGGCGATCCCGACGTCAGCGCGCGCGCCGGCCGCTCGTTGGCGGCGCTTTACTGAGCGATGCCGCGCGCGAGCCTCAAGGCGTGGCGCTGGGCGTTCGCGCTGGCCGCCTGCACGTTCCTCATCTACGCGCCGTCCCTGTCCGGTGATTTCGTCATGGACGATTATCGCAACATCCAAAGCAATCCCTGGCTGGCCTCGCCCGCGGCGTGGCCGAGCTTTTTTTACGACGCGCGGACGACCC
This sequence comes from uncultured Elusimicrobia bacterium, assembly GCA_964600165.1. Classification (GTDB taxonomy): domain Bacteria; phylum Elusimicrobiota; class Elusimicrobia; order UBA1565; family UBA9628; genus CAZRIP01. Next base: position 19,584 of record CAZRIP010000033.1, on the reverse strand, counting down.
ACTCTCTGCCGCTCAACGCTTCTTATCGGCCGCTGCTGACGCTGTCGCTGGCGCTGAGCGGCGAGCTCGGAGGCTTCAATCCGTTCTGGTTCCATTTGGCCGACGTGCTCGGCCATTGCGTGAACACGGCGCTTCTTTTCTGGCTTTGCCTGGAGCTCTCGAGCAGCGCGCCGGCCGCCGCGGCCGGCGCCGCGCTCTTCGCGCTGCATCCGGCGCAAGTCGAAAGCGTCGCTTATATCGACGGCGCGCGCCCGAACGTCTGCTCGCTCTTGTTCTGCTTGGCGGCTTTTCTCGTTTATCGTCGCGGCCGGCGCGCCGGGGCCGCCGCGCTCTTCGCGTGCGCCCTGTTGTTCAAGGAGACCGCGGTCTGCTTTCCTCTTTGGCTGGCCGTCCACGACCTCGCGTCGGGCCCGGCGCCGAGCCCGCGGGAGCTATGGCGGCGCTGGTCGCCGTTCGCCGCCGTCTTGGCGGCCTATTTGGCGGCGCGCCGCTTAGTCATCGGCGCGACGGGCCAGGAGGATTGGGCGGGGCTCGCCGCGTACGTCCGGCGGATCGCCGCTTCCCTCTCCGTCGACGCCCGCGTGCTGCTCGCCGCGCCGGGCTCGATGACGCATTGCCGCAGCGCCTTCGCGCCGGCCTGGCCGGTCGTCGCGCTCGTGCTGCTGCTCGCCGCCGGCGTCGTCGCCGCCGCGATTTATTCGGCTAGGAGGCGGCGTCTCGAAGGTCTGGGCTTGTGCTTTTTCCTGCTGGCCTTGCTTCCCGTCTCGCAGCTCATCCCGCTCTACGCGTTCGCCGCGGACCGATTTCTGTATTGGCCTCTCGCCGGACTCGCCGTCGCGCTGGCGGGATTCTTGAGCCGTCGCGGCGCCGCGCGCGCCGTCTTCGCCGCGGCCGCGCTCGCGCTTTGGCTCCTCCCCGGCAACATCGAGCGGCAGCTCGCCTGGCAGGATCAGTTCCGGCTCGACGTCGATTCCTACGCGGCGGCCCCCGACGATCCCTGCACGTCGCTCTCCTTGTCCTTCGACTACTTCAATTGGGGCATGCCGGGGCGCGTGACGCCGTTGCTGCGCCGCGCGGTTTCCGAGGCGCCGCCGCCCGAGCTGCGCGCCCAAGCGCGAGACGTCGACCGTCTTTTGAAGGACAAGATGCTCCGGTTTCGTCGCAAGGCTAAACTTTAGTATCATTGGAAATCATGGGCGGACACTCACACTGGGCGGGCATCAAGCATAAGAAGGCGATCACGGACGCCAAGCGCGGCAAGGTGTGGACGAAGATCGTCAAGGAGATCACGATCGCGGCCAAGCTCGGCGGCGGCGATCCCGCGGGAAATCCTCGCCTGCGCCGCGCGATCGAGGACGGCAAGGCGGCCAACATGCCGGCCGAGAACGTCAAGCGCGCGATCATGAAGGGCACCGGCGAGCTGCCGGGCGTGACGTACGAGGAGCTGACCTACGAGGGCTACGGCCCCGGCGGCGTCGCCATCCTCGTCGACGTCATGACGGACAACCGCAACCGCACCGGCGACGAAATATTACTTATCTTCTCAAAGAACGGCGGCAACCGCGGCGCCGCCGGCTGCGTCTCCTACATGTTCAAGTCCAAGGCGCTCGTTCGCGTCAAGAGAGAGGGCGTCGACGAGGACGCGCTCATCGGCGACGCCCTCGACGCCGGCGCCGAGGACGTCGTCACCGACGACTCCGACGTCTTCGAGATCTACGGCGCCGTCGCCGATCTCGACAAGATCAAGGACGCCCTCGTTTCGAAGAAATATCCGATCGAGTCCGCCGAGCCCACCAAGAAGCCGGACGTCCTGGTCGCGCTCGACGAGAACAACGCCGGCAAGGTCCTCAAGATGATCGAGCAGTTCGAGGACCACGACGACGTCCAGAAGGTCTGGGCGAACTTCGACATACCGGACCAGGTCCTAGCCAAGCTCGGCTGATGCCTCGCGTCCTCGGCATCGACCCCGGCGTCTCCGAGACCGGCTGGGCGGTGCTCGAAGGCGAGGCGTCGTCCCCCCGGCTCATCGCCGCCGGCCTCATCAAGACGTTTCCGTCCGCCGAGCTTCCCGCGCGTCTGGCCCACATCCACGGCGAGCTGACCCGTTTGTTCGCCGAGCACGCGCCCGAGAGCGTGGCGGTCGAGGAGATGTTCTTCGTCAAGATCGCGAACACGATCCGCGGCACGCTGCAGGCGCGCGGCGTCATCCTGCTCGCGGCGGCGCAGGCGTCGCGCCCGATCTCCGAATACAACCCTAAGACGGTCAAGCTGTCGCTGACCGGTTCCGGCAAGGCCGAGAAGGCGCAGATGCAGGCCGTCGTCCAAAAGGCGCTGGGCTTGGCCGAGCGGCTGCGCCCCGACGACGTCGCCGACGCCGCCGCGATCGCGCTCTGCCACCTGCGCGCGCAGCGCCTCAAGGGCATGCGCGTGCTCGACCGGTTCGGGGCGCGCAAGGCTTGAAGAGCCCGGCCCGGCCGCCTTTTTGGACCGGCGCGGGCGTCGTCGCGGCGACGCTGCTGTTCTGGTCTCCCGCGCTCTTCGGGCGATTCCTCAACTGGGACGATCTCCCGGTCCTGACGGCCAACCCGTCGCTGACCCTCCCGCTGCCGGAGCTCGTCAAGTGGGCCTTCAGCACGATGCGCAACTCCGCGTACCAGCCCGCGGGCTGGCTGTTGCTGGCCGCGCTGCGCCGCGTCTTCGGGCTGCGCCCCGAGCCGTTCCACGCTTTCAACCTGCTCGCCCACGCGGCCGCCGCGGCCGCGGCCTACGCGCTCGCCTGGCGGCTGCTGGCCCGACGCGACGCGGCCGCGTTTTCCGCGCTCGCCTTCTCGCTGCATCCGATGCACGTGGAGCTGCTCGCGACGGCGTCGACGCCTCCGGACACGCTCGCCGCCGCGCTCGTCGTCGCCGCTGTCTGCGCGTCCGCGTACGCGCGAGACGAGCTGTCGTGGGTCTCGGCCGGCGCCGCCGCGGCCACGCGCTGGCTCGCCGCGTTCGCGGGGCCGGCCGTCTGGGCGCTGGGCGGCGCGAAGGCGGCCCGGCGCGCCTGGCCTCTTTTCGCCGTCGGAGCCGTCAGCGCGCTGGCGATGGCGTGGGCCAAAAGCGCGAGCGGCTTTTCGGCGGGATTCTCGCTCTCCCCCGTCGCGGGAGCGGCGGCGCTCTTTTTGACCCACTTGGTCTTCCCGATCCATCTGTCGCCGGTCTACGTGCTCGAGCGCGCGCCGTCCGGCCGGCTCGTCTTCGCGGCGGTCACGGCCGCGGCCTTCGCCGCGCGCTCGCGGCGGCCCGCGCTCTGGCGCGCCTGGCTCTTCGCCGTCTTCTCGATCGCGCCGACGGCGCTGATGAGCGAAGGCGGCCGGCACTTCTATCACGACCGCTACGGCTACTTCGCCTGCTTGGCGGCCGCGCTCTGCGTCGGCGCGGCGCTGCGAGCGGCGCTCGAAAGCCGCAAGTGGAAAACCCCCGCGCTCGCCGCCGCCGCCGTCGTCGTCGCCGCGCTCGGCGCGCAGGCCTCCCGCCAGTCGGCGTTTTATCGCGACTCGACCTCGCTTTGGACCGAGGCGGCGCTGGCCGAGCCCGGCGAGCCGCTCGTCTTCAACCGCCTCGGCGAAGCCCTGGCTGACGAGAGGCTTCAACCGTGCGATGCGAAGGCCGCGTTCGAGACGCAGCGGCGCCTCGAGGACTCGCCGGAAGCGCGCGCGATGGTCGCGCAGGCGGACGCGCTCTGCCGCGGGGCCGCGAAGTGAGGCGCGCGCTCTGGGCGCTGCCGAGCGCGGCCGCGCTGCTCGTCTTTTGGCCCGCCGCGCGCTTCGGCTTCGTCAACTTCGACGACCAGGCCGTGCTGCTGCGAAACCCCGTCATCAGCGGGGCGTGGACGTGGCGCGAGGCCTTCACGCGCGCGCACGCGACGACCTATGCCCCGCTCTGCTGGCTCAGTCTGCGGGCCGTCTGCTCCGTCCTGGGCTTTAAAGCCGCGCTCCTTCATTCCCTTCTGCTCCTCGCGCACGCCGCCTGCGTCGCCGTCGTCCCCGCCGCGCTGCTCGCGCTCGCGTCCATTCTCCTTTTTCTGCGCGGGCGGCGGCGCGCGGCGTGGCTGCTCTTCGCGTTGTCGGGCCTGTGGCACTGGGAGGCCGTCGCGCTGCCCGCGGTCCTCCTTTGCCTCGGCGCGGCGTGGATCGACGCCGCGCCGTTCGCTCTGATCGCGGCCTGCGTCGCCGCGCTCAACGCCGCGGCCAAGCGCGCGGCCGTAGGGTACTCGAGCTTCGCCGCGCGTCCCGGCGCGGCGGCCCGCGGGGCGCTACACGCGCTCGGCAGCCTCCTTTGGCCGGACGAGCGCCTGCCCGTCTACGTCTACTCGAGCGGACCGCGCCTTTGGGAAAGCGGCCTGCTGTTTCTCGCGGTCTGCGGGCTCGTCTTCCTCGCGCGCAAGCGGCGGCCCGCGCTCGCGGCGGCTTGGATCGGCTTCCTCGCCCTGCTCGCGCCGCCTCTGCTTTTGACCGGCAAGGAGCCGACGTGGGGCCACGACCATTATCTCTACCTCGCCTGCGTCCCGCTCTGCTTGCTCGCGGGCGGCGCGCTCGCGAGAACGCGGTCGCGCGCGGTCCTCGCCGCGGCGGCGATGCTTCTGGCTCTCTGCGGGCTCGAGGCCCGGCGCGACGTCATGCTGTGGCGCGACAGTGAGACGCTGTGGCGGCACGCGTTCGCGCGGGACCCGTCGTCGCCGATCTTCGCGTATCGCCTCGGCGAGACGCTGATGCAGGACCGCGGGCGCGTGGACGAGGCGATCGCGTATTTTCGGATCCAAAAGCGCCTCGACCCGGATCAGGCCGAGGCGCGCAAGGTGCTCGGCTACGCCTATAATCGCCGCGGCTTCGAGCTGATGGAAAAGGGGCGCCGGCGCGAGGCCGCGGCGTCGTTCGAGCAAGGCCTGCGCTTGGATCCCGGCCGTCCCGAGATCGCCGCGAACCTGGCGATGGCGAAACGGCAAAAAGGTATAATCGGCCGATGATCGCCACGCTCCGCGGGACGGTCCTGGCCAAGGAAGACGATCGCGTCGTCGTCGAGGCCGCGGGCATCGGCTACGAGATCTTCGTCACGAGCGCGACGCTCGGCCGCGTCCCGGCCCCCGGCCACGAGGCGTTCCTCCACGTCGCCGAGTCCTTCGGCATGTACGGCGGAGGTCAAACGCTTTATGGCTTTCTCGGCCCCGCCGAGAAGTCCATGTTCTGCACGTTCCGCGACGAGGTCCCCTCCACCGGCGCCAAGAAGGCTCTCGAGTATCTCGACAAGGCGTCGAAGTCGCTGCCTGATTTCCGCCGCGCGATCATCGAGCGCGACGCCAAGCTCCTCTGCGGCGTGTTCGGCTTCAGCAAAAAGACGGCCGAGCGCCTGATCGACGCGCTCAAGGACAAGATCGAGGCCGTGCACGTCCCGGGCGCCGAGCGCCTCGCGCGCCAAGACGAGCCGCCGCTCGCGACGGGCCCTCTGTCGCAGGCGCTGGCCGCGCTGTCGGCGCTCGGCTACAAGCCGTCCGAGGCTAAGGCCGCGCTCGCGGCGGTCGCCGAGGAGTCCGGCGGCAGGGAGATCGAGGCCGAGCAGGTCGTCCGCATGGCGCTCAAGAGGCTGTGAACCCGTGACCCAGAAAAACGACGAGTCGGTGATGAGCCCCGCGATCAAGAAAGAAGAAGAGCCGCTCGACCGCGCGCTGCGCCCGAAGACGCTCGACGAGTTCATCGGCCAGCCCAAGCTCAAGGAGAACCTCAAGGTCTTCATGCAGGCCGCCAAGGGCCGCTCCGAGCCGCTCGATCACTGCCTGTTCTACTCGCCGCCCGGCCTCGGCAAGACGACGCTCGCCAACATCCTCGCGCGCGAGATGGGCGTCAACCTCCGGATGTCTTCGGGCCCTATCTTGGAGCGCGTCGGCGACCTAGCCTCGCTGCTCACCGACATCTCGGAAGGCGACGTGTTTTTCATCGATGAGATCCATCGCCTCAACCCTCTCGTCGAAGAGGCGCTCTACCCCGTCATGGAGGACTACACCTTCTTCATCTCGACGGGCAAAGGGCCGGCCGCCTCGACGCTCAAGCTCGCCGTGCCAAGGTTCACGCTCGTCGGCGCGACGACGCGCGCGGGGCTTCTCACCGGCCCGCTGCGCGACCGCTTCGGCATCATCGGCAACCTCGGCTTCTACGACCAACCGGAGCTCGAGGCGATCGTCCGCCGCTCCGCGATGATCCTGGAGGTCCCGATCGAGGCCGAGGGAACCGCGGAGATCGCGCGCCGCTGCCGCGGGACTCCGCGCATCGCCAATCGCTTGCTGCGCCGCGTGCGCGACTTCGCTGATGTAAAAGGCCGCGGCGAGATCACGAAGGCGATCGCCGACAACGCGCTCGCCGCGCTCGAGATCGACCCCGAGGGGCTCGACGCGCTCGACCGGCGCCTGCTTTCGACGATCATCGAGAAGTTCGAGGGCGGACCGGTCGGCGTCGAGAACCTGGCGATCGGCCTTTCCGAGGAGCTCGACACGCTCACCGACGTCACCGAGCCTTTCCTGATCCAAGCCGGCTTCATCGCGCGCACGCCGCGCGGCCGCGTCGTGACCCCGAAGGCCTACAAGCACCTGGGCCTCAAACCTCCGCGCCGCGAGCCCGAGCTGCTCTGAGCCCATGCTGCCGCTGATCGCAGCGGCCGTCCTTTCGAGCCCCCTGGCGGCCGGGGCGTCTCCGGACCACTTGATCCAGATCGGCATCATGCCCTTCGCCGACGAGATATCGATCGTCATCGAGGGCAAGTACACCGTCGCCGACGCGCAGGGCCGGCCCCACGAGCTGCGCGCCCGCAAACGCTACCGCGTCGAGCCGCGCGGGACCACGGGCTTGGCCCTCGGCTCGATCGACCTCGGCGACGAGGCCAAGCTCGTGCCCGACGGGAAAGAAGACCTCATCGACATCGAGGGCAAGCGCTATCCCGGCGCGCTGCTTTTCAAGCGCAACCCGAACGGCACGGTGACCGCCATCAACGAGGTCGGCATCGAGGATTATCTGCGCGGCGTGCTGCCGCTCGAGATGGACCCCGACTGGCCGCTCGAGGCGCTCAAGGCTCAGGCCGTCGTCGCGCGCACGTTCGCCTACACGCAGATGAACAAGTACCGCAAAGCCGGCTTCGATCTCACGGCGGACACGCGCTCGCAGGTCTACGGCGGCGTCGGCGACGACTCCCCGACGGTCCGACGCGCCGTCGAGGAGACGCGCGGCGAGGTCTTGGGCTACCAAGGCCAGATCTTGAACGTCTACTACCACGCCTGCTGCGGCGGCCACACCGCGAACGCGGGCGCGGTCTGGGGCGGCGCCACGCCGCGCCCGCTCATGGGAGTGCGAGACAAGTATTGCGACCGCTCGCCGCTGTCGAAATGGACGGCGACCTTCACGCTCGACGCGCTCAAGGAGGCGCTGGCGCGCGCTCACATGCCCGGCGGCCGGCTGCGGCGCTTCGAGATCGGCTCCAAAGACCTCTACGGATACGTGAAGACGTTCATCGTCAAGACGGGCGACCGGAGCCGTACGGTCAAGGCGAGCGATTTGCGCAAATGGCTGGGCAACACGTCGATCAAGAGCGTGCGCATCTCGCGCATCAAGAAAAGCGGGAGCGGAGTCGAGTTCTTCGGCCGCGGCTCCGGGCACGGCGTGGGCCTATGCCAATGGGGCGCGCGTATTCAGGCGCAGGACGGCCGCAAGTACGAGAAGATCCTCTCATTCTACTTCCCCGGCTCGACGCTCTCGGTGATCGACGAATGAAATCGCGCCCGCAGGAGCGCTTCTCGTCGGTGGCGAAGACCTATGCGTCGTGGCGCCCGAGTTATCCTAAAGAGCTCTTCGAGCGCGTCGCGCAAGCGGCAAAACTCGCGCCCGGCGCGACCGTCGTCGACGTCGGCTGCGGCACCGGCATCTCGACTCGTTTGTGGGCCGAGCTCGGCTATCGCGCCGTCGGCGTCGAGCCCAACGACGCCATGCGCGCCGAGGCCGTCGCGGCGGGAGGCGTCGCGCATCTCTCCCCAGAAGCGATGGGCCTGCGGGATAGAGCTCTATCCCGTAATCCCATCGATGGAGACGAGACCTATCGAAAGGGCGACGCCGAGAAGACGGGACTCCCCGAGCACCTCGCCGATCTCGTCGCCGCGGCGCAGGCGTTCCACTGGTTCGAGTTGGACCGCGCGCTCGCCGAGTTTTCGCGCGTCCTCAAGCCGGGCGCAAAATGCGCGGCGATCTGGAACCAGCGCGCGCGGACGCCTCTTTTGAAAGAATACGAAGCGCTCCTCTCGCGCTTTGCCGCCGAGTACAATGACCGGCCCAAGTCGGCGGACGTGCTCGCTAAGATCACCGCGCATCCGCGCGTCGTCGCGCCGGTGAGCTTCGAAATCACGCACGCGCAGACGCTCGACCGCGAGGGCTTCTTCGGCCGCGTGTACTCGGCGTCATACGTCGCGTTAAGCCTGTCGGATAAGAAGGGCTTCGACGCGGCTCTCGAAGCCTTGTTCGCGAAGTTCCAAAAAGACGGGCGCGTTGCGTTCGATTACCGCGCCGTCGCCGTCGTCTTCGCCCTGCGATGATCCCGCTTTCCGATTACGACTTCGAGTTCCCCGAGGAGCTCATCGCCGACAAGCCCGCCGAACCGCGCGACTCCTCGCGGCTGATGGTCGTCGACCGCGCGACGGGCGCGTTGAAGCACAAGGTCTTCCGAGACCTTCCTGAATTTCTCGGCCCCGGCGACTGCCTCGTCGTCAACCGGACCAAGGTGTTCGCATGTCGTTTATCGGGGAAAAAATCGACCGGCGGCAAGGCCGAACTGCTGCTCGTGAAAGAGCAGGAGCCGGGCCTCTGGTGCGCTCTGGCGTCGGGATTCAAGGCCGGGATGAAGCTCGTGTTCGAGGACGGGATGACGGCCGTCGTGGAGGGCTTGAACGGCGACGGCGAATATCTGATCCGCTTTTCCGATCCCGACGTGGCGGGCTATCTCGAGCGCCGCGGTCTTCCGCCTCTGCCGCCCTACATCCTTAAGAAGAAGGGCGGCAAGTCGGACGAGAGCGATCTCGCGCGCTACCAGACGGTCTACGCCAAGGAGCAAGGCTCCATCGCGGCCCCGACCGCCGGACTTCACTTCACCCCCGCGCTGCTCGAGAAGATCCTCGCGCTGGGCGTCACGGTCGCGGAGATCACGCTGCACGTCGGCCGCGGCACGTTCCGCCCGATCACGAGCGAGGACGCGCGGCGACACGTCATGCTGCCCGAATGGTACTGCGTGCCCGACGAGACGGCGCGCCTGATCCGCGAGGCCAAGCGCGTCATCGCCGTCGGCACGACGAGCACGCGCACGCTGGAAACGCTCGCGCGCCGGCCCGAAGGCTTCGGCCCCGGGGAGGGCTGGAGCGAGCTCTATCTCTATCCCGGCCAGGAGTTCAAGCTCGTGTCGGGCCTGGTCACCAACTTCCACCTGCCGAAGTCGACGCCGCTGCTGCTCGCGAGCGCGTTCCTCGGGCGCGAGAAGCTTCTCGCGGCCTACCGCGAGGCGTTCAAGGAGCGCTACAGGCTCTATTCCTACGGCGACGCGATGTTGATCTATTAGGTATAATCGCAATATGGCGAATTTACTGGTCGTCGAGGACGAACCCGGGATCCTCTCGCAGCTTTCCGCGCTGCTGCAGCGCACCAAGCACTCCGTCGCCACGGCGGCCGACGGCAGCGAGGCGATCAAGCTCCTCGGCCTGGAAAGCGGCGCGGCGGCCCTGCCCGACGTCGTGATCCTGGACATCATGATGCCGAACGCGAACGGCTACGCCGTCGTCTCGAAGATGCAGCAGTCGCCGCTCGCCAAGAACGTCCCCATCATCCTCTTGTCGGGCTATACGGATCTCGAGGAAGTCTTCCGCAAGTTCAAGAACGTCAAGGCGTTCCTGCCCAAGCCCTTCGAGCCCCCGGCGCTCCTCAATGTGCTGGCCGACGTCCTGGCGGCGCGGCGCTCGACGCAGCCCGCCGCCGAGGCTTGAGCTTCGAGGTCGTCGCGAAGGACGCGCGGGGCAAAGCCCGCGCGGGCCTGCTGCGCACGCCGCACGGGGACGTCGAGACGCCCGTCTTCATGCCTGTGGCGACGCAAGCCTCCGTCAAGGCGATCTCGCAGGAGGACTTGGCCGCGCTCGGCGCGCGCGCGATCCTCGCGAACTCGTATCACCTCTATCTGCGTCCGGGCACCAAGACGATCGCCGCCGCCGGCGGGCTCCACAAGTTCATGAACTACGACGGCATGATCCTGACCGACTCGGGCGGCTTTCAAGTCTTGAGCATGGCGGACCTGCGAACCCTCGACGACGACGGCGTGGTGTTCCGCTCGCACATCGACGGCGCCGAGCACCGTTTGACTCCCGAGAAAGTGATCGGCATCCAGGCGGACCTCGGCAGCGACTGCTGGACGACGCTCGACGAATGCCCGCCTTATCCGGCCACCGAGGCGCAAGCGGCCGGGGCGCTCGAGCGCACGATGCGCTGGACGGACGCCTCGGTCCCCGAGCTCAAGCGCCGCCGCGACGCCGGGCGGCGCTCGCTGTTCTTCCCCCTCCTGCAAGGCGGGCTCTTCCCCGCGCTGCGCCGGCGCGCGGCCGAGCACATGGCCGGCGTGCCCGCCGACGGAGTCTCCATCGGGGGCTTCTGCGTCGGCGAGCCCAAGGAGCTCATGTGGGAAGTGGTGGACGCGACGACCACGGCCCTTCCACTCGATAAGCCGCGTTATCTCATGGGCATCGGGACTCCCGAGGATTTATGGGACGCGGTCGATCTGGGTGTCGACATGATGGACTGCGTCTGGCCGACGCGCGTCGCGCGCAACGGCCAGGTCATGACGCGGCAAGGACGCTTCAACATCACCAACGCCGCGTGCCGCGAGGATTTCGGCCCGCTCGACGCCTCGTGCGCGTGCTTCGTGTGCAAGAGGCACACGCGCGCCTACCTGGGGCACCTTTATCGCGCCCGCGAGCTGCTCGTCTACCGGCTGCTCTCCTATCATAATCTGCATCTGATGGCGGAGATCATGCGCGACATCCGCCGCGCCATCGTCGAAGACCGGTTCGCCGAGGCCCGCCGGGAGTTTTTCGCCGGCTACGCGCGGCGGTGAAAAAAGTCTCGGACCGCGCGCTCGCCGCCGCGGTCGCGTTGGGGCTGTCCGCGCTGTTTTGGGCGCTGCGCTGCCGCACGTTCGGGCCGGGCGACAGCGCGCAGCACGTCGCGGCCGGCCTGACGTGGGGCGTCTCCCGGCCGCCCGGCTATCCGCTCTACGACGCGCTCGCCTGGGCGTGGACGCGCCTTCCTTGGCCGAACCCCGCGGGCGCCGTCGACGGCCTCTCGGGCCTTTTCGCGGCGGCGGCGGCGGCGGTCTTTTTCCTGCTGCTGAGGCGTCAGCGCTGCGGGCGCGCCGCGGCGCTGACGGCGACGGGCTTGATGGCGCTGTCGCCGCTCTTCTGGTATTACTCGGAGGTCGCCGAGGTGCGCGCGCTCAACGACCTGCTCGCGCTCGCGGCCGCTTACTCGCTCTTCGACTGGCTCGAGCGCGGCGGCGCGCGCCGCGCGGCGCTTTTCGGCGCCGCCTTCGGCCTGGGCGTTTCGCATCACCCGACCTTCGCGCTGCTCGCGCCGGCCTTCGCCTGGCTCGCGTGGCCCAGGCGCAAGGCGGCGTCCAAGAGCGCGGACGTCGCCGCGCTCGCCGCGGCGGTCGCGCTCGCCGCGCCGTATCTCGCGCTGTGGCTGCGTCTGAGCCTCGCGCCTCCTCCCGCTTATAATCCCGACGGGGTCAGGACCGCCGCGGACGTGCTCGCGCTGTTTTTGCGGCGCAACACGGGCGGCTATTTCAACATGTTCGGCCGCGCGCGCTCGCCTTTGGCGGAGTTTCGCTTCGCGGACTTCGCGCGCCACGGGGGCTGGATGCTTTCGGGCTTGGGCCGCGGCCTGGGCGCCGCCGGGCTCGCGGCGGCGGCGGCGGGCGCCGCGGCTCTCTGGCGCCGGGAGCGCGAGAAGCTGGTGTTCTGGGAGCTTTGGGCCGTCGTGCCGGCCGGCGTCTTTCTCTTGATCAGCAGCCAGCAGATGCCGCCGCTCGATCCGGATTACATCCGCGCGGTCTGCCTGAGATTCTACCTCTTGCCGATGATCGGCCTGTTCGCGCTCGCGGCCTTCGGGCTCGATTGGCTGCTCGCGCGCTCGCGCCCCGCGCTCGCATGGACCTTAGTCGCCGTCGCCTGGCTCGGCCCGGCGCTCGGCCGGCCCGTGGACTTGCGCGGCCGCGATTGGACCAAGGCCTACGCGGAGGAGATCGTGCGCGCGAGCGGCCCGCGCGACTTCGTCATGCTCGCCGCGGATGACTCCATCATGGGCACGGCCTACCTCGACGTCGTCGAGCACGCGACCGGCGACCGGGTTTTTCTCATGCCGTGGCTCTTCGGCTATCCCGCCTATATAGAGAACCTGGCGCGCCGGCACCCCGGCCTAACGATCCCGAGGGACTCGGCGGGAGCGGTCTCGCCGCGCCTGCGCGACTGGCTCGCCGTCAATCCGGGCCGCGGGCTCTGCGCGGAGACGGTGGATTACGGCCCGCTTCGCCGCGAGTTCCCGCATCTCAACGCGCGCGGCCCGCTCGTCGTCGTCTCCGGGGCCGACGCGACGCGCGCGGAGCGCGCCCGGCAAGCGGAGTCCTTTTTCAGAGGCCCGCTGGCGGCGGCGCGCGACGACGAGGCCTACGCGGACACCCAGGAGCTCTACGTATTCAAGGCCGCGCGCAGAGCGGCCGTGCTTCACGGGCAAGTTTCGCGCCCGTAAGCGCGCTCGCGCGCGAGCCTCGCCCCGAAATCGTCGAGGTCCGCTCGCGTGAGGCCATTGTCGCGGATCACGCCGGCGAGCAGCGCGCGCGCTCTCTCGTCCTCCGGATGGACGCGAACGTGCTCCTGGAGGCACAGCACGGCCTCTCCGGCGCGTCCCGCCTTGTTGAGCGCCGCGAAGAGGCCCACGCGGCCGAGCGAGCCGGGATCGGCCCTCACGACGCCGCGCCAAAACGACACGCCGTCGCGCCAATTCTTCTCTTGAAGCCGCGTCGCGCCGGCCATGAGCGCCAGGACGAGCGCGGCGGCGACCGCGGCGGCGCGCGGCCGCCCCCGCGCCGCGGCCGCGAAGGCGCCCCCCGCGAGGAGCGCCAAACCGAGGCCCGAGAGATAGGAGTAGCGGTCGGCCGCGAGCTCGTGGCCCAGGGCGACGGCGAGGATCGGTGAGAGCATGACCCATTGGAAGACGAGCGCGGCGGCGATCGGCGCGCGCCGGCGCGGCGCGCGCGCCGCGACGAGCGCGAGCGCGGCCGTCGCCGCGGCGCCGAGAAGCGTCGCCGCGCCGACCTCCGTCCAGCGCCACTCATAAAGCGACAGGCGCGCCGGCCACAGGAACTTCCCGAGATAGAAAAACAGGCCGACTGCCGCCCGCGCGGCGCGCGGCGGGGCCCCGGCGGCGGCCCAGCCGACGACGGCCTCGGCGCTCGACTGCGCCGAGAAGGCGAGCGCGGCGGCGGCGGCCGAGAGCGCGAGGAACGGGGCGGCGCGCCGCCAATCCGCGCGTCCTTCGAGGAAAAAATCGAGGAGGACGAGGGCGGCGGGGACCGGGAGCGCCGTGGGCTTCGAAAGCAAGGCCGCCGCGAAAGGCGCCAAGGCCAGCCGCTTCCAGCCGCGCAGCCACAGCCAAAACGTCGCCAGCGTAAAGAAGCCCGCGAGCACGTCGCGCTGGTCGGACACCCAAGCGACGGACTGCACGCGCAGCGGGTGGAGCGAGAAGATCAAGGCGGCGCAAACGGCGCTGCCGATAGGGCCGGAGCGCAAAGAGGAGTGCCGCTGCGCTCCGGCCCGGCGTGTATAGAGGTCGTGGGCGATGAAGTAGAACAAGACGGCGTTGGCGGCGTGCAGCAGGACGCTCGTGAGATGGTAGGCGAGGGCGTTCGCGCCTCCGAGCGCGTAATCGAGCCCGAGGAGCAGCCACGAGAGCGGCACGTAATTGCCGTCGTGAAACCCGAAAAAGAAGCGCAGGCGATCCGGCCCCTCGAACGCGCGCGCGGCGAGCTGGAGGTAGAGGTCGTCGTCGAAGTCGACGAAGCCGTGCCGCAAGCAGGGCGCGAACGCGGCCAAGGTCGCGATCGCGACGGCAAGCGCGCCGAGGCTCGGAAGGCGTTTCCTCACGCGGCCCAGTATACACCCTTGACAAGCCCCGGGCAATCAGACAGAATGTCGTCGCCGCGATACCGGGACTTCACATTTCGCACATATCGCGCACAGGCGAAATTCAGGCCGGACGATTAAACTAGAGATAGACGCGAGCTTGGAGGAATGAAAATGAAAATGAAAATCTGGAGCGCTCGAGGCCGAGAAGGCTTCACGCTCATCGAGCTGCTGGTCGTCGTCTTGATCATCGGCATCCTGGCCGCGATCGCCGTGCCCCAGTACTTCCGCGTCGTCGAGAAAGGCCGTTTCGCGGAGAGCACGGCTTTGTTCTCGGCGATCAAGGGCGCCGAGGAGCGCTATTTGCTCAAGCAAAACACCTACGCGGGCGCGACCTCCGACCTCGACGTGGCCCCGCCGACGTGCAAGTACTTCGGCACGCTCACGGTGACGGCGGCCGCGGCGTCCTACACGGTGACGGTCACGCGTTCGGCCCCGACGCCCACCACTTACGGGGCCTACGTCGTCAGCTACCAGGGCCCCGGCGGCACGATCAGCTGCGGCAACGCGAGCTGTCAGTCCGACTTAGCCCCGTAATAACGGAAGTCGCCGGCTCCGTCATGCAGAGCACGCGTCGCGCGCGACGTCATGTGGGGTTTACGCTCGTCGAGCTGGTGGTCGTGACCCTCATCATCGGCGTCCTCGCCGCGTTCGGGATCGCGCAATACAGCCGCGTCGTCGAGCGCGGCCGCGTCGCCGAGGTGTTCAACTCGATCGCCGCGATCAAGATGGCCCAGCAGCGCTACATGACCAAGACCAACATCTTCGCGAGCGCGAGCTCGGACCTCGACGTCCCCGCGCCGACGACCAAATATTTCGGCTCGCTGACGATCACCGGAAACAGCGCCAGCTTCACGGTCACGTTCACGCGCTCGACCCCCACCAACTCGACGTACGGCGCCTACGTCCTTTCCTATATAGGACCCGCCGGGACGTTCCTCTGCAGCAACGCGGACTGCCAGGCCGATCTGCTGCCGTAGCCCGATGAAGCGGGGCCCGAGCAGGCTCGCGCTCGCCGCCGCCGTCGCCCTCGCTCTTCCCTGCCTGCTCGTTCCCCTGCGCAACCCCGATCTCTACTGGCATTTGAGCGCCGCGCGGGAGATGGCGAGCGCACGCGCCGCGCCGACGACCGATTTCCTGTCGTCGACCAAGAGCGGCTCCGGCTGGCTCGACTTCGAGTGGCTTTCCCAGCTCGTCTACTACGGCGTCTGGCGCGGCGGCGGCTGCCGGGGCCTGGTCGCCCTGCGCGTCGCCGTCCTCGGGAGCGCGCTCGCCGCCGACGCCGCCGTCGCCTCGCTCGCGGGCTTGGGCCTCGGCGGCGCCGCGCTCTGCGCGGCCGCGTTCGCCGCGGCCGTCTTTCCGTATTCCGACCTGCGGCCCGACAACTTCTCGCTGCTTTTCTTCACGGCGACCCTTTACGCGCTCGAGTCGCTGCGCCGCGGCCGCTGGCGCGCCGGACCTCGGCTCTACGCGGGCGCGGCGGCCTTCTACGCGCTCTGGGCGAACCTGCACCTCGGCCTCGTCTTCGGCCTCGTCCTCATCGTCATCTACGCCGCCGGCTCGGCCTTAGACGCGCGGCGGGCCGCCGGCGCCAGGACGCCGCCGCGCGCCTATTTGCTGCTCGCCGCGGCGGGCGCGCTCGGCAGCCTCGCCAATCCGTACTCGTGGAGGCTCTATTCCGTCATCTCGGCGCACGCGGCGTTCATGCGCACGCTGGCCTCGACGATCTGCGAGTGGCGCCCTCCGGATTTGGGCGCCTATTGGCTGTGGCCTTATTCGGTCTTGCTGATCGGCTCTCTGGCGCTCGCGCTCTGGCATTTCCTCGTGGAAAAAAAGGCGTCGCTTTGCCCCTTGTTCGCCGTCTGCTACTTCGGCGTGGCGTCCGCCTTCTCTCAGCGGCATCTGACCTACTTTTGCGCGCTCGCCGCGCCGGCGGCCGTCGCGATGGCTTGCGAGCTAGGCGCGCGGCGGCGCCGGACGCTCGCGCTGGCCGGCGCCGCCGCGTTCCTCGCGGTCGCGGGCTACGTCTGGCGCGTCGTCGGTCCGATGCTCTCGCGCGACGTTTGCGGCGAGGCGCCCCGGGCGCTGGCCGATTTCCTGGAGGCCAACGCCGGCGCCCTCGCGGGGAAGGGCCTCTACAACACGTGGGAAGACGGCGGCTACCTCGGCTTTCGCCTCTACCCGCGCTACCGGGTCTTCTACGACGGCCGCTACATCTTTCATCAATATCTCGAGGAGGTCCTCGACGCCGCGCGCGCGCCGGAGGCTTGGCGCGCCTTTTGCGCGAAATACGGCCTGGAGGTGCTGAGCATGCGCCGCTCGCGGCTCCACTCCAAAGACGAGCTGCTGACTCTCGACGACGGACGGCGCTTCATGGTGCGCCGGCCTTACTATGAGACCTATCTCCCGGCGAAGGAGTGGGCCTTGGTCTTCTGGGACGACACGCGCTTCGTGGCCGTGCGCCGCCGGTCGGTCGAGGCGGATTGGCTCAAGGCGCACGAGTACCGCTACCTGCTGCCCGACGACCCTGGGCGCCGATTGACTCTCGAAGGCCAGGCGCGCCCGCCCCTCGCCGCCTTGCGCGCCGAGCTCGAGCGCCACCGCGCCGAGACAGCCGCCTCGGCTGAGACGGCCGAACTCGATTCATGGCTGCGGGAACTCGAGGCGCGGCCTCGGCCCTCATGAGCGGCGCTCGTCCGCTCAAAGCGTCCGCCGTCGCCGCCGCGCTCGCCGCCGTCGTCTTGCTCGTCTGGGGTCCGCTCTTATGGGCGCCGTTCGTTTACGACGACGGCCTGTTCCTGCTGGCCAATCCGGACATGAGCGGACCCTGGCCCGGGCTGGGTCATTGGCTGACCGCGTCGTTCGGCGGCTACCACGTCTTCGAGCCCGTCAACGCCCTCCTCCATTTCGCGTTATGGCGCGCCTTCGGGCCGCGGCCGGCGGCCTTCCGCCTCGCGAGCTTCGCGCTGCACTGGGCCGACGCCTGCCTCGTCTTCGCCTTCCTGCGGCGCCGCGTCGACGACCGCGCCGCCGCGGCCGCGGCCCTGCTTTTCGCGATCTTCCCGGCGCACGCCGAGGTCCTGGCGGTGTCGACGTTCAAGAAGCATCTGCTCGTCTCTTTTTTCGGCCTGGGCGTCCTCGTCTTCGCGCAGCCGCGCGGCGCGGCCGTCTTGGGCGCGGCGCTCCTCGCGCTCGCGCTGCTGACCAAGGAGAGCGCCTTGGCGATCCCGCTTCTGGCCGCCGTCGCCGACGCCGGCCCAGGCTGGAAAGAGAGGGCGCGCGCGAAGGCGCGCTTCTGGACGGGACAGGCGGCGACGGTCGCCGCGTTCTTGGCGTGGAGGCTTTTCTTTCTTCCGGTGGAGGGCCGACCGCTGGCCGGCGGCGGCTGGGCGCTCCACGCGCTGACCTCGGCGAAGGGCTTCTTGTGGTACTGGCGGACGGGCGTCTTGCCGTGGCCGTTGTGCCCGGAGTCGGATCTTCGGCCGGTCGCCTCCCTCTGGTCCGCGCAAACGGCCGCGATCCTTCTGGGCCTCGCCGCGCTGCTCGTTCTTTGCGCGCGAGTCTGGCGGCGCGACCGCGTCGCGGGCGCGGGGCTCTTGTGGTTCGGGGCGGCGCTCGCGCCTTTCCAGAACATCCCGCCTTCTCTCAACTTGAGCCTGGTCGCGGACCGCTATCTCTACTTGGCGAGCGCGGGCTTGATCTGGGCGGCGGCGCGGTGGTCGGCCGGCTTACGGCCGCGCGCGCGCGCGGCGGCGTTCGCCGTCGTGGCGCTCGGGTGGTCCGCGCTTTCCATGCGGCAAGCGGCGCTTTACGCGAGCCCGGAAGACCTCTGGCGCCGCGCGGCCGAATGCGCGCCGGGCAATCCGCGCTCGCACACGGAGCTGGCGGCCGCTCTCGCCGCCGAAGGACGGCTCGACGAAGCCTCCGCCGAGCTGCGCCTGGCGCTCGCGCGAAGCCCCGATTGGTACCGTCCGACGGCCGCGCTTCTGCTCGCCGACGTCTACTCCCGCCAGGGACGGTCCGGCGACGCGCTCGCGCTCGCTCGCGTCGCGGCCGAGGCCGAGCCGACGCAGAGCTCCCTCGCCGAGCTCGGCGTGCTCGAGCTGCGCGCCGGCGACGTCTCGTCGGCGCGCCGGTCGCTTGAAGAGGCGCTGCGCTTGGACCCCCGGCAGGGCGAGGCGCTGCTTGCTTTGGGCTCCATACGCCGCTCTCAAGGTCGCGCCGCGGACGCGGAAGCTCTCTGGGCGAGGGCCTCGGCCCTGGGAGTCTACCGCGCCCGCGCTCTCGTCGAGCTCGGCCGCCTGCGCCTCGCGCAGGGCAGGACGGATGAGGCGCGTCTTTGTTTCGAGCAAGCGGCTGCCGCGGACCCGGACGATCCGTCGGCCGTGGGCGGGCTGGCCGACGCGCTCGCGCGCGAGGGACGGCGCGCCGAGGGGCTCGCGGCCTATGACGCGTTGATCGGGCGGCTGGAGCGGGCCGGCCGCGCGCTTCCCGCGGGCCCCGAGGCGGACGCGCTGCGCGCGCGCCTGACCCGCGGCGTCGAGGACGCGCGCGCCGCGCGCCGGAGCCTCGCCCGTTAGGGCCCGGCCTCGCCTTTCCTTTCGAAGACGAAGAGGCAGTGATCGTCGCTCCAGTCGGGCCGGCGCCCGCGAAACGCCGCAGGGGAAAGGTTGGTCGTCGTCCCCCGCGCGGTGATCAGAGAGGTCCCGACCCACGCGTAGTCGCGCTCGAGCCGGCGGCGGATCTCGTCGCGGAACGTCTCCCCCAGGGGCGAGCCGATGATCGCGGAGAACGGCTGCGCGCTATAGACGACGATCTTGGGGCGGACCGAGTCGAGCCGTGCCAGCTCACGGTCGATGTCCGAGCGGTCCTTCGGGAACATCGTCAGCGAGTACACGACCTCGTGCGGGGTCGCGCAGGGACGCCGGGCGTACTCGTAGATCTGGGCCTCGGAGCCGAAGACGTAGATCGGATCGCCGGGCGCCGTGCTCATGCGCGCGAAGAGGCCGATGGCGCGCGCCTCGTAGAGCGGGTTAGGGAAGAGCAAGCGACGCGCCAACTGCGGGCCGCCGTCGCGAAAGAGCGGCGTCGCGAAGGCCGCCGCGGGCCAGAGCGCCGCCGCGGCCGCGGCCCAAATCGCGGCCCGGCTGCCCGCGCGCGCGCGCAGGCGCTCGACGCCCGCTCCCGCGAGCGCGGCCAAAGCGGGCGCGGCCTGCAGGAAGTAATGAGGGAAGAGGAAAAAACCCGTGGCCGCGCCGGTCAAGGACGTCGCGCCCCCCCATCCTTCGAGCTGCGCGCGCGTG
>CAZRIP010000032.1:0-30773 GCA_964600165.1 uncultured Elusimicrobia bacterium | reverse complement strand
GCCGTGAGCAGGACGACCGGGACCTGGCTCTCCTTTCTTAGAGCCCTCAGGAAGCCCAGGCCGTCCATCTTGGGCAGCATGATGTCGAGGATGATGAGGTCGGGGCGCTGCTTGCGCGCCACGATCAGGCCCGTCTCAGCGTCGTTGGCCGCCAGGACCCGGAAGTTCTCTTTTTCCAGGTTGTAGCGGATCAGCTTGACGAGGTCTTTCTCGTCTTCTACGACGAGGATTTTTCCACGAGCGGGGGCGGCGACGGTCATATTTTCACCTATCCTATTTTAGCAATTAAGCGCGAATCAGCGACGGAGCCGGAGCGGGCGACAAGGCGGCCGCGGCGGGCCGAGCGAGCGAGGCCAACGTCGCCTCGATGCGCTCGGGACGCCCCCAGTCGCTCCATTGGACCCCGGTCATCGGAAGCGCGAGCGTGCGCTCAGCGCAGCGCTCGAGCAGGCCCTTCGAAAAATTGACGCGCGGCATGTCCTCATAGATCTCGGCCAGCGCGCGCGCTTCCTCGGCCGAGCCGATCGCGCGCCGCAGCCGCTCGAAGCGCTCGACGAGCTCAGGCTGCCGCTCGCGACCCAGCTCCCACAGAGCCTTGGCCTTGACCGCCATGTTGAACGTGTTCCAAAAAAAGCCGGCGCTCAAGAACTCGGCCGCGCGGCGCGCGTCGGGCTTCTCGTGAAACTGAAGGACGCGCCTGGCGCCGAGGCCGTCGGCCTCCGGCGCGGGCTCCCCCGACTGAATCCAGCCGTACTCCACTTCCGGGCGATCGGCGACGGCCGAGGCCAGCACGACCCAGCCGGACGGCCGCTCGGCCAGCTCCAGCGCGCGCTCCATGCAGCGCAGGAAGGCGAGATTGGGGTTGACGAAATGATCCGACGGGAAGATCGCGACGGTCGCCTCCGGGTCGTAGGCGAGGACGTAAGTCAACGGGAGAAAGATGCCGGCGGCGGTGTCTCGATCGCAGGGCTGCTCGACGAGATAGCCGGACAAAGACTCGCGGGAGTCGAGAAACCGCATGTGGCCGCGTCCGATCACGGTGACGACGCGCTGCCCGCCGACGAGGCTCACGGCGCGGCTCATCGTGTGCTCGAACATGGAGCGCCGCCCGAGGAACGCGCAGTACTGCTTCGGCCGGTGCTCGCCGAAGCGCAGCAAGGTCAGAGGGCTCAAGCGCCGGCCTTCCCCCCCCGCCAGGACGATCGCCCAACGCTCGCCCGAAGCGAGGCCCCTCTTCGTGTTCGTCCTCGTTTTTACCACCGGCCGCCACCCCCTGATCTTTTTGTTACGACGAGGTGTGCATTGTATTTCCGGGCCGGCTCTCAAGCCATAGCGAGGGCTTCTCATGCGCGTCTATCTTTCTTGACGCCGCCCGCGGCGGGCAGCTCGACGTGGAACGTCGACCCGCGTCCGAGCTCGCTTTCGGCCCACAGCCGGCCGGAGTGCGCCTCGACCAGGCGCTTGGCGATGTAGAGTCCGAGGCCGCTGTTGCCGGGCGAAGCCCCTTTCTCCACGCGAAAGAATCGGTCGAAGATCCGCGGCAGGTCGGCCTTCGGAATCCCGATCCCGTCGTCCCCGATCGACAGGACGACGGCGTCGCCGGATCCGCGGGCCGTCGCGACGATCCGCCCCTCCGGCTTGCCGTACTTGATCGCGTTGGCGAAGATGTTCTCGACGACCTGGAGCAGATGGAGCTTGTCGGCGAACGCGACGCAGTCCTCTTCGACGCTCACGGAGACCGAGAGGCGCTTGCGGCGCGTGAGCGACTCGATCGAGCCGATGTAATCGGAGAGCAAGGCCGACAGGCTCACCGGCTCGCACGACAGCTTGACCTTGCCGGAGTCCACCGCGGACATGAACAGGAGGTTCTCGATGAGCATGCCGAGCCGTTCGGCGTGGCTCTCGATGATCTTGACGAAGCGCAGCCGGTTCTTGCCGTCCTCGAGGCCGCCGCGCCGCAGCGTCTCCGCGAAGCCCTTGATCGCCGCGACCGGAGTGCGGAGCTCGTGGGAGACGTTGGCGACGAAGTCGCGCTGCGAGCGCTCGCTCTCGCGCAGAACTTCCTCGGCTCGCTGCCTCTGGGTTACGTCGAGACAAAATACGACGACGCCGGTCGTCTTGCCGTCCTCTCCGTAGTACGGGACCTTGTCGGTCTGGACCCACCGCGTCTCGCCGCGCTCGGTCATCAGCGCCTCGACGATGCCGAGCTTGGGCTTGCCGCTGGCGATGACCTCGAGATCGTCGTCGTGGAACTTCTTCGCCTGCTCGGGAAAAACCTCGTAGGTCGAGCGGCCGTTCAGATCGCGCGGGAGCATCCCGACGGAGGCCGCCGCCGCCTCGTTGCAGTCGAGGATATTGTTGTCCTTGTCCTTGAACCAGATCATCGCCGGGACGGCGTCGAGGATCATCCTCTGGTCCTCGCGCTGCCGGCGAAAGGCTTTTTCCGTCCGGCTGAGCGCGTCGCGCTCGGCCGTGAGCTTGAGCATCAGCTCCTCGCGTTCCTGCTCCGAGCGGCGGCGCTCGGTGACATCGCGCAGCGCGAGGATCATCCGCGTGGGGTTGCCGTCCGCGCCCACGAACGAGCGGCCCTTGGCGAGCATCCGATGCACGCCGCCGTCGGGCCAGATCACGCGGAACTCGAGCTCGTGTACGCCGCCCTTGGCGCGCGCCAGCACGACCAGCCCCTGGACGCGGTCGCGATCGTCCGGATGGACGCGCCGCATGAACGATTGGTAGTCGCCTCCGAGTTCCCCAGGCGGCAGGCCGGAGAATCCGCGAGATTGAAAGGACCACGGGCTCCCCCCGCGGGTCAAATCCCAATCCCAGACGCCCACTTCGGCGGCCTCGAGCACGAGCCGCAAGCGCTCTTCGCTCTCGCGCAGCGCGCGCTCGGTATCTTGGGTTTGGATCATGCGATTGCGGGGATGCGACGAGGATGTATTCTACGCCGCAGCGCGTGAGGCGGCGATTGAGGACCCGTCACGCCGATGTAACGATCGTGTGACGGTCAGGCCGAGCGCTTGGATTGGCGGCGCGCGCCGAGGAAGCGGAGCTTCGGACCGCGGGGCGCCGACGCGACGAGCTCCTCGTGCGAGTACGCCGCGACGATCTCCCGCTGCGTGATGACGCCGATGAGCTTGCCGGGCTCGTCGTGGGAGAGCACGGCGAGCCGGTCGACGTCTTGCTCGATCATCCGCCGCGCGGCCTCGAGCAGCGTCGCGTCCTCGGCCACCACGGCGCCGGTGCGCTCGAGAAGGTCGGCGATCGGGCGCGCCGGGGCCGATTCGCGGGCGAGAGCCGCGAGCCTCAACCAGCCCGCGAACAGGCCCTTCTTGTCGGCCGAAGGCAGCCAGCCGGCGTCAAAATCCCGGCCTTCCTCGGCCAAGAAGGCCTTGAGCGTGGCCGCGTCGACCGAGGCGTCGGCCAAGACCTGCGCGGGAAGGCTGACCTCGCAGACGTGCACGAACTCGAGGGGATTGGCCGTCAAGCCGCTCGGCACGGCCAGGCCCTGACGGACGAACTTTTGCGTCATGATGTTCTCGCGGGAGAAGATCCGCGAGACGAGAAAGGAAGCGGCGCCCGCGGCCAGCAGCGGCATGACGACGGCCGGCTGATACGTGGCCTCGAACGCGAGGATCACCGACGCCAGGAACGCGCCCGACATTCCGCCGAAGAACGCCGCCATGCCGGCGAGCGCGGCCACGCGCGGGTCCAGCAGTCCGCGAAACGCCGTCGACACGAGGACTCCGCCCGACGAGCCGATCAAGAGGAGCGGCGCGAGGGTGCCCGAGGACGTCGCCGACGACACGCCGATGACCCAGGCGGCGAGCTTGAGCAACCCGAGCCGCCCGGCCTCGGCCGTCGAGAGCCCGCCCGACAGCAGGCTTTGGATGTCGCCGTAGCCCGGGCCGAATACGCGCGGCTCGAACCAGCCGATCAACCCGACGCCGAGGCCG
Source organism: uncultured Elusimicrobia bacterium (assembly GCA_964600165.1). Taxonomy (GTDB): domain Bacteria; phylum Elusimicrobiota; class Elusimicrobia; order UBA1565; family UBA9628; genus CAZRIP01. The sequence continues at coordinate 26,817 of CAZRIP010000032.1, read as the reverse complement.
CCCAGCGCGGGCTTCCACATCCAATGGATCGGCACGCGCTCGAAAAGCGTCTCGGCCTCGTGGACGACGCGCACGACGAGGATCGCGAGCGCGCCGGAGAAAGCGCCGAGCGCGATGTAGCCCGCCAAGCTCGCCGCGCCGGACGCGCCCGGCATGGCGGGCACGGAGAACATCGGCCCGGCGCCCAAAAGAGGCACGCGGACGGCGGCGGCGGCGGCGCTGGCGAGCGCCACCGGGATGATCGAGCGAGCGTGAAATTCAAAGAGCAGGAGCTCCACGGCGAGCAGCACGGCCGCGATCGGGCAGGCGAAGGCCGCCGACAAGCCCGCCGCCGCGCCGGCCGCGAGCAGCGTCTTGCGCTCGACCGCGGACAGCTCGAAGCTTTGCCCGGCCACGGAACCCAGCGCCCCGCCCGTCGCGATGACCACGCCCTCGGCGCCGAACGGCCCGCCGGTCCCGATCACGAGGCAGGTCGACAGCGGCTTGAGCGCGAGGATCTTGGCCGGTATGCGGCTGCCGTTGAGCAGAACCTGCTCCATCGCCTCCGGAATCCCGTGACCCTGGATGGCGCGGGAGCCGAAGCGCGCCATGAGCCCGACGAGCAGGCCGCCGGCCGCCGGAACGGCGATCTCCCAGGCGCCGAGGGCATGCGCGGCGAGCGGCGCCTCTCCCGCGGCCAAACGATGGAAGAACGCGAGGTTGGCGATCGCCGCGATCGTCCACAACAAGATCTTGGCCGCGACGGCCATCGCGCCGCCGATGAAAACGCACGCGAGCGAGAGCAGGAGAAGCCGGATGCTGCTTGCCCTGGTCATGACGCGGCCTCGAAGGACGACATCAAGCGGAACACGGCGATCGCGCCGGCGAACAGGGCCGTTCCGAGCCAAGCCGAGCCGCGCGCGCCGCCGCCCAGCGCGACGAGCAGGCAGAAAAAGCCCGCGAGGATCGCGAGCAGCGCGGCCGCGCGCGGCCCGCGCCGCCGCGCGGCCAGCAGCGCGAGCAAGCCGGCGAGCGCCAGGATGCCCCCCGGAAGCGCGTCGAAGCGCCTGGCACGCGGCGGCTCGCGCAGCGCGAGCGCGCCCGCCTTCGCCGCGTCGAGGGCGTACGCGCGGGCGATCTCCAGCCGCTCGATGGGAGCGTGGTCGGGCCCGCACGGCACGCCGCGCGCGTATTCGAGGACCCCTTGCCCTCGCTCGACGACGGCGAAAGAGGAAAAGCGGCCGTCCATACCCGGCATGCGCGCGGTCAAGATCGCCAAGCCGGTGCCCGTGTCGTCGCTCTCGCCCGCCGCGTGGGCGACGGTGACGACGCCGTACTCGTGGGGAAGGCCGGCCTCGATCGGCGCGCGCGGCGTCGAGACGAGCTCGAGTTGCTTGGGCGAAAGCGGCAGCCGGCGCCGCCCCGCGGGGCTGATCCGCAGATAAAGGGTCGGATCGACGCGCTCGATCGACGCCGAATCGTAGACGCCCGCGCGCACAAGCGCCAGGAAGCGCTCGACCTGCCGCGGCGACGCGTCCGGCCGCAGCGCGAGCACGAGATCCCCCGCCGACGTCTCGAACACGACGCGCGGCGCCGTCACGCCGCCGCCATTCCGAGCGGCGCGAGCATGGGAGAGCGCACTTTCGGGTTGCGCAGCTTCCAGATCACGCCGTCGACGAAAAAGTGATGGACCTGGACCCCGGCGATCGCCACGGGAACGACGAGCGCGCTCGGGGCGCCGACGGCCGCGCCCAGGGCCTGCGGCAAGACCCAGAAAAGGACGCCGTAGCCCGCGAGATTGCAGGCGCCCCACCACGCCGTCTCGCGCGAGAGCCGGGCCGGGCTCGGCTTGCCGCGATCCTCCGCCAAGCGCTCCTGCATCTGCATGTACCAGGCGACGAGCAGATACTGGAGTCCATGAAAGAACGGAATAAGAGCGAGAAAGTCGGCGCTCGTGCGCCCCGGGACGAACCAGACGAGCTGAGCCGCCGCCGGGACGAGGATGATCGCGGGCGGCAGCCGCCGGCGCCCGCGCGCCCAGGCCAGCGCGTAATAAAGGAAGGCGACCGCGCACAACGCGACGAAGGCTTCCCCCGCGTGGGCCATCCAGCTCGGAACGCCGAGCACGGGATAAGGCACGCCGAAAAAATCGGGACGGTCGATGCGAGCCTCCGCGCGCGCCGCCGAGACGAAGAACGTCCCGTAAACGAAGCCTGAAAGCGCCGTCCACGCGCGCGGCCCGGGATCGAAGCCCGCGCGCCGGGCGTAAAGCTGCGTCAGGCCTTTCGTCTGGCCGCTGTAATGGTACGGCGACCAGATCAAGTAGAGCTTGATGAAATACGGCGCGATCTCGGCCGGGTAGCGCAGCGACGCGGCGACGCCGGCCAGCACGACGGCGGGCACGACCGCGGCCGTGAGAGGATACTGAGCCATCGTCTCGCGCGATCTATAAAGGCGATAATCCGTCGCCGCGAAGTGCGCCCCATTGACGAGCCACGACAACGACCACGCCGACAACGCGGTGATCGCCGCGCCGCCGCTCTGCGCGAGGCGTCCCGAGGGAAGCAAAAAGAGAAAAAGGGCGAGGGAGCCGCCTCCCGCCATCAGCCAATCGACGATCGGACCGGCGAAATACGGGGCTTGGTCCTCTCGGGCTCTCACCCTGGAATTATATCAGGCGCCGCTCATAGATTTCAGTACCGCGCGACTGCCTTTTATCTATGGGAGTCCGCCTTCTCGCCTGTTAGAATATCCTCGTGAACCTGTTCAGCCGCGCCCTCGACTCCGCGCGCCGCCTCACGCTGAGCCGGCGCCTCGTCATCGCGGGCTTGCTGGCCGGCCTGGCGTCTGGCTTCGCCGCCTTCGTCTTTCACGAGCTCATCAACTTCATCGCCGGCGGCACGCTCGGCCGCCTTCCGCCCTCCGGAGCGGCGCGCTACGCCGGCCTCGTGCTGCTGCCGGCCGGCGGCGCAGCGCTCGCGATCTTGGTCGTGCGGCTCTTCGCGCCCGAGGCCGGCGGGCACGGCGTCAACGAGGTCGTCGAGGCGATCCGCGGCGACGGGGCGATCCCCGGCAGAGTGGCATGGGTCAAGCTCGCTGCCTCGGCGCTCACCATCGGCTCCGGGGGCTCGGCCGGGCGCGAGGGACCGATCATCCAGATCGGCGGAGCCGTCGGCTCGACCGTCGGGCGCCGCCTGCACCTGCCGGAGAAGGACCTCAAGATCATCGTCGCGGCCGGCGCGACGGCGGGCCTCGCCGCGTCGTTCGGCGTGCCGCTGGCGGCCGTCTTTTTCACGATCGAGGTGCTGCTGCCGCAGCTCGCCGGAGAGTCGTTCGCGGCCGTCGTCATCGCGTCGACCGTGGGCGCCGTGGCCGCGGGCACTCTTCTCGGCGGAAAGACCTTCGCCGTCCCTCTCGATTACCGCGGCGCGAGCCTCACGGAGATGGCTTACTTCGCCGGCTTGGGCCTGCTGCTGGCGCCGCTCGGCGTCTTCTACATGCGGGCGGTCGAGAGCGTCGAGCTCTTCGTCGTGCGCAAGCGGCTGTCGATCTTTTGGACCGCGCCGCTCGGAGGCGCCGTCGTCGGCTTGCTCGCCTGGGCCCGGCCCGAGATCATGGGGACGAGCCAGGGCGCGATCGAAGCCGCGCTGCGCGGCGGCCTGGGGCCGGGCCTGGCGGCCGCGATCGCGCTCGCCAAGCTGGTGGGCAGCGCGGCCACCCTGGGCTCCGGCGCGCCCGGCGGCGCCTTCATGCCCGCGATCGCGATCGGCTCCGCCGCCGGAGCGTCGGTCGGCGGCGCGGTCAAGGCGCTCGGGCTGTCGGTCGACTCCGGCTCCATGGCGCTGGCCGGGATGGCCTGCGTGATCGCCTCGGCTTACCGCGCGCCGGTCACGGCCATCGTGATGGCGCTCGAGATGTCGCGCGACTACGACGCGCTTCCGCCGGTCATGCTCGCCGTCGCCGTCGCCATGCTTGTCTCGCGGCGCCACTCCGCGCCGGAGCCGGTCCTCGAGCAGTAGCGCCGCCGGCCTACGGCCGGCGGCTGATGTCGGCCGGGAAGGCCCCGAGCGTGTCCGCGCGGCGGTTGCGCGCCCAGCACTCTTCGCTCGCCTCGCCGCAGACCGGACGCTCCTTGCCGTAGCTGATCGTCGCGATCCGCTTGCCCGCGATGCCGAGCATCCTGTAATACTTGCGCGCCGACGCCGCTCGGCGCTGACCGAGCGCGAGATTGTACTCCACGGTGCCGCGGTCGTCGCAGTGGCCGGCGACCTGGACGCGCACGTCCGGATGGTCCTTGAGCCAGCGCGCGTTGCCGCCGAGCGTCGAGCGGGCCGCGTCCGTCAAGGCGTCGCTGTCGTACGGGAAAGCGATGGTCTTGAGCTCCGAGATCTCGTGAAGGATGCTGTTGCGCATCGTGGGCTCGCCGGTCTCTATCGGATTGGCGGTAGACAGGGCCGGAGGCGGCGTCTGCGCCGCCGTCTTGCTTTCGGCGGCTTTCTGGTGGGCGGCGCAGCCGGCGAGGGCGGCCGCGGCCGCGACGGCGATGAGTCGGGAATCGAGGCTCGTTTTCATGTGTCCTCCGGATGTTGATATTTTAACCCCCGTTGTGGTATAAATAAAACAGATAATCGCAATACAGGATATTGAAATGATCTCTCTCAACTACCACCACCTCTACTACTTCTGGACGACGGCGAAAGCGGGCAGCGTCACGAAGGCCAGCGAGCAGCTGCTGCTGGCTCAGCCGACGATGAGCCTGCAGATCCGGCAGCTCGAGACCGCTCTCGGAAAAAAACTGCTCGAGCGCCATCGCGACGGCGTCCGGCTCACGGAAGACGGGAAGATCGCCTTCGAGTACTGCGAGCGCATCTTCACGCAGGGCGAGGCGCTGCTGGCCACGCTCAAGAGGGGCGCGGCCGCCGGACCGCCGCCGCTGCGCTTGGGAGTGTCGCGCTCGCTCTCGCGCGAGATCGTCATGCGCGTGCTCTCGTTCGTGGCGGCGCGCAGGCCGGGCGCCCCCGTCACCGTCTTCGAGGGCGCGGCGGCGGACCTGCAAGATCGCCTGTCCAGGCACATCGTCGACGTGGCGGTGACGGACTCCGATTTTTCAGTCAATCTCGGGGCGGATTACGTCGGGAAGCTCGTCGCGACGATCCCGGTCATCTTCATCGCCTCCCCGCGCCTCAAGAACGCCCTCAAGAGCTTCCCCCGCGTCGCCGTCCCGATCCCCATGCTGCTGCGGATGCCCGAGAATCCCCTGCGCAAGGGCGTCGAAGATTATCTGATCCGCAACAAGGTGCGCTTCACGATCGCCGCGGAGAGCGACGACTCGGATCTCCTGCGCAGCCTCGCGGCCGCGGGCCAGGGCGTCGCGGCCGTCAGCCTGCTCAACGCGGGCGACGACCTGAGCTCCGGCCGGGTCGTGCAGCTCGGCAAGGGGGCGACCGGCCTCAATCGCCACGTGTGGATCGTGGCCAGCCGCCACGAGCACCCCGACGCGGGCCTGAGCGCCGCGATCGCGCAGCTCTTCGACAAGCTGACGATCCGAAAGTAGCTACGGCGCCTTGAAGAAGACGGCTCCCAGCGGAGGCAACGTCATCTTGAGAGAATGCGGCCGGCCGTGCGCGCCTTCGCTCGACGCCTCGAGGCCGCCCAAGTTGCCCATGCCGCTTCCGCCGTACTCGGCCGCGTCGCTGTTGAGCAGCTCCTTCCAATAGCCACCGCGCGGGACGCCGACGCGATAGTCGCCGCGCGGCACCGGCGTGAAGTTGTAGACGGCCAGCACGGTCTCCCCGGATCGCGACTTGCGCAGAAAGCTCATCGTCGAGCTTTCGCCGTCGTTGCAATCGACCCACTCGAACCCGGCAGGGTCGACGTCGAGCTCGTGGAGCGCGCGCTGCTCGCGGTACGTCCGGTTGAGCGCCTCCACCCAGCGCTGCATCCCCTCATGCGGGGCGTAGACGAGCAGGTTCCAGTCCAGGCTCGCGTCGTGGTTCCACTCGCGCCACTGGGCGAACTCGTCGCCCATGAACAGCAGCTTCTTGCCCGGCTGCCCGAACATGTAGCCGTAGAGCAGCCGCAGGTTGGCGAACTTCTGCCAATCGTCTCCGGGCATCTGCGCGATGAGAGAGCCCTTGCCGTGGACGACCTCGTCGTGGGAGAGCGGCAGCGCGAAGTTCTCGTGCCAGGCGTAGATCATGCGGAACGTGATCCGGTCGTGGTGATACTTGCGGTGGATCGGGTCCTTGCGCATGTACTCGAGGGTATCGTGCATCCAGCCCATGTCCCATTTCAAGCCGAAGCCCAGGCCGCCGACGTACGTGGGCCGCGAGACCATCGGCCAGGCCGTCGACTCCTCGGCGATCGTCTGCACGTCGGGATGGCTCTTGTAGACCTCGGCGTTGAGCTGCCGCAGGAAGCTCACGGCCTCCAAGTTCTCGCGCCCGCCGTACTCGTTCGGGATCCACTCGCCTTCTTTTCGGGAGTAATCGAGGTAAAGCATGGAGGCGACGGCGTCGACCCTGATTCCGTCGATGTGGTATTTCTCGAGCCAAAAAAGCGCGCTCGATATGAGGAAACTGCGGACCTCGTTGCGGCCGTAGTTGAAGATGAAGCTCTTCCAGTCGGGGTGGAAGCCCTTGCGCGGGTCGGCGTGCTCGTAGAGATGCGTGCCGTCGTAAAGCCCCAGCGCGTGTCCGTCCGTCGGAAAGTGAGAGGGGACCCAATCCAAGATCACGCCCACGCCCGCGCGGTGGAGCGTCTCGACCAAGTACATAAAATCCTGCGGCGTGCCGTGGCGCGCCGTCGGCGCGAAGTAGCCCGTCGTCTGGTAGCCCCACGAGCCGGAGTAAGGATGCTCCATGATCGGGAGCAGCTCGACGTGCGTGAAGCCGTGGCGCCGAGCGTATTCCGCGAGCTTCGGGGCCAGCTCCCGATAGGTCATCCAGCGGTTGTCCTCCTCGGGCACGCGGGCCCAGGAGCCGAGATGGACCTCGTAGATCGAAAGCGGGGCGTCGAGCGCGTTGCGCGAGCGGCGGGCGGCCATCCACTCCTGATCGCGCCACTCGTAGCCGAGGTCCCAGACCGCGCAGGCGGTGCGCGGCGGGGCCTCGTGGAAGAAGGCGAGCGGGTCGCACTTCTCGGCCTTGTGGTTCTCCTGATGAGAGGTGATGAAATACTTATAGAGCGCGCCGTGCCCGATTCCCGGGACGAAGCCCTCCCAGATGCCGGAGTCGCCCTTGCAGTGAAGCGGCGTCTTCGTCTTGTTCCAGCCGTTGAAGTCGCCGATCACGGTGACCTTCTTGGCGTTGGGCGCCCAGACCGCGAACTGGGTCCCTTTCTCACCGTCGATGGAGGTCGGATGAGCGCCGAGCTTTTCCCAGAGCCGATAATGCGTGCCCTCGTTGAAGAGATAGAGGTCCTCGGCCGTCAAAAGGCTCGGCCGCGGGTGGATCATCTTGTCGTGAGTCGTCATGATAGTCGTCCTCCGGCGCGCGTGAGCGACAACAGACGCGCGCCGAGCTCGTCTGTGAGCTGCTCCGGGAGCAGGCGCCACTCCCAGTTTCCCTTCACCGTTCCCGGGCGGTTCATGCGGGCTTGCGCGCCGAGCCCGAGCAAGTCCTGCACGGGGACGATCGCCGTGTCCGCCGTCGATTTCAGGATGGCGCGGATCATGTCCCAGTGGATCTCTTTCCCGTCGCTCTTGAGGTAGCGCAGCGCGTTCCAACGCTCGCGCTCGATCTGCTCGCGGGAGCGCGCGCCCGGAGCGGCGCCGTCGTCGGAAAACCAGCCGACGGTGGTGTCGTTGTCGTGCGTGCCCGTGTACGCGACGCAGCGCCGCGGGTAGTTGTGCGGCAAGAAGCTCTCTGCCTGTTGGTCGGCGCCGAAGGCGAACTGGAGCACGCGCATGCCCGGGAGGTCGAAGCGGTCGCGCAGCGACGTGATCTCCTCGGTCACGGAGCCGAGGTCCTCGGCGATCAGCTCCAGGCTCTCGTGCTCGCGCGATACGGCCTCGAAGAAATCGGCGCCGGGGCCGGGGCCCCAGCGGCCTTCCTTCGCGGTCTTGGAGCCCGCGGGGATCTCCCAAGCGCGCGCGAAGCCGATGAAATGGTCGAGCCGCACGGCGTCGAAGCGCTCGGCGGCGCAGCGCAAGCGCGACAGCCACCAGTCGTAGTCCCGCGCCTTCAAGGCATCCCACCGGTAATGAGGGTTGCCCCAAAGCTGCCCATCCTCGCTGAAGTAATCGGGGGGCACGCCGGTGACGATCTCCGGCCGGCCGTCGGACCCGAGCCGGAAGTTGTCCTGCGCGGCCCAAACGTCGCTGGACTCGAGCGCGACGAAGATCGGCACGTCGCCGATGAGGCCCACGCCGCGCGCCGCGGCGTGCGCGCGCAAGCGGCGCCATTGCCGATCGAAGAGGTATTGCGTGAAATGGTGGTAGGTCGCGGCCTCGCCGGCCTTGCGCAGCGTCTCCCGATCCCACTTCCGGAAAGCGCGCGAACGAAGCTCCTCGGGCCAGTCGAGCCAGCCGGACTCCGGTCTGAGCTCCCGCAGCGCGCGATACATCGCGTAATCGTCGAGCCACGCGCTGTGGCGCGCGTAGAACGTACGGAATTCGTCCCAATGGGCGTTGTTCCCGTCGGAGGAGAACTTCGCGAAGGCCTTGCGCAGCCGCCGATCCTTGAAGGCGCGGGCGGCCTCGTAATCCGCGCGCTCCGATGACGCCGGCCCGCCCTCGACGTCCGGCGCCTCGAGCAGCCCGTCTTCCACCAAGTCCTCGAGACTGACGAGCAGCTCGAACCCGGCGAAAGAGGAAGGAGAGCTGTACGGCGAGTTCCCGGCTCCGGCCGGCCCGACGGGCAGCATCTGCCACCAGGATTGGCCGGCGGCGGAGAGGAAATCCGCGAAACGGCGCGCCGCGGGTCCGAGATCGCCGACGCCATGGCCTCCCGGCAGCGAGGTGACGTGCAGCAGCGCGCCCGAAGCCCGGCGCCGGAGCGTGGGCTTGGAGCGGGCGGAGGACGCCGGATCAGGAGCCGAGGCGGACATGCGGTCGGACAGCGGGTGATTCTAGCAAACCTGCGCGAAGCTCGTCAGCCGCCGGGCCGCGCGCGCGGCGCCGTCCGAAGGCGGCGGCTCGGGCGGCGGCAGCGATAACGCGCGCTCGAGCGCCTTTCCCCAGCGCCCCGAAAAGAGCTCCGCCCGGGAGATCGCCGTTCCCGCGCGAAGAGACGCGACGTAGCGCTCAAGCGCCGGAATCTCCGGGAAACCCGCGCGCGGCGCGAGCAGCAGCCGCGTCCCGTGCGCGACGGCCTCGGAGATGGTCCCGTAGCCGGGCTTCGAGAGCACGACGTCGCACGCCCGGACCAAATCGACGTGCGGCGTCGTCAGATGCCGCGGAAGACGAAGCCAGTCCCCGCGCAGGCCCTTCGGCTTGGCGGTAAACCCGATGAAGAGAAACCGCGAGAGATCATCCCCCGCGCGGGCGTCGACGGCGCCCGCGCCGAATCCCCCGAACGAGACGAGCACGACGCTCTTGCGCGCGTCTATCCCCAGGCGCGCTCGGGCCGCGCGGCGCGAGACGCGCGAGAGCCGCGCCACGAGCGGCAAGTCCTCGATCTTCCCGAACGCGGGCATCGGGCAATGCATCGGCAGGCGCAGCAGAAGCCTCGCGCTCGCGTAGGCACGCGCGTAGCGCTCGGCGATCGGGGCGAAGCGCGCGTCGGACTTCGCGTACCGCGCGAAGATCCAGTCCCAGCTGAAGTTGCCCAGCGCCGCCGCGGGGACGCCGGCGCGCGCCGCGGCCGCGAAGCCGAGCGCCGGGATGTCCCCTACCACGACGCAAGGAGCGAGCTTCTCGATCGCGCGCGCCTCGGCCGCGACGAGTTCGTCCCAGCGCTCGCCCAGCGCCGCGTGCGCGTCGAACGTCGCGTTCAGATCGACGTCGAGGGCGTTTTTCTGGACCATGCCTCCGTCGAGCTCGGCACGAGAGGTCTTGGCGCCCGGGAAATGGCGCGCGTGGGCCGACGTGCGCACGAAGACCTCGAGCCGCGGGGTTTTTTCCTTCAACGCCTCGATCACGGCCGCGGCGCGCGTCGCGTGGCCGAAGCCGTGGCCGGAGACGTAGAAGAGGAGCCTAGGGACCGTCACCGACGACGACCTTCCATTCGTGCAACTCGTAGATGACGAGCCCGGCCTTGACGAGGGGATCGGCGGCGACGACGGCCTGCGCGTCCGCGAGCGACGCGGCCTCGAAGATCATCATGCCTCCGCCTTTCTCCGCCCAGTAGCCGCTGCGCGCGCGCCGGCCCGAGGCGATCAGCGACTCGACGTAGCGCTTGTGCGCCTCGACCTCGCCGTCGAAGACGCGTTGGGGGCCGCCGCCTTTCGCGTTCTTCCCGAACCCCGGAATCCGCGGGTTTTATCGCCGTTTCGGGGGGGGGCGCACACCGAGCCGCCGCCGCCGCCGGCTCGGGCGGCGCCGCGGGCGCGGGGCCTTGCCAGGGCGAGACGAGGTGGCCCTTGCCCGCCTTGAAGTCCTCGTCCATCTTTTCGAGCTTGGCGAGCAGCTCCTGGCTGAGGTCGCTGGCCAGGCCCCAGACGTACTCGAAGTGCTGCTGCTCGATGACGACGTATATGCCGCCCCAGAACTGGATGTTCTCGAAGTTGTGATCGAGCGCGTTCTTGCTGATGTTGAGCGAGTCGCCCATCTTCACGATGCCGTCGGGCATGTGGCCGTCGAAGAGCATGACCTTCTCGTGCTGGAACGAGCCGTGCGACAGCGCCGCGTGATGGAGCACGACGTCGGGCCCGACGATCGTCTTCACCCGCATGCCGGCCTTGATCAGCGGCACGAGCAGCGAGGCGCGCTCGATCTGGCTCGCGTCGGCGACCATGCGGACGTTCTTGCCGGCCTTGAGCAGCTCCTCGATCTGCGCGACCATCTTCGGCGTCGGGAACGGGCTGAACATCAGGATGTCGAGAGCTTCCTTGACGAGCGACTCGGCCTCGACGAGCTTGTCCTCGCCGGGACCGTTCGGCGTGCCCGTGGCCTTCGGGAACGGCACGCCGTGCAGCGAGACCTCGGGCGAGACCGGCATCGTCGGCAGCGGATCGGCCGGATCGAACGTCGGGTCGACGGGCTTGAGGTCTGGAGCGAACTTGCGCGCGCGGCGCACGAGCCAGGCGTGGTATTTCTGGAAGAACGCGATGCGCTCCGCGTCCGTCGTGAACACGACGTTCTCCCAATGCTTGGTCTGCGAGTTGCCGCTGTAGTTGAACGAGCCGCCCTGGAGCAGCTCGCCGTTCTGCCCGGCGAAGACCGTGAACTTGTTGTGGTTGATGCCGATGTCGCTCAGACCCTTGAGGATGTAGAGCTCGAGGTTCGGCCCCAGGTTGGCGATGATGTAGTCCATCGCCTCCGAACGCTTGGCGTCCGGCCTGGCGCCGGTCTTCTCTTGCATCTTGGACTCGGGAAACCAGTTGCTGTAGTCGCCGACGATGATCTGCTTCTGCCCCGCCTTGCTGTTGGCGACGATGGCCTTGGCCATCTCGAGGTCGTCGAAATTGTACTGCGCCTGGAGCAGCGGGCCGTCGGCCTGCTCGTTGGCGGACCGCCAGAGGCCGGAGATGTCCGCGCCCTCGGACGGGTAGGCGACGAGCGGCTCCGTCGCATGGCCGTAGTTGAAAACGGGGCGGCCTTCGGGCACGCCCGCGATCTCGCCGGCCTTCGCGAGCCGTACGCCGGGCGGCAGCGCCGCCGCGCCGGCCGACGGCTGGGCGACGACGGGCGCGTCGACGGTGGTCTCTGTCGCCGGAGCCTGGACGACGGCGAGGAAGGCGTCGACCTCGGCGGAAATCTTGGCGTCGGACGCAGCGATCCTCGGCTTGGTCTGCTCGGCCGCGGCGCGCGCCACGGTCAGCGCCTTCGCGACCTCGGGGTGATTTCCCGCGGCCTTGGCCAGGCGCGCCGACGCCTTGGCGAGCCGCTCGAGCGTCGGCTTCGGGATGTCCGAGGACGCGAGCCGAGCCGCGGCGTCGGGGCTGGCCAGCGCGGCCAGAGCCAGGCGCTGCTCGAGCGTCCCTTCCTTCTTATAGGCGGCCGCCAAGGCGGTGAGCCCGCCGGCGAGATCCGCGTCGCTCTTGAGGGACAGCCCCGAGATGATCGGATCGAAACCGGCGGAAAACCGCGGGCCGAACGCGATCGGCCCGGCGGGCGCGGCGACGTGGCCCGGGGCGATCTCGGCCGCGAGAACGGGGATCGGCGAGGCGGCGAGCGACAGCGTCAGCCAGGCGAGCAGGGCGCGGCGCGGCGTCGGGTTTTCCATTACCCATAGTATGGCGCGACCAGGCCCCTGCGCAGAAGGGCCCAAAGGCGCGCGCCGGAGAGACTTTCGGCCTAGGTCCTTTGCTAGAATCGAGCCATGCGGGAATCCAACGGCGTCTCCGTCCAGATCCTCAGCGCCACGATCACCGCCGCCGATCTCGTCGCGCGCACCGGCATCGCCGCGGACGCGACGTGGGCGGCGGGCGACACCTACGGCGCGTTCGGCGCGATACGCAAGACCCACGGCTTGGCCCTCGAGACCAAGCTCGCGCCGTCCTCGACCCTCGACGAGCACGTGCGCGACATGCTCCGGCGCCTGGCGCCGAGCGCCCAGAAAATCGGCCAACTGGCCGCTCAGGTGGAAGTCATCTTCGCCTGCAAGATCGAGAGCAAGCGCGCGCCCATCCTGCACTTCGACAGCGACACGCTGCGCTGGCTCGCGGCGATGAACGCGAAGCTCGATATCGACACCGCCGTCATCAGCGAGCCGCCCAAGCCCGCCGCCGGCGGCGCGGCGGGCGGCGCGGCCGGCGCCAAGCCGTCCGGCTTCTGAGGTGCAGGCTCCGCACAAGGCGATCAAGCCCCGGTCGCTCCGGGAGGAGACCCTCGTCGAGCTGCTGGACTCGCTCTGGGCGCGATATCGCGAGCGCGTCTCCTACGCGCGCGAGTACGAGAAGCTCGCCGAGAGACATCACGCGACCTTCCTCAACGATCATGTCGCTTTCCGGACGATCGCCTGGCAGCGCCCGCAGGCCGGGGTCTTCTCGATCTCGCGGCTCTTCGAGGCGTTCGGCTATCGCGCGGCCGGGTGCTACGAGTTCCCGGATAAACGCCTGAGCTCGCTGCATTTCGCGCACGCCAATCCGGATTTTCCGAAGATCTTCATCTCCCAGCTGAAAGCCTGGGAGCTTCCCGACGCCGCGCGCGACCTGATCGCGCCGAGCCTCGACCGCCACCGCGACGCCCTCTGCGGCCGGACTCTCCATGCCGTCGCCGCGCTCGAGGGCGCGAAAAAAAGCCCGCCGGGCTTGCTCGAGGAGCTCGAGGCGTTCTTTCGTGAGCTGCCGTGGCCTCTCCCTCGACGCGCCGACGTCGAGGCGCTCGAGCGCGAGAGCCAGTTCGGCGCCTGGGTCCTTCTCAACGGCTACGACGTGAATCACTTCACCGCGTCCGTGGACCGCCACGGGCCGGGGCCGCTGTCGGACATCGATAAGACCGTCGCGGCCATGAAGGCCGCGGGCATCCCCATGAAGGGCGAGATCGAGGGCGAGCGCGGCTCGAAACTGCGCCAGTCGGCCACCGAGGCCGTCCAAATCGAGCTTCCCGTCGAAAAAGGGACGCTGCGCTGGACCTACGCCTACTTCGAGCTGGCCGAGCGGCCGCTCATCGACGGGCGGCGCTTCGAGGGATTTTTCGGAGCGCAGGCGACGAATCTTTTCGAGATGACGCGCAAGCGTTGAGCTAGCGCGCGTTCTCCGCCTGGATGGCGCGCGCGCCGCGCTGATCGATCGCGAGCTCGCGCTTTTGCTCCGACTCCAGCGCGCGCAGGCGCTTGAGCTTGACGCGCTGGTCGGCGTAGAACTGAAGCCGCCGCTTGCGCTCCTGCGCGTCGTACTGCTTGCGCTCGAGCTTCTGCCGGTCGGCGAACGCGCGCCTAGCGGCCTTGGCCTCGAGCCGCGGCTTGCCGCGCATCGACTCGTCGAAGACCTTGCGGTTCCAACGCTCTTGGGACGCGAACGCGTCCCGATCGGAGCCGAGACGCCGGCGAAACGCGGCCTCCTCGTCGTCGAGCTGGACGCGCAGCCGGCGCACGTCCTGCTGCTGCGCGACGGCGAGGTCGTAGCGCTCCTTGACCTGCCGCTCCTGGAGCTGGCGCTGCGGCGACGGCGCGGCGGCGCCGAAGGCCAACGAGCAGAGAATCGTCAAGACGATAGCGCTCATCGGCGTCCCTCCAGCTTCTTCAAGCGCTTATCGTGCGTCATCAACGTGTCCGAGTGGATGGCATAGCGGAAGCGGAGATCGTCGATCTGACCAGCGACGCCATCGATCCGTTGATTGACGCGGCTCTCGAGCTGCGCCAGATCGAACTTGGTCGCCGTTTCGCCGAGGCGCGCCTCGATGCGAACGAGCATCGCAACGACGCGCCGATTCGAGGCCTCGACGCCTTCGATCCGTTGTATGATCCTTTGCAGCATCTCTTCCATTTTATCCACGCTCCTGTCGGCCCGCAAGAGACCAAAGGGCCCATACAGCGGATACGATCGACCCCCCAAAAAAGTTCCATCGCCGCCCGCTTATCGACGGGAGAGGTCCTATTTCCTATAATCCCCCGATGTCGGGTCCCGGGCCGAAAGTCGCCCTGCTGAAAGCCGACGGCTGCGGGCTGGTCGCCGGCCTGCCGCCGTCGATCCGCTCGGCCAAGCGTTGCTCCGAGGAGCTCTCCCCCTCGGAGATCGTTTTCTCTTGCGAGAGGCCGTCCGTCTTCGCGCGCCGCTGGCGGCGCCAACTGTCCGGGCTGGGAGTGCCCTTCCGCGCGGTGTCGGGCAAGCCGGACGTCGGAGAGGTGGCGCTGACGCTGCCGGGAGACGGGTTCCCGCGCGAGGGCGCGCTCGGGGCATGGCGGCCGAACGGAGCCGAGCCCTGGCGCCCCGCCGTAGGCTGGGTCCCGTGCGCCGACGACGACCAAGCCGCCGAGGCCGAGCGCGCGCTCTGCGCCGCCCTGGCGAAGGATACCGACGGATATTTCGCGCGCTTCGACCGCAAGCTCTCGATCGCGTTGTCGCTGGTCTTCCTGCGCCTGCCGATCACGCCCAACGACATCACGACGGCGAGCTTGGCCCTCGGTCTCGCGGGGGCGTGGGCGCTGGCGACCGGAACTTACGCCGTCCAGCTCGCCGGCGCGGTCATTCTTTGGTTTTGCTGCATCCTCGACGGCTGCGACGGAGAGGTCGCGCGGCTCAAGCTGCTGTCTTCCGACTCGGGCGCCGCGTACGACGTCGCGGCCGATCACGTCGCGCACGTCGCCACGTTCGTCGCGATCCCTTTCGCGATCCACCGCTCCGACCCGTCCGCACGCTTCGCGCTGCCCGGAGCGCTGCTGTTCAGCGGCTTCTTGACGTCGATGTTCAGCGTCTGGTGGCTCGTGCTGCGCAAGCCGGAAAGCGAACGGGGGCCGTTCTCGCTGCTCATCGAGCGCGTGGCCAGCCGCGACTACGCCTACCTGATCGTCGCGTTCGCCGCGCTCGGAAAGTTGGGCTGGTTCATGTGGGCGGCCGCGTTCGGCTCCCACATTTTTTGCGCGGCGTTGTGGATCGCCGCGGCGAGGTCTAAACCGCTCCCCAACCCCGCAGCGCGTCCCGTTCTTCCTCGGGCGTAAAGACCTTCTTGAACTTGGCGCCGGAGCGCCCGCTCACGCGCGCCTGGCACTCGGCCCAGGTCTGATGACGCTCGGCTTTACCGGCGAGCAAGCTCACGTAGAAGCCGCCGGCGCGCTTGCTCCCGCCGTGCTTGAAGTCGTTTTTCGGGACCGAGGTATCCTTCGGGATGTCGAGCAGATCGTGGGCGTAGCCGGCCACCGGTCCGCGGTAAAGCTCGGCGCGCAGGCTCTTGGAGAAGGCGACGGCGATCTCGTCGCAGCGCTCGTTGCCCGGAGAACCGGTGTGGCCGCGCACGTAATGCCAGTCGATCGCCGAAGGAAGACGCGCCGCCGCGGCGGCGTCCAACTTCTCCCATAAGTCGCGGTTGGCGACGGGCTTGCCCTCGAAGTTGACCCAGCCCCGGCGCTTCCAGCCGCGCAGCCACTCGCGAAAGCCCGTGATCACGTAAGTCGAGTCGGCGTAGAGCTTGAGCGGCCCGGCGGGCGCCTTCTCGACGGCGGCGATCACGGCGCAGAGCTCCATGCGGTTGTTCGTCGTGCGCGGCTCCCCGCCGCCGAGCTCGGTCACCGTGCCGTCGGGCGCGAGGATGACCGTCCCCCACCCTCCCGGTCCGGGATTACCCGAGCACGCCCCATCCGTAAACGCGATCGTGTCCATAATTCAACAGCGGTGCCAGGCACCGCTTTCAACATTCTAGCTGGTTTTGACCCAGGCGCGCAGGACTTCGGCGACGCTCCAGGCTTGAGCGACGCAGCCGCGCGGCTCGAAGGGCTTCTCGGCGTCGAAGATCTCGGAGATCGAGCCCAGGCACGCCTCGCCGAGATGGCCGACGAAGCCGGAGAGCAGCGCGCGCGCTCCCGCCTTGTCCTCGGGATGGAGCTTCAGCCAGGCGTCGATGAAGGGCCCGATCAGCCAAGCCCAGACCGTGCCCTGATGGTACGCCGCGTCGCGCGAGCGCAGATCGCCCGAATAGCACGGCCGGTAATCCGGATGGTCGCGCGAAAGCGAGCGCAGCCCGAGGGGCGTCAGCAGCTCGCGGCGCGCCGTCTCGACCACGGGCTCCCAGCGCTCGCGCGCGAGCACCGGATGCGGCAGGGAGATCGCGAAGATCTGGTTCGGCCGCACCGCGTCCTTTTCCTTCTCGTCGCCGTCGAGCACGTCGAACAGGCAGCCGCGCGCCTCGTTCCAAAAGCGGCGATTGAAGGACTCCCGCGCGCGCTCCGCCTGCTTCGCGAAAAAATCCGCGGCGTCGGCGTCGCCGACCATGCGCTGCCAGTCCTCCATCACTTTCAAGGCGTTGTACCAGAGCGCGTTGATCTCGACGGCCTTGCCGCGGCGGGGCGTGACGACCCAATCGTCGACCTTGGCGTCCATCCAAGTGACCTGGAATCCCTCGCGCCCCTGGCTGAGCAGCCCGTCCTCCGGGTCGACGCGGATGCCGAAGCGCGTGCCCTCGATGTGCTTGCGCAGCGCCGCCGCCAGCGCCGGGATGAGCTGCGCGAGCGTCGCGCGGTCTCCCGAGGCCTGGTAATAACGCTCGAGCGCGTGGAAGAACCAAAGCGTGGCGTCGCCGGTGTTGTAGAGCCCCTCGTGTTTGCCCTCCGGGAACATGTTCGGGATCAAGCCGTCCTTGATGTGTCGCGCGAACATCCGCAGGATGCAGCCCGCGTCGAAGGCGCGGCCGGTGACGAGGGTCAGGCCTTCCAGGCTGATCATCGTGTCGCGCCCCCAGTCTGTGAACCAGTGGTAGCCGGCGATCACGGTGCGGATGTCGTCGCCGGCGGCGCGCACGCGCGCGGCGTCGACGATCCGCGTGTTCGGCGTGATCACGAACTGGTCGGCGGCCAGCACCCATTCCGCGGCCGCGCCGGTCCTCAGAGAGGGGTGCGCGCTGGCGACGAGGCGGCGGCGCCTCAGGTTCTCGACCTCGAAGGCGTCGTCGGGCTCCATCGACGCGAACGCCTCCCAAGTCTCGGTCGAGGCCGCCAGCGTCGCCTCTTGCCCGCGGGACAAGTCCGCGCGCAAATAGCCGGGGCTCCAAAGCGTGCCCCTGGCGTCGTAGCCCCGGCTCTGCTCCACGCGATAGTAGATCTCCCCGAACGAGCCGCCGTCGAGCACGAGGCAGCAGTTGCGCCCGTAAACGAGCACGCGCAGAGGCGGCAGCGCCCCGTCCGCGACGATCTCGCAGCGGCGGCCCTCGACGCCGACCGCATAGTGACGGCGCAGCGGCTCGTCGACGCGCCCTTGATGCGGGCGGAAATGCAGCGAAGGACGGATGCGGAGCCGGACCGCGCCTTCGCCCTCGAGCATCCGGTAGCGCACGAAGACCGTGTTCTGGAGGTGCGGCAGCACGATCGACTTCTCGAGGACGACGCCGCCGATCTCGAAGCGCCAGTAAGGCAGGCCGCGCTCCAGGCGGAACTCCGTCAAGGCGCGCGCGCCGTGGATCGCCGTCTCGTTCTCCGAGGCCTCGTGGCCGCCGAGCGCGACGAACTCGCCTCCGGGCAGCCGGATCTCCTCGCCGACGTGGTTGAGCATCATCATGCGGCCGAGGGGCGCGGGCAGCGCCGCGATCAACAAGCCGTGGAAGCGGCGCGTCAGCGCGCCGGCCACCGTGCCCGCGGCATAGCCCCCCAGGCCGTTGGTGACGAGCCACTCGCGCGTGAGCAAGCGCGAGAGATCCGGCGGGTTGTCCTTGGCCCACGGCATGCGGTTCAAGATGAGCTCTTCCACTCAATCCTCCATCGGGACGAACACGCACGCGGCGTGGGAGGCCAGGCGCCACCGCCCTTCCGAAGTCCACGCGCTCGGTCCGCCGCCCCCGTAAGCGACCTCATCGCTGCACCAAAGCGGGCGCCATCGCGCCTGCGCGGGAGGGGCCAGCAGCGGCTCGGGGCAGACCGCCAGGTTTAACTCCGCTCCTAGATTCACGACGAGCAGCCGGTCGTCGCCGCTCTCGCCGAAAAACCGCAGCGCGAAGGCTTCCGGCCCGAGGACGGCGCCGTGGATCCGATCGGCGCGCTGCGCGGCGAAGACGCCGTCGGCTTTGCGCAGCCGCAGCAGGTCGCGGTGCAGGGCGCGCGCGCGCGCCTCGGTATTTCCGCCGCCGGCCGCGGCCGGCTTGCACGCCGCGAATGTCGCCGGGTCCGCCGGATCGGGCACCGCGGCCTGGGCGGCGGCGCCCGCCATGCTCGAGAACTGCCCCATGAACGCCTTGCGTCCGTCGGCGACGAGCCGGCGCAGCTCTGGCTTGTGATCGGCGAAGAAATAGAACGGCCGCGGCGACGCCTCCTCCTGTCCCTGAAAAAGCAGCGGCGTGCCGGGGCAGAGGAGCCAATAAGCCGTCAGCGCCCGCGCGCGGCCGGGGCTCGTCTGAGGCCACAATCCGCGGGCCTCGAGCGTCGAGTTGGCGGCTTGGTCGTGGTTGCAGAGATAGGTCACGAAGCGCTCGGCGCCGACGTCTAACGCCGGATGCCCGCGGCGCTTGCGCTGCCAAGAGTAATGCTGGCCCTGATAAAGATAGCCCCATTTCGCCGCCGAGACGAGCTCCTGCGGCGAGCCGCCGTAGTCGAGGTAATAGGCCTCGCGCCGGCCCGTCGCCGCGACGAGCGCCGCGTGGTGGAAATCGTCGTTCCAGACGGCGTCGAGGCCCCAGCCGCCGTCGGCGGCGTCGCGCAGCACGACGCCCGCCCGCTGCGGCTCGTCCTCGGCGAAGAGAAGGATGCTTCTCGGAAAGGCCGCGGCCCTGGCCGCGCGGGAAAGCTCGGCCAGAATATGGGGCGAGGATGAATCGTGTATGTCCTGCGTCGCGTCGAGGCGCAAGCCGTCCAGATGGAACTCGGAGACCCAGTAGGCCGCGTTGGCGATCATGAAGCCGCGCGGGCCCTCGCGCCCCGGCCCGTCGTAGTTGATCGCCTCCCCCCAATCGGTGCGGCGCGACGAGAAGTACCCGCGTGCGAACTCCTTGAGATAATTGCCGTCGGGCCCGAAGTGGTTGTAGACCGTGTCGAGGATCACCGCCAGGCCCAGGCCGTGGGCCCGGTCGACGAACGCGCGGAGCTCGTCGGGCCGGCCGTAGAGGCGCGTCGGCGCGAAGAAGTCGACGCCGTCGTAGCCCCAGTTGAAGCGGCCCGGGAACTCGGCCACGGGCATGACCTCGACCGCCGTCACGCCGAGCTCGGCCAGCTCGGGCAGGCGGCGGGCCGCGGCGGCCCAAGTCCCTTCCTTCGTGAACGTCCCGATGTGCAGCTCGTAGAGGACTTGGCCTTTGAGGCGCGGGCCGCGCCAGCCCGCGTCCGACCAGCGATACGCGCCCGGCTCGATGACCTCCGACGGTCCGTGCGGACCGTCCGGCTGGAAGCGCGACGCCGGATCGGGCAAAGCCAGCCCGCCGTCGAGCTTGAACCGATAGAGAGAGCCGGCCCGGGCGCCGGGCGCCGCGCCCGAAAAATAACCGCCGGCTTCGCGGGCGAGAGGGAACTCGCCCAGACCCTCGACGACCGCCGAGACGGCCGCCCGGTCGGGCGCCCAGACGCGAAAGTGGACGCCGAGCCCGGCCAGCGGCTCGGCGCCGACCGGCAGCCGGCGGACGACGCGCGCGTCAAGCTCGGTCGGTTTCATCGATCAAGAGGGCGCCCGGAAGCGTCGAGAAGAGCTCGCCGGCCTCGAGGCGGCCGTCCACGGCCGAAAGCGCGCGGCCGGTGAAGATGTCGCGCGGCCGGAGTCCGGCCGCGGCCGGCGGCAGCGCGACCGATGTCCCGGCCCAGGCCTCGCGCGCGGGAAGGCCGCCGTCGGGCGAGAGCTCCGCGAAGAAGCGGGAGGCCGCGGCGACGAGGGCGCCTCCGTTTCCGCGCCGGAGAAAGGCCACGACGTTGGCGGCGCGCGGCCCGCGCGCCTCGAGCGGCTCGTACGACGAGCCGATGAAAAGTCCCGGCAGGCGCCGCCGCGCGCGCAGGCCCTCGCGGAGCATGAAGAGCTTCACGCGCCCGTCGTCCTTCGAGGCCAGCAGCTCGGCGACCGAGGATTTCTCGAGCGACGCGAGCATTTCCGCGCGCCGCGCGAAGTCCACGGGCCTGCGGTTGTCGGGATCGACGAGGCTGTAGTCCCAGAGCTCGGTCCCTTGGTAGATGTCGGCGACGCCGGGCCAGCCGAGCTTGAGCGTCAGCGCGGAAAGCGACGTGAGCTTGCCCAGAGCCGAGATTTTCTTATGGAACGGAGCGAACGAGGCCTCGAACGCGCCTCTTTCGCGGGCCAGCAGGCCGTCGATGAAGGACTCCAACGCGGCCTCGTACTCGACGTTGGGCTCGACCCAGTCGGTGCGCAGCTTGGCCTCGCGCGCGGCCTTGAGCATCGCCGATTGGATGCGCCGCCGGAAGTCCTCGCGCGCCGCGGCCGTGAGCGGCTCGTCGGGCCACGCCCCGACGAGCGTCTGATAAAGAAAATACTCGGTGTTGGGCCGCGGCTCGCGCATGCCGCCGACGTCCTTCTTGAGCGGCTCGTTGAGCTGCGACCAGCGCAGGACGGACTCCCGCCAGAGCGAAGGCAGCTCGCTGAGCGCGTCGAGCCGGAAGCGCGCGTCCTCGCTGCGCTTGGTGTCGTGCGTC
Source organism: uncultured Elusimicrobia bacterium (assembly GCA_964600165.1). Lineage (GTDB taxonomy): Bacteria > Elusimicrobiota > Elusimicrobia > UBA1565 > UBA9628 > CAZRIP01. The sequence continues at coordinate 5,533 of CAZRIP010000032.1, read as the reverse complement.
GTGCTGGCGATCATCGACGCGGGCCAGCGGCGCGCGCGCTCCGCGCCACGCCGGTGGAACTCCGGCACGGCGACTCCGAAATGCGTCGGGTCGCCGCCGACTTCGTTGAGCGAGAGCAAGCGGCTGTCGATGTAGAAAGCCGTGTCCTCGAGCCCTTTGGCCATCACGGGGGCGGTCAGCTGCTGGAACCGAAGCACGAAGTCGCGGTAAAGCGGCCGCTGGTCCTCGGGAAGCGTCCCCTCGAGCTTGAGCAGCAGCACGTCGCGCACGAAGTCGAAGACCGCGGGGCTCATCGCGGGGTTGGCCCGCTTGGCGCGCTCGACGGCGTCGCGGATGTAGCCCTCGTCCTTCTCGGAGACCGTGGTCGTGGTCGGCGAGATGTAAGTCCTATATACGGGGAAACAGTCGATCACCTCGCGCAGCGCCGCGGTCAGGCTCGCGCGCGTGAAATCCCGGAACGAGCGGCTTCGCTCCGAGATCGAGTCGAGCCGATGCCCCAAGGCCTCGAGTTCTCCTCCCATCTGCGCGCGCACGAAACGTTTCTTGACCTCGTAGCTCAGCCGGTCGAAGTCGATGCGGTGGCCGACGAACTCCTCGTAGAAGCGGCCGAGCGGCTCCTCGCCGCGCGCGTCGACGAAGACGCCGTTGAGGGCGTTGAGCGCGTCGTAGCCGACGGTCCCGCGCACGCGCCAGTCATCGTGCAGCTTCTCGTCGCGGTCGAGGACCTTCTCGGCGACGACGTAGAGCGGGGCGCAGGCGCGGAACTCGGGCTCGGCCAGGGCGCTCGCGAGCGCGGCGCGTTCGGCCGGATTTTCGACTCTCAAAGCGGTCTCGAGATAACGCATCTGCAGCTTGTCGAAATACCCGGGCGGGTCGTAGAGCCCGTCCGGATGGTCGACGCGCAGGCCGCCGACGCGCCCCTCGGCGATCAGGTCGAAGACGAGACGGTGGCAATGGTCGAAGACCTCCTCGTCCTCGGGCCTGATCGCCGCCAAGTCGTTGATGTTGAAGAACCGCCGGAAGTTGATCTCGTCGGACGCCACGCGCCAGTACGCGAGGCGATAATGCTGGCGGGCGAGCAGCGCGTCGAGCCGGTCGTAGCTCGCCGGCTCGCCCTGGCGGCCGTTGATGAGGCGCAGCCTCGTCTCGATCGAGCGTCGCACCTCGGGTGAGCGGCGCATCAGCGCGGTCAGCCGCCGCGCGGCGTTGCGCCCGTGGCCGCCGCCCGCGATCGCGGCCACGGACTTGTACTCGCTCCAGTCGGCCGCCGGAAGGCGGCGCTCGAGCTCTTCGTCCTCGAGGATCAGAGGATAGGATGACGGCGCGACGGGCAAGCGGCGGCCGTCGCAGGTCACGACGAAGCCGCCCTCTTCGAGAGCCAGCCGCAGGCGGCCCTCCTCGAGCGTCCGGCCGTAGAGGTCCCCCAAGAACGGCAGCAAGACCTTGTCGCGCAGCTCTTCCTTGAGCGGCTTCCAGTCGATGTCGAAGAAGTGCGCGAAGCGCGACTCCCGCCCGTGCTCGAGCACGTCGCGCCACAGCGCGTTCGCCCCGCCCGCGATCCCCATGTGGTTGGGCACGACGTCGAGGATCACCCCGATCCCCTCGTGCGACAACGCCGCGCTCATCGCGTCGAAATCGGCGCGGGTGCCCAGCTCCGGGTTGAGGCGGTTGGGGTCGACGACGTCGTAGCCGTGCGTGCTGCCGGGGACCGCCGCGAAGATCGGCGAGAGATAAACGGCGTCGACGCCGAGCTCCTTGAGATAAGGAGCCAGCGCGCGGACGTCTGGGAATGTCAGCCGAGGGCCCAGCTGCAGGCGGTAGGTCGAGGCCGGAACGTAGGCGGTGCCGATCTTGCGGCGCAGGGCCTGGCGCAGCGACTCGTCGGACTTCGGCGGCGGCTCGGCCGGCGCGGAGGCTTCCGCGGCCGCCGACAGGGCGAAGACCGCCACGGAGCGCCCGCGCAGCGTGTAGGCGGCGCCCGGCTGCTCGGAGGCGGCCAGGCCGCTCGTGTCGAAGAGGGCCCTCCAAGGCCGCGGCGAAGCCGGCATCTGGAACTGGCGGGGCTCGGCGGCCGCGTTGATCAGCGCGAGCAGCGTGTCGCCGACGATCGGACGGCCGCGCTCGTCGACCTCGTCGATCGCCTCGCCGTTGAGCAGGATCCCGAGCGAGCGAGCGCCGGAGTTGTTCCAGTCGTCGTCGGTCATCTCCTGGCCCGTCGGGCTCAGCCACCGGATGTCCTTGACGCCGCGGATCTGGCGGCCCTGCAGGAAGGAGCGCCGCCGCAACACGGGTTGAGCGCGGCGCATCGCGAAGAGCGTGCGCGTGAACTCGAGGAACGCGCGCCGGCGTTTGTCCAAGTTCCAATCGAGCCAGCCGAGCTCGTTATCTTGGCAGTACGCGTTGTTGTTGCCGCGCTGCGTGCGCCCGAGCTCGTCGCCCGCGCAGATCATCGGGACGCCCAGCGAGAGCGCGAGGGTCGCGAGCAGGTTGCGCTTCTGGCGCTCGCGCATCTCTATGATTTGCGGGTCCTCGGTCGGGCCCTCGACTCCGCAGTTCCAGCTGTGGTTGCCGTCCGAGCCGTCCCGGTTGCCTTCTCCGTTGGCTTCGTTGTGCTTGTGGTCGTAGCTGACGAGATCCTCGAGCGTGAAGCCGTCGTGGCACGTGATGAAGTTGACCGAGGCGTAGGGACGGCGGCCGCTGCGCTCGTATAGATCCGACGAGCCCGCCAGCCGCGTGGCGAGCTCGCTCATGCGATGGGCGTCGCCTTTCCAGAGGCGGCGGACCGCGTCGCGATACTCCCCGTTCCACTCGACCCAGCCGACCGGGAATTGCCCGACTTGATAGCCGCCTTGCCCGAGGTCCCAGGGCTCGGCGATCAGCTTGACCTGAGAGAGGACCGGGTCCTGATGGATGATGTCGAAAAACGCGGAAAGATGATCGACCTCGTAAAGCTCGCGCGCGAGCGTCGAGGCGAGGTCGAAACGGAAGCCGTCGACCCGCATCTCCGTGGCCCAATAGCGCAGACTGTCCGTGATCAGCTGCAGCACGCGCGGCTCGCGCATATTGAGCGAGTTGCCGCAGCCCGTGAAGTCCTCGTAGTAGCGCGGGTTGTCCTTGCCCGGCCGGTAATAGGCTTGATTGTCGATGCCGCGCAGAGACAGCGTCGGCCCGAGCTGGTTGCCCTCGGCCGCGTGGTTGTAGACGACGTCGAGGATGACCTCGATCTCGGCGCGATGCAGGGCGCGGACCATCCTCTTGAACTCGTTGACGGCGTCGTCGGGATCCGAGGCATAGCGCCTGTCCGGAGCGAAATACGCGAGCGTGTTGTAGCCCCAGTAGTTCGACAGGCCGCGCTCGACGAGATGCCGGTCGTCGAGATGATGGTGGACCGGCATCAGCTCGACGGCCGTCACGCCGAGCGAGCGCAGGTGCTCGATGATCGGCGGCGAGGCGAGCCCCGCGTAGGTTCCCCGCAGCGCTTCGGGCAAATCCGGATGCTTCTTGGTGAAGCCGCGCACGTGCAGCTCGTAGATCACCGTCTCGTGCCACGGCGTGCGCGGCTGGACGTCCCCCCCTTCCCAATGGAAGCGGCCGTCGACGACGGCCGCGAGCGGCGCGTGCAGCCCGGAGTCGCGCGCGTCGTACGAGAGGTCCTCCTGCGCGTCGCCGATCACGTAGCCGAACATCGCGTCGTCCCAGACGACGTCGCGGCCGAGCACGCGCGCGTAAGGGTCCAACAGCAGTTTATTGGGATTGAAGCGATGGCCTCGCGCGGGCTCGTAGGGTCCGTGCACGCGGTATCCGTAGAGCTGCCCGGCCTTGAGCCCCGGCACGTAGCCGTGCCAGACCATGTCGGTCTGCTCCGGCAGCTTGAGGCGCACGGACTCGCGGTCGGCCGACGGCGAGTCGAACAGGCAGAGCTCCACGGCCTGCGCGTTGCGCGAGAAAAGCGCGAAATTGACCCCCTCCGCGTCGAGGGTCGCTCCGAGCGGGTACGGCTTGCCGGGCCAGATCCTCACCCGCCGGCGTATTGATCGAGCACGGAGAGATGCGCTCGGGTCTTAGGCAGGATGTGGGCGCCGATGAGCTCCTTGAGGTCCCTGTCCAGAGCCCGGTCGTCCATCGCCTGCTCGTAATCCGCGATGTCTCGCTCCTCGCCGTCGCGCAGCGCCTTGAGCGCGGCCCGCTCGCCGATGAGCTGCGCCGCGCCTTCCAGCGCGCTCAGCCACCAGCCCCAGGCTCCCGAGCGCGTCGGCGGCTCGACGCCGGCCGAGGCGACCCGCTCTTGCAGCAAGCTGACCGCCTCCTCGTGATCGTTCTGGATGCGCCGCAAATCGGCGCACTCCGGCCGGTCGCCGAGCGTGTCGAGCGCGAGACGATACGTCTCGACGGCCGCGAGCTCGTCTTTGACGAGAGAGCAGAGCCGGTCCACGACGTCGCGGTTCAAGCGGGTCATGGCCGCCCGTGCTGCGCGTGCAGCGGCTCGGTCACGCGGCCGACGACGCGTCCCGCCATCTTGTCGTCGACGCCCGAAAGGTCGCCGAGGGACACGACGCCCACCAGCTTGCGGTCGCGATTGAGTACGACCAAGCGGCGGACCTCTCGCTCCTCCATCAGCTTCTCCGCTTCGGAGACGTCCTGATCCTCGAAGCAGAAGGCCACGTCCTTGGACATGATCTCGCCGACCGTGGTCTTGCGGAAGTCCTTGCTCTGCGCGGCGGCGCGCACGGTGATGTCGCGGTCGGTGATCATGCCGATGACCTTCTCGCCCAGGCAGACGGGGATCGAGCCGATGTCGCTCTCGCGCATCTTCTCGGCCGCGTCGACGAGGACGGCGTCCTGCGTGAGGCACTCGACGTCGGTGCTCATGATCTCTTTGATCTTCATGATCATTTTCCTCCGTTTCCATTATAAGACCGGCGCCCGGGACGACCCATTGACGGCTCGTCACGCTTTGTTGAACGCTGGATCGCGGGCGTCGTCTTGGGATCGTGACCTCTTGTCGATACGCCTTCAGCCGGCGGCGCCTTACAATGACCCCATGGCTCAGGCGATCTGGAAAGGCAGCGTGAGCTTCGGGCTCGTGAACGTCCCCGTATCCCTTTATTCGGGAGAGTCGCGCGAGGAGATCCACTTCTCGCTCATCGACAAGCGCGACAAGTCCCCGATCGGCTACCGCAAGGTCAACAAGAAGACGGGCGAGGAGGTGCCCAAGGACGCCCTCGCGCGCGCCTTCGAGCTCGAGAAAGGCGAGTACGTCCTCGTCGACGACGCCGAGCTCAAGAAAGCGAGCCCCGAGCGCACCCAGCGCATCGACATCAAGGCCTTCGTCGACGTCAAAGAGATCGATCCCGCCTATTTCGACAAGCCTTACTACCTCGAGCCCGCGGCCAAGAGCGAGAAGATCTACGCGCTGCTCAGGGAAGCGATGAGCCGGGCGGGCAAGGCGGGAATCGCCTCCGTCGTCATCCGAGCGCGCGAGTATCTCGCCGCCGTCATGCCGCGCGGGCCGGCGCTCATGCTCGAGCTGCTG
>CAZRIP010000031.1:0-31251 GCA_964600165.1 uncultured Elusimicrobia bacterium | reverse complement strand
AGAGAGACGCGCTCGCCACGGTGACGTTGCCGTTGAAGACGTCGTTGCCGCCGGACGTGCTGCCGACGAGCAGGTTGTAATCGAGGATGCCGACGGAGCTGTTGGCCGCCGACCACATGAAGGTCATCGTGCCGTCGTAGGAGAACTGGCGGTCGGCGAACGGGGCTCCGGGCGCCGACGGCGCGGTGAGGTCGTTGAGGTTTCCCGAGGCGCCGTGGATCAGCGCGCTCGCCTGCGAGACCGCGCCGAGCTGGTTGATCGAGAACGAGCGGTAGAAGTACTGCGTGTTCGGCGTCAGCGTGAAGAACGTCGCGGACGTGTTGAGCGTCTGCGAGGAGTCGACGAGCGTGAAGAAGTTGTCGGACGAGACCTGCACGAGGTAGGTCGTGCCGGCGGGGTTGCCGTTGGCCGACCAGACGTAAGAGGCCGACGTGACGAAGACGGAGCCGAACTGCGGGCTCGCCGGGATCGCACCGAGGGTCGCCGTCGTCATGACCGCGGTGTAGTTGGTCGGCACGTTGTCGCAGTTGATCGCGCGCGCCTGGAAGAAGTATTTCGTGTTCGGCGTGAGGTTGACGGGCGTCGAGCTGACGGCGACGAGCGGGTCCGTGATCGACAGGCTCGTCGTGAAGCCGACGTCGAGCGCGCGGTCGAGCTCGTACTTGGTGTAGGATTGATTCGTCGCCGTCCAATTGACTGTGATCGAGCTGGAGTAGACGTTCGTGAAGGCCGCGGCGGCGGGCGCGTTGGCGAGCGTATGCGTGCTGATGAAGCCGGTCGGCAGCGAGTCGCCCCAGTCGGTGAACGCGGTGACGACGCGCTGGTAGGTCGTATCGGGCTGGAGGCTGCCTTCGGTGACGCCGACGACGGCGCTCGTGACGGTCGGCGTGGGCATCGGCGCGCCGGTCGAGGCGAATAGGCGGTACATCTGCGTGCTCGGGCCGTCGCCGAACGAGGGCGTCGCCGTCCAGCTCCACGTGATCGAGTTCGGAGTCGTCGCGGTGACGGCCGGCGCGCTCGGCGGCGAGGCGATCGTGCCGAAGCTGACCGTGCCGCTGCTGGCCGGCGTCGGCGCCGGGGCGCCGTCGGAGCCTGATGCGGCCCCCTGTCGGAAACCCGCCGCGCCCGCTGCCGTAGAGAGCGCGACCGTCGTTCCGTAGTTCGCTGAGTTCGAAAAGAGCTTGATCGCGCCGCCGCCGCCGCCGCCGCCTGGATACAGAGGAGTCACTGGGAAGTTCGTGTCTACATCGCCACCCCTTCCGCCGTTTGCCGAAAGGAGGACCGCGCCGCGCAGATCAAGCGGACCTGTCACTCGCAACAGGATCGTGCCACCCGAGCCTCCACCTCCACCGGCGGGGTGCGTGGCATTGGCGAACTCGGTCACGTTGTCGGCTGTCGCACCCGGAACAAGCACGGATCCGTTGATCGTCATCGAGGAGGCCTCGATGTATACGGCTCCCCCGCCCGAACTGCCGTTGCTGCCGTTTGCGATCGTTCCCCCACCGCCGCCGCCTCCTCCCGAGCCCTGCGCGACGTCGTCCGATGAGAGTGGAAAGCTGACGTAGACGCCCGTCGAGCCGTAAACGGCGCCTGCACCCGCTCCGCCGCCGCCCGCGCCGCCCGCGCCCGTGGACGAGCCGCCGCCGCCACCCTGTCCTGCGGCCCCCGCGGCGCCTTGTCCGCCCTCGCTCTTGGCGCCGCCATCGCGACCTGCTACGCCCGCGCTGCCGACGGCGCCGCCGTTGCCGCCGCTTTGGCCGGCGCCGGAGCCGTCGAGGGTGCCGTAGATCGCGACGGTCGAGGCGTAGATGCTGAGATTGACGCCGGACGCGGCAGAATTCGTTTGCCCCGCGGGGATCGTGAACTTGCCGATGTTTGTGAAGGTGCCGGAAAGGACGTCGCCCGCGGCGGGTGTGAAATCGGCGCCGCCGTAATCCGAGCCGACAACCGTCGCCGCGCGCGCGGACGAGGCGAGCAAGAGCAGCGACAGCGCGAGCGTATACATACTATGGTCGACCATAGTATGTATACACCTCGCGAGCGTCCGCCAGCAAGCCCTCATTTCGTCAACCTCATCGCCGCGTCGACCTTCTCCTTGAGCGCCTTGCCGGACTCCGAGCCGGGGTCGAGCGACAAGACCTCATCCGCGAGCTTGCCCGCCGTCGCGTAGTCGCCCTTCAGGTATTCCTCGACGGCGCGATAATAGAGCTGCTCGACCTGCTTCTTCTGCTCGGGCGTGACCTTCTGCGCGAGCTGCCCGCGCACGGTCGCCGAGAGCTCGACCAATCGGTGGTTGCCCGGGTCCTCGCGCAGGCCGCCCTCGATCTCGCGCAGCGCGCCCGGGTAGTCCTTGGCCGCGATCAGCTGCTCCGCGTCCCCCGCGTGCTTCGACGCGAACGCGGCGATCTGCGAGTTCAACCCGGATAGGAACTTCGCGAGCGCCTCGTCGTCGGCGTGGAGCTTCAAGCCCTTCTCGGCCTCGAGCTTGGCTTGCCGCAGATGCCCGCTCTCGAGGTAGCCCTGCGCGACGGCCAGCGCCTGCGCCGCCTCGTTCTTGGCCTGATCGGCGCGCAGCTCGTCGAGCCGCGAGCGCTCCTGCTGCGAGAGCGACCTGTCGATCGCCTCCAGCCGCTCGCGCGCGACGGCGTTGCCCGCGTCCTGCTCGAGCACGCTCTTCCAGTACTGCCGCGCCGCCAAAAGGTTGCCCTGCTCGTATTGCTGCTGGGCGAGCGCCGCGGTGCGGTCGAGCATCTGCTTCTTAAGCTGCTCCTCCCATTGCGCGGAGACCTCGCGGATGCGCTCGTGGATGGCGTCGTTGGTCGGATCGAGCAGCGCGGCCGATTCCAAGTCGTGCAGGCCGTCGGAGATTTTGCCGTCGTCGATCTCGCGTTCGGCCTTCCTTTGGTACGCTTTGGCGAGACGCGCGGCATCTTCGGTGGAAAGCGTCTCGATCCCGCGGCGGATCGTCTCTTCGAGCTCCTCGCGCGTCTGCCCGAAGCGCTGCGTCAGCGTGATGACGTGCGAGAGCCCGAGGTCCTGGATCGACGCCGCGTAGTCGAAGCTGGTGTTGCCGATCTTGACTCCGACGCCCGTCGACAAGCCCTTGTCCTGCATGCCGACGCGCATGGCGAGCAGTCGGTGGTAGACGACCTCGACGCCGCCGGACGCCGACAGGCCGTCGCCCTGCACGTTCGCCAGGTGGAGCGCCAGCGTCGGACGCCACTCGCCGTGGAGCGCGGGCGTCCACGCCGCCGCCGCGTCCACGGCGCGCGCGTAGGACACGGGCGCCGACACGAACGTGAGGCTGGGCGCGACGAGGTTCTGGATCGACAGGCCGAACGCCCATTGCTCGTTCGGGTGCAGGGCGAGCCCGGCGTCGGCGCCGTTGCCGGAGGCCGAGATCGAGCCGATCGACTCGCGCGCCTGCTTGATCGTGACCCCGAGGCCGAGGGGCTTGGGATCGGAGAACCAAGGCAGCGCGCCCGAGAGGCCCGGGACGGCGAAGGCGTAGCCCCACCCCGCCATGAGCGCCGACTGGGTGATCGAGAACGTCGTCGGCGCGTCGCTGGGGCCCGCGCGCTGCTCGAAGCCGCCGCTCGTCTGGCGGACGTAGCCCGCGGCGAAGCTGCCCCATCTAGAGGTCAGACCTGAAGCGATAAAGTCGTAGGACGTGTCCTCGAAGAGGGTCACGTGCGTGCCGGTCACGTCGGGCTTGATCATGCGCCCGAGCAGCGCCGGGTTCCAGTAGATCGCGCTCGAGTCGTCGACTAACGCCGTGAGCGCCGCGCCGAGCGCCGCGCCGCGCGCCGTCGGCTCTTGGCGCAAAAAGGAACCCGCCTGGCCCGCGGCCGCAAAGGACGGCCGCGCGCCGGTGATCAAGATCACCGACAGGAGCGAGTTTATAAGAGGAAACAAATCGTTTCCTATATACCAGGGGGTCCCTTTGTTGTCAAGAAGCGACGGATTTAATTAAATGGGAGCCATGGCCAGGGTCTTGATCATCGAGGACGACGGCGATCTCCAGCACATGCTGAGCATAGCCCTCAATCAAGAGGGCTATGAGGTTCATTACGCCTTCAACGGCAAGGAAGGCTACGAGAAGATCCTGAGCGTCCAGCCCGACGTCATCCTGCTCGATTTGATGATGCCGATCCTGAACGGCGTCGAAGTGATCAAGCTGGTGACGACGAACACGATGATCAAGGACATCCCGATCATCGTGATGACGGCCCACGGCGACAAGGCCGACATGCTCGAAAGCTCGATCAAGGCGCAGGGCGTGCGCGAGTACCTGCGCAAGCCCTTCGAGATCGCCGAGATGAAGCGGCAGATCAAGCGGATGATCGCGCAGTATCCGCGCAAGTCGGCCGCCCCCGCGCAGGTCGCCAAGGGCGCGATCCGGCTCGACGTCAAGTTCCGCACGGTCTGGATCAACGACAAGATGATCGCGACGCTCTCCCCCACGAAGGCCTCCGTGCTCAAGATCCTGCTCGACGCCAAGGGCCCGGTCAAGCGCGAGAAAATCCTGACGGCCGTGTGGGGCGCCAAGGGCAGCGCCAGCGCGCTCGAGAAGACGATCCAGCGCCTGCGCGAGGACTTCGGCTCCGAGGGCCAGCGCATCCAGACCGTTTCCGACGGCTACGAGCTGATCGGCTGAAGCCTCCGCGGACAAGCCCTGACCGTCGCTGACGGCGGCGGCCTTGCCTTCCTGACGTTGTCAGCTACCCTTATATAAGCCGCCTGGGACCCCCTCCTCGGCGCGGCGGATATGCGCGCAAGCCCGCGGAGCGCCGCCGTCGTCTTGCTCTTCTCCCTCCTCGGCGCGCGCGCGTCCGCGCAGCAGTGGACGACGACGACGCCGCTGCCGGACGGCTACAACGGCCACGCTCTGGTCGCCTCCGGGCGCTATCTCTACAACACCGGCGGCAGCTCGAACGGCAACGGCATCCTCGACTCGCGCAACGTCTTCTACGCCGCCGTGTCGAGCGCGACGATCGGGGCTTGGAAGGCGACGACGCCGCTGCCTGAAGGCGTCTACTATCACGCCGGCGCGGCGGCCGCCGGCTACGTCTACGTGCTCGGCGGCCAGCACCTCGACTCCTCGTACAACGTCACGACGTCGAACGTCGTCTACTTCGCCAAGCAGAACGCCGACGGGACGCTCGGCGCCTGGCAGATGGCCAACCCGCTGCCGGAGTCGGTGTTCTTCCTCGCCGTCGCGGTCTGGAACAACACGCTCTACGCCACGGGCGGCTGGAACGGCTCGGCGCTGACGGCCGGCGTCTACTCGGCGAAGGTCAACCCCGACGGCACGTTGAGCGCCTGGACGGTCCAAAAGCCCCTGCCGGAGCCGCTGTACACGCACGCGACGGTCTCGAACGGCACGCTGTACGTGCTGGCGGGAGCCGTCAACGGGGGCACGCAGATCGCGAACACGGTCTACTACTCGAAGATCAACGCCGACGGCTCTCTCGCGGGCTGGGGGCAGACTTCGCCGCTGCCGACGCCGCTGAGCAACCACGCCGGGATCTACGGCAACGGCACGGTCTTCGTGCTCGGCGGCTGGACCGGGTCGCAGATGACGAGCGCTTCGTTCGAGGCGGCGGTCGCCGTGGACGGCACGCTGGGCGCCTGGTCCTCGGCGCCCGCGATGCCCGACGCGCTCTATCTGCACTCGGCCGCGGTGTCGGGACAGTACATCTTCGTCAGCGGCGGCGCCGACAACGCCCAGACCGTCCCCACGGTGTTCTCGCTGCCGCTGCCGCCGCCGCCGGTGCCGCCGGTCACGAGCGCGCCGATCACCACGCTCGCGTTCGGCGCGCCGAAGTACGCCGCGGCGCCGACGTTCGTTTCGCCCGCGACGCCGATCACGTTGTCCGCCGTCGACCAGGGCGGCGGCACGGTGGCGTCGACCAGGTGGGCGCTCGACTCCGGTGCCTTTGCCTCATACACGTCCGCGTTCACGATCGGGCCCGACGGCGCCCATGCCGTGAGCTATTACTCCGTCGACAACGCCGGCAATACGGAAACCGTCGAGGTCTCCTCGGCCGCCGTCGACGGCACGGCCCCGGTCTCGCTGCTTTCCGTCGGCTCGCCGCAAGCCGTGCTCGCCTCGAGCGCCGTCGTCGTGGGGCCGGGGACGCTCCTCGCGGCCTCGGCCGCCGATCCCGTCGTCGGCGGCGTGGCCTCCGGCGTCGCGCAGCTGATGATCTCGATCGACAGCGGCGCCCTGACGTCGTACACCTCGGCGTTCGTCCTGCCCGCGACGGACGGCGCGCACCAGATCGCGCTGGTCTCGGTCGACAACCTCGGCAACGCCGAGGCCGTCCACGCGCAGACGGTGTGGCGCGACGGCACGCCGCCGGCGACGACCGTCTCTCCGGACGGCTCCCAGATCCTCGGCGCGAACGCGGCGCTGACGTTCACCGCGCAGGACCCGGCGGCGGGCGGCGTCGCTTCCGGCGTCCATCATACCGAGTATCAGCTCGACGGCGGGGCGTGGACGACGGCCTCGGCGACCCAGCCCCTGCCGGAGGGCGCGCACGCGCTCGCCTACCGCAGCGTCGACAACGTCGGCAACGTCGAGGCCGCCAAGACCGCGAGCTACCAGGTCGACCTCACCGCGCCGCAGACGACGCTGACGGCCGGCGCGCCGTCGCAGACCGCGTTCGGCACGACCTTCATGACGGCGAGCGCGCCGATCTCCCTCGCGGCGCAGGATCCCTCGTCCAACGGCGTGGCCTCCGGCGTGGCCAGGACGGTCTACGCCGTCGACGCGGGCGCGGACCAGGCTTACTCCGGGCCGTTCACCCTGGCCGCGGGCCGCCACACGGTGAGCTTCGGCTCGGTCGACAACGCCGGCAACGCCGAGCCCCGGCAGACGGCCGCGTTCTTCGTGAGCCCGTTCCTCGCCGACCTGCTCGAGGGCCAGTCGTCGGTGGCGCTCTCGGGCTTGGCGAGCGTCACGGGCACGGCCCGCAGCGACGGCACGATCTCGCTGACGCAGAGCTCGACGCTCAACGGCAACGCCATGGCGATGATCGTGACCGTCTCGGGCGGCAGTTCGATCTCGGGCACGGTGACCCAGGGCCAGGCGACGCTTCCGGCCGCGCCCGATCTCGCGCCGCTCAAGGCCTGGGCCGACGCCAACGACCTGAATCCTTATGAGGGCACCGCGCTCGCCGTCGGCCCGGGACAGAGCCTCTCCGTCTCCTCCGGCGTCTACTCGCTCGCGGGCTTGAGCCTGGGCGCGGGCGCGGCGTTGACCTTCGGCGCGCCGGCCCAGGTCTTCGTGCACGGCTCGATCTCGCTCGGCGCCGGCGCGTCGCTCAACGCGGGGGGCGATCCGTCCCAGCTCTTCGTCGCCGTCGACGGCTCCTCGGTGGCGGTCTCGGCCGGCGCGAGCCTGGCGGCCGAGATCTTCGCTCCGTCGGCGAATGTCTCGCTCGTCGGCGGCGGGGATTTCTCGGGACGCCTTCTCGGCGCCGCGGTCTCCCTGGCCGGCGTCAGCGACGCGCTGCCGCCGCGGACGACGGCCTCGGTCGGCCAGCCTCAATCCGGCGCGAGCCCGGTCTTCGTTTCCCCGGCGACGGCGATCTCGCTGTCGGCCGTCGACGACGGAACGACCGTCGGCGACGGCGCCGGCTCCGGCGTGAGCGCGACGTACGTGGCGGTGGACTCCGGCGCCTTCGCCGTCTACTCCGCGCCTGTGACGCTGTCGGGCGACGGCTCGCGCTGGCTGACTTTCTACAGCGTCGACAAGGTTGGCAACGCGGAAGCCGGCCGGCAGCTCAACGTCGCCGTCGACGGCGCGGCGCCGGTCTCCTCGCTTTCCATCGGCTCTCCGCAGGCCGTGCTGGCCTCGAGCGCCGTCGTCGTGGGACCGGCGACGCCGTTCGCCGCGTCGGCGGCGGACCCGCTCTCGGGCGGCGTGGCCTCCGGCGTGGCCCGGCTCACGGTCGGCGTCGACGGCGGCGCGCTTTCGCCTTATTCCGCCCCGTTCACCCTGCCGGCGGTCGACGGCGCGCACGCGATCGCGCTGCAGGCGTTCGACAACGTCGGCAACGCCGAGGCCGTCCATTCCGTGACGGTCTATCGCGACGGCGCGGCGCCGGTGACGACGGTCTCCCCCGACGCCTCGCAGACCCTCGGCGCGAACGACGGCCTCTCGTTCTCGGCGCAGGACCCGGTCTCGGGCGGGATCGCGTCGGGCGTCAACCATACCGAGGCGCAGGTCGACGGCGGCGCCTGGGCGCCCGTCGCGGGGTTGACGCTCTCCGAGGGAAGCCACGCCGTCTCCTATCGCAGCGTCGACAACGTCGGCAACGTGGAGACGGCCCGGACGGCGACGTACAAGGTCGATCTCACGGCTCCCCAGACGACGCTCGCCGAGAGCGGAGGCTTGACCCTCTTCGGCGTCGACGCCGTGACGCCGGACACGCAGTTCACTCTCTCGGCCGCGGATCCCGTTTCGAACGGCGTCTTCTCCGGCGTCGCCAAGACGCTGTACTCGATCGACGCCGGCGCCGACCAGGTCTACGCCGCGCCGTTCAAGCTCGCGGCCGGCGCTCATACGATCAGCTACGGCTCGATCGACGACGCCGGCAACGCCGAAGCGCGCGTCGTCGTCTCCGTCTCGGTCTCGCAGTTCCTCTCGGACGCCCTGGCGGCCTACGGCGCGGTGACGCTCTCCGGCGGAGCGAGCGTGACCGGCGACGTCCGGTCGAACGGCGCGGTCTCGCTTTCCGGCAACTCGTCGGTGGCCGGCGACGTCACGGCCCTGACGGTCGCGCGCGACGGGCACAGCTCGATCATGGGGGCCGTGACCCAAGGCCAGGCGACGATCCCGGCGGCCGGCTACGACCTCTCCGCGGCGCGCGCGTGGGCCCAGGCGAACAACCAGAACTCGGCCTTGCCCTTGGTCGGCGGCAAGCTGCAGCGCAGCCTCGGCTCTCTGACGATCCCCGCAGGCAGCTATTATCTGACCGGCCTCTCGATCTCGGGCCTGGCCTCGGTCTCGGTGTCCGGCCCCGTGTATCTCTTCGTGGACGGCCCGATCTCCGTCTCGGGCCTGGCCGGGATCAACGCCTCGGGCGACGCGAACAGTCTTTGGATCGTGCAGGCGTCCGGCGACGCCTCGTTCTCGGGCTTCGATCGCGCGGCGTTCAACCTCTACGCTCCGAACTCGGCGATCTCACACTCCGGGATCGGACGCTACGCCGGTCGCCAGTTCGGCAAGACGGTTACCCTATCGGGGGTCTCCGCGCAGCCGTCGACGACTTCCCTGCCGCCGCCCGCGCACCGCCCCGGCTCCAAGATCTCGGCCTTGCTCTGCCGCGTCGCCGATTGGCTCGGCGGCGGCGCGCGCCGCGACGGCAAGGACGACCTCGTCTCCTTCTTCGATCTCCTGCTCAAGACCCCCGCGTGGAGCGTGGGCCGGGGCTCGCAGGCGTCGTCGACTCCGGCGCCGAAGGCCCCGGACGCCAAGAACGGCGGCTCGCCGTCGAGCGGCTGGCGCGCGCGCGGCGGCTCCTCCGCGGGCGCGGCCGTCGTCACGTCGCCGGCCAAGCGCCTGACGCCGCCCGCCGCCAAGGGCCAGACCGCGACGGGCGGCGTCGCTTCCTGCGACCTTTCATCCAATCCTCCGGCGCGAGGCGGCTTTTCGAGCCAGGCCGTGGCCCCGTTCCTGTCGTCTGGCGCGCCGCCTCTGGCGCAGGCCAAGGGACGCATCACGGTCAAGAACGCGATGCCGCCGCTCGACCTCTCGCCTCACCGCACGCTCGCCGTCGTCAGCTCCGACGGCGACGCCGTCCACGCCAAGGACGGCTCGGGCGTCGTCGTGCCGCCGGGCGCGATCGCGGCGGGGTTGGCGGTCTCGGTGGCCCAGGCCCCGGCGCCCGCGCCGCCGGACCAGAAGCGCCAGGACGACTCGAGCTCCAAGCTCGGGCTGACCCCCGCCGCGCCCGCCATCCAATACGGCCCCGAGGGCACTCAATTCGCCAAGCCGGTGACGATCGAGATTCCTTACGACCCCTCGAAGCTTCCCGGCAACGCCGTCGAGAACGCGCTGGCGATCCACTACTGGAATCCCGGGACCGGCGCTTGGGAGTATCTGACGTCGTCGGTCGACGCGCAAAACCACGTCGTGCGCGCGCAGACGTCGCATTTCTCGCTCTATCAGATCTTCGCGGGCGCGGCCGCGCAGGCGGCGCCCGCGCCCGGCGCGACGCTCGCCTTCGGCCAGGTCTACGCGTACCCGAACCCGGCGCGCAACGGCGTCTCGCCCGTCATCCACGTCGAGGCGGGCTCGGCCGACCACATCGAGATCCACATCTATGATCTCTCGGGCGCGCTGAAGGACTCGACGTCGAGCGACGGCGCGCAGACCGCCTTCGAGTACCGCTGGGACGCCGCCGGCGTCGGCAGCGGCGTCTACATCTACGTCGTGACGGCCAGCCAGAGCGGGAGCGGCAAGATCCGCCGCACGGGCCGCGTGGCGGTGATCAAATGAGAGGCTTGATCATCGCGCTGTTTCTCGCCGGCCCCGCCGCCGCGCAGCGCGAGACCGCGACGTTTCTCAAGATCCAGCCCGGCGCGCGGCCGATGGCGCTCGGCGAGGCGTTCACCGCCGTCGCCGACGACTTGGACGCGTTGACGACCAATCCGGCCGGCCTCGGGCGCCTCGGGGTCCAACAGGCGACCTTCGAGCACGCCGAGCTTTTCGCCGGCACGCGCTTGGACCATGCGGCTTACGCCCTTCCGTTCGCCAGCGACGGCGGCTCGCTGCTTTCGGGCGGCACGCTCGGCCTGGGCGTGACGCACCTCTCGCAGCCCGCGCTCGAGGGCCGCGACGCGGCCGGCAATCCGACGGGAGCCTTCGGCGCCGGCGACACGGCCGTCATGATGGGCTACAGTCGCCGTCTCGCCGATTACCCCGCCGTCCTCGGCGGGACGCTCAAGTACTTGCACTCGACGATCGCCGACGCCAGCGCGCAATCCTACGCCGTCGATCTCGGTGCCCAGCGCCCTTTCTACGCGTTGGAGCGCCCGGCGAGCGTCGGCGTCGCGATCCGCAACCTCGGCCCCGGCCTCAAGTTCGGCAGCGAGACCGACCCTCTGCCGCTCGAGCTCTCCGCCGGCGGGGCGATCACGCTCGGCGGGGCGATGACGCTCGCGCTCGACGTGCATCAAAGCCCGCATGAGCATCAGACGGCGGTCTCGATCGGCACGGAATACGCCGTGCTTTCCGGCTTCGCGCTGCGCACGGGCTACGGCTCGGCCCAAGCCTCGGCGGGCGGGACCTCGGGCGTCGGCTCCCTCGGCGGGTTCGGGATGGGTTTCGGCCTGCGCGTCTACAAGATGACCCTCGACTACTCGTTCTCGCCCTACGGCGAGCTCGGCTCGGCCCAACGGCTGTCGCTCAGCTCTCGTTTCTAGTAAACGCTGGGGTCTGACCCCGTCGTTTTTGCTGGTATAATTCCTGCATGCCGCCCAAGCGCAAGGCCGTCTGTCTCGGTGTCGCCGGCGGCAGCGGCTCGGGCAAGTCCTGGCTGGCGGGCTTTCTCAAGGGCAAGCTCGGCGCGCGCGTCGTCACGATCTGCCAGGACTGGTACTACCACGACAAGAGCGGCCTTTCTCAAGACGAACGCCAGCGGCTCAACCTCGACCATCCGAAGGCGATCGAAAGCGCGCTGATGGCCGCCCAAGTCGCCGAGCTGCGCGCCGGCCGAGCGATCGACGCTCCGCGCTACGAGTACGCGACGCAAGCCCGGCTCAAGCAGCGCGTCCACGTGGAGCCGGCGGACCTCGTCATCCTCGACGGGCTGCTCGTGCTCCACGAGAAGCGGCTGCGCGAACTGATGGACTTCTCCGTCTTCATCGAGGTGCCCGACGACATCCGTCTGTTGCGGCGCGTGCGCCGCGACTCCGTCCAGCGGCGCATCGACTTGGAGGAGACGCTCAGGCTCTACGAGCACTGCGTCAAGCCGATGCACGACCGCTTCATCAAGCCGTCGGCCGAGCACGCGACGTGGGTGTGGCGGCAGCTCGAGGACCGGAAGTTCCCGCTGGACCTGCTCAATACCCTGGTGAAAGAACTCCAGAGCGGATCAGCAGAAGCGACGCCGAGGCGACGGCCAGCCACAGCAGCACGCCCTGCAGCAGGGGCCGCGCTCCGGCCCGCTTGAGCGTCGCCTGCGACAGCCCGCTGCCGATCAGAAAGAGCGTCGCCGTCAGCCCCAAGCGCCCTGCCTTATAAAGCAGTCCGTAAATCGGAACTCCGAACGGCTCGTAGGTGTTGAGCGCGGCGCCGAGGGCGAAGAACGCGATGAACCACGGCCAATGGATCTTGGCGTCTGAGCGCTTGAACGCGGCCGTCGCCACGCTGACGGGGACGATCCATAACGCGCGAGCGAGCTTGACCGTCGTGCCGACGGCCAGGGCGACCGCTCCGTATTTCGCCGCGGCGCCGACCACCGAGCTCGTGTCGTGGATCGCGAGCGCGGCCCAAAGTCCGAACGCGGGCTCCGACATGCGGAGCATATGCCCGAGGATAGGGAAGAGGATGAGCGCGATGGAATTGAGCACGAACACGGTCGCCAGCGCGACCGACATCTCGTCGTCGGGCGCGCCCAGGATCGGCCCGACGGCCGCGATCGCGCTGCCGCCGCAGATCGCCGTGCCGACGGAGATCAGATACCCCGCCGTCGGCTTGACCGACAGCCAACGGGCGAGCAGCGTGCCGAGCGTGATGGAGAACGCGATCCCCCCCGCCGTATAAAGCAGGCCGGAGGTCCCGGCTTTCAAGACTTGAGCCAGGTTCATGCCGAAGCCGAGGCCGACGACGCTGGCCTGAAGCAGGAGCTTCGACCACTGCCGCGACTTCGACGCGTAAGGATGCGCGAGCGTCAGGCCGAAGGCGATGCCGAGCGCGAGCGCCAGCGGCGGCGACGCCCAAGGCGTCAGGCAGAACGCGAGCAGCGCGAGAAAGAGGAGCCGGTCCGGGCTCACTGGCGCTTGGCGCGCGCTTGGTCGCAAAGCTTCTGGAACACGTCCCCCGCGCCCTGGAACGTCTCCTCGATGCGCGAGCGGATGTCGCCTTGGATCTCGGCGCCCGCCATGTCCGAGGCGGTCGCGATGCCCTGGAGCACCCAGGTCATCACTTGCTCGGGGCCGGCCCGCGTGACGATGCTCATCTCGGTCAACCCGCCGAGGATCTTGACCGTCGCGTCGGGCAGGTCTTGATTGGCGTTCCAAAGGGCCGTCATGCCGCCGAGAGTCGCGGCGGCGACGCCTTCGTGGGTGTCGGCGGCCGCTTGAGCGGCGCGCCCGATCTGCTGAAGGATGACGGAGATCGCCGCGCCCGGCTCCTTGACGATCGCCGAGGAGACGGCGTCGCGCGCCTGCTTCTCGAAGTCGACGACGCCCATTAGGCGGGATCCCCGAAAGCCGTGTAGTGCCACGGCTTTCGCGCGAGGCCCGTCGTGTCCGCCATCACGTGCTTGGCGATCGTGTACTCCTCGACGGCGTAGCGGGACATGTCCTTGCCGAAGCCGGACTGCTTGAAGCCGCCGTGCGGCATCTCGGAGGTCAGCGGCAGATGGTCGTTGATCCAGACCGTCCCGAAGCGCAGAGCGTTGGACACGCGCAGCGCGCGCTGGACGTCCTTCGTCCAAACCGAGCCGGCGAGGCCGTACGGCACGTCGTTGGCGAGCTTGGCGGCCTCGGCCTCATCCTTAAAAGGCAGCACGCAGACGACCGGGCCGAAGATCTCGCGCTGCACGAGCTCGGAGTCCTGCGCCGCGCCGGCGACGACGGTCGGCTCGAAGAAGAAGCCTTTCTTGAGGCCTTTCGGGCGGCTTCCGCCGGCGAGGATTTTGACCCCCTTGGCGCGAGCGAGGAATGCTTCCACGCGTTCCCGCTGCTCGGAGGAGATGAGCGGCCCCATGTCGACGTCGGGCTTGGACGGATCGCCGACGCGGACTTTAGCCGCTTCTTTGGAAAAGAGCTCGCAGAACTTCTTGAACTCGGGCTCCTGCACGTAGATCCGCGTCGCGGCCGTGCAGTCCTGGCCGCAGTTGACGAAGGACGCGACGACGGCGCCTTGGACGGCGGCCTCGAGGTCCGCGTCCGCGAAGACGACGAACGGCGCCTTGCCGCCCAGCTCGAAGTGCAGCCGCTTGACGGTCGCGGCGGCCTGCCCCATGATCTTGCGGCCCGTGTCGGTGTCGCCGGTAAACGAGATCATCCGCACGTCTTGGTGCGAGGTCAGCGCGCGGCCGGCTTCCTCGCCGCCGGTGATCACGTTGACGACGCCGTCGGGGATGCCGGCTTCGAGCGCGAGGCGCCCGAGCTCCAAGGTCGTCAGCGGCGTGAGCTCGGACGGCTTCAAGACGCAGGTGTTGCCCGCGGCGAGCGCCGGGCCGAGCTTCCAAGCGGCCATCATGAGCGGGTAGTTCCACGGCGCCACCAGCGCGACGACGCCGACCGGCTCGCGCCGGATGATCGACGTATAGCCCGGCGAGTACTCCGCCGAGGCCGCGCCTTCCAAAAGGCGCGCGCAGCTCGCGAAGAAGCGCAGGTTGTCGACGGCGAACGGGACGTCGCCGTCGCGCGCGAGCTTGAGCGGCTTGCCGCAATTCCGGGACTCGAGCTCGGCGAGCGCCTGGAGGTTCTGCTCGACGAGGCCGGCCCACTTCGTGATCAGGGCGCAGCGTTCCGCCGGGCTCTTGCCGGACCAAACGCCGGACTCGAAGGCCTTCTTGGCGGCGGCCACGGCCTGCCCCACTTCCAACGGGCTCGCCTCGGGCACCTCGGCGATCACTTCCTCGGTCGCGGGATTGACGATCGCGCGCGTCGAGTTCCTGGCCGCGCTCACCCATTTCCCGTCGATGAGCATCTTGAGCGTCTTGTTCTTCGCTGCCTGCTTCGTTGCGGTTAAAGTCATCGTTTCCTCGACAATTCAAAGCGGTGCCTGGCACCGCTGTTGACTTATTTCCTGACCGGGATCTTCTTGGTCTCGAAGTGCTTGGCGTTGACTTCCTTGAACACTTTCTCGATGGCGTCGATGGCGTTGTTGAGCTCGGCCGCGGTGATGGTCAACGGCGGCTCGATGCGGATGGTCTTCGCCGAGAACAAGGTCCCGGCGACGAGCACGCCCTTGTCGAAGAGAGCCTTGGCGACCTCGTAGCCGATCGCGTCGGTCGGGAACTCCATGCCGATCATCAGGCCCTTGCCGCGAACGTCTATGCAGAGCTTCGGGAATCGCCGGCGCAAGCCGCGCAGCTTGTTCATCATCTCGTTGCCCATCTTTTCGGCGCGCTCCGGCAATTTTTCCTCGAGAAGGACGTGGATGCCGGCGATCGCCGCCACGCAGGCGAGCGGGTTGCCGCCGAAGGTCGTCGAGTGCAGCCAGGGCTCCGGGAAGAGCTGCTCCCAGATGGTCTTGTTGCTGACGAAGGCGCCGATCGGCATGACGCCGCCGCCCAGGGCCTTGCCCAGGCACATGATGTCCGGGACGACGTTCCAGTGGTCGACGCAGAACATCTTGCCCGTGCGGCCCATCCCGGACTGGACCTCGTCGGCGATGAGCAACGCGCCGTACCGGTCGCACAGATCGCGCACGCGCGGGAAGTAGTCGTCCGGAGGGACGTTGATGCCGCCCTCGCCTTGGATCGGCTCCAGGATGACGCCGGCGATGTCGTTTCCGACCTCGTCGGCCGAGCGCAGCGCGCTCTCGATGTAGTCGGCGTCGCCGTAGGGGACGTGGTAGCAGTCCGGCAGGATCGGCAGGAACGGCTGGCGGAACTTGGCCTTCGCCGTGGCCGACAGCGCGCCGAGCGTCTTGCCGTGAAAGGCCTGGGTCGCCGCGATGAAGGACTTGCGGCCGGTATGCAGCATGGCGAGCTTCATCGCGCCTTCGACCGCTTCCGCTCCGGAGTTGCCGAAGAAGCTGTACTGGAGGTCGCCCGGGGTGATGTCGTGGATCAGGTTCGCGAGGATCGCGCGGAAAGGCTCGAGGAGCTCCTGGGAGTGCAGCGCTTGGCGCTGCAGCTGGTGCGTGACGGCCTCGACGACCTTCGGATGGCGATGGCCGACGTTGTAGATGCCGTAGCCGCCGAGAAGATCGAGATACTTTCGGCCCTTGATGTCGGTGAAGCAGTTGCCGCCGTCGGACCACTCGACGGAGATGTACTCGGTCGAGACGGACTTGCGGTACTCGAGGATGCCCGGATTGACGTGGTTGGCGTAGCTGCCGGCCGTGATCTCGGTGATCCAGGCCTTGTCCTCCTCCGTCAGCTCCCGCTTCGCGACGAGGTCGAGAGTCTTTTGCGTCTCCTTCAAGATGTCTTGGGCTGCTACTTTCATGGCCGTACTCTCCGGACTCTGCTACATCCCCAATGTCGCCTTTAAATCGCCAAGGGGTGGGCGATCGTTTCAATCAACGAAAACGATTTGCGCGCGCGGAGCTCTTTGAAAAAGACCTCGGCGGGCAGCGTGCTCTCGGGCGCGCCGACGCCGCCGCGCGTGAGGCCCTGCTCGAGCGCGAGCACGACGGACGCGATCGCGCCGGCGAAGCCGACGCCGATGGCGCCCGCGGAAAGCTGTTTATTCGGGCGGATCTCGCAGTCCCAGGATTTCTCCAGACGCCGTCCGTGCTTGGTCCCGGAGATCTTCACGCGCAGCACTTCGAAATCGGCGGGCGCGGCGAACGCCTTGGACGCGGTCACGGCCGCCTGCTGGGCCAGCGCGGTCACAAACCGGCGGGGCGACACTTTGTGCCCGTTGACCTGCACCGGGGCGTCGCCCGACAGGCCCATGCCGACGAGCAGCGCGAGCTGGCGCTTGACGGACTCGGGGTAGACGATCTTGAAGAAGCAGTTCTTGATCCTCTTGTCCTTGAGATACGCGGGCAGGGTCGCGGTCTCGGAGTGGATCACGGTGCCGGCCGAGACGCGGCCGATCGGCTCCTTGAACTCGAGGGGCTCCTGACCGCTGTGAGCCGGGACTCCCACCATTTTGCCGTTTGCCAAAATGGGCGCCGGGGCGATGTACTCGTCGAGCATCGTGCGGATCGAGAACGGAGGCAGGAAGGACGTTTCTGAGGTAGAAGGGTCGTGGCTCGCGTCGTAGATGCCGACCGTGTCGATCGTGTCGAAGCCCGCGCTCATGCGCGCGACCATGAGGTTCGTGATCCCGGGCGTCGAGCCGCAGCCGAGCGTGGCGACGAGGCCCGCCTTTTGGAACTCCCCGTGGCGCTTGAGCTGCTTCTGCGTCATGTGAAAGAGCCCGCCGAGGTCGACGTAGTGCGCCTTGAGCGCGAGCGCCAGGTCCATGCACTTGAGGTTGAGCTCGTACCAGGCGCAGTTCAAGAGGACATCCGAGCCTTTCAGCTTCTTGGCCGCCGCCGCGGTGTCCGTGACGTCGACCGACAGCGTCTTGACCTTGCGGCGGTTGGGGATGCGCGACAGGACCGACTTGGCTCGCGCGAGGTTCAAGTCGACGGCGACGACCTCCGTCACGCGCTTGTTCGCGGCGAGGTCATGCAGGGCGGCTTCGGCCATCAGGCCCATGCCGCCCAGCACCGCGACTTTCACGCTTTGTGCTCCTTCAAGGCGTTCTCGAGGACGTCCAAGCCCTTCAGCAGGTCCTCGTCCGGGATCGTCAGCGGCATCAACGTGCGGATGACGTTGTCGAAGACGCCGGCCTTGATGACGATGAGGCCGTCTTCCTGGCACTTGTGAAGGATCTTCTTGACGTCGGCGGCGGCTAGGGGCTCCTTCGTCTTCTTGTCCCGTACGAGCTCGATCGCGCGCATCGCGCCCAAGCCGCGCGACTCCCCGACGATCGGGAGCTTCTCGGCCCAGGAGTCGAAGCGAGTCTTGACCTTCTTGCCGATCCCGTTGGCGCGGGCGACCAGCTGCTCTTCATGGAAGATCTCGAAAACGGCCAAGGCGGCCGCGCAGGACATCGGGTTGCCGCCGTAGGTGCCGCCGACGGCGCCGGTGTTGACGCTGTCCATGACGTCGGCCCGGCCGACGACGGCGCTGATCGGCATGCCGGCGCCCAGCGATTTCCCGATGGTCACGAGGTCGGGAACGATGCCCTCGTGCTCCATCGCCCAGAAGCGGCCGGTGCGGCCGAAGCCGGTCTGGACCTCATCTACTATAAGAAGCATACCGTGCTGGTCGCAGCGCTCTCGCAGCGCCTTAAGAAAGCCGTTAGCGGGCACGATGAATCCGCCTTCGCCGAGCACGGGCTCGATGATGATGGCCGCGATGTCCTCGGGCGCGACGGTCGTCAGGAACAGCCGGTCCAAGTCCTCGAGCGTGCGCTCGAGCGTCAGTCCCCGGTACTCGTAAGGGATCGTGCTGCGGTGGATATCGGGAGCGAACGGTCCGATTCCCTGGCGCAGCGGCTTGAATTTGCCGTCGAGCGTGAGGCAGAGGTTCGTGCGGCCGTGAAAGGCGAAGTCAAAGGAGACGATCGCGCGCCTCTTCGTGTGCGCGCGGGCGAACTTGACCGCGTTCTCGACGGCCTCGGAGCCGCTGTTGAAGAGGATGGCCTTTTTCTTGCTCTTGCCCGGGACGGTCTCGATGAGCTTGCGGCAGACGTCCATGTAGCCCGGGTAGGCGCAGACGTGAAAGCTCGTGTGCAGAAGCTTGCCGGCCTGCTCGCGCAGGGCGGCCGTGACCTTCGGATGGCAGTGCCCGACGTTGATCGTGCCGATGCCGCCGGCGAAGTCGATGTATTGCTTCCCGTCGACGTCCCAGAGCTTGGCGTTTTGGGCGTGGTCGACGACGACGTCGGTGTAAGCGGCGGTCCCGGTCGAGACGAGATCGGCGCGGTCGGCCCAGAGCTTGGCGGCCAAAGAAGTTTTAGGCGCTGTTTTCATTTTTGTCAGCATAAATAAAGATTTTTCGGCCTCGCGGCGCGAAGGGCCGTGGCGTTGGCCCCTGTTCCCGGGAGTCTAGCAGTTTGGAGAAGGCCCTGTCCAGCCGGGCCTAGCGCAGGACGACTTCGGCGCCGCCGAGCAGCTGAGGCGTCTGCGAGCGGTTGTCGCGGCGGGCGGCGTCCTGGACCTTGGGCCGCAGGTAATCGTAGAGCGCCTTGACGGTGACGCGGCCGTCGGCGCGCGCCGCCGCGCCGTTCAAGCCCTTGAGCAAGTAATAAGTGAACACGCCGTGGCCTTGATCCTTCGAGACGCCCGAGATCTCCTCCGACGCGCTCGCGCTCAAGGCGACCAAGTTCCGGCCGGCGGCCGAGGCCCCGGCGTCGACCTTGGTCACGAGCGGCCGCGTCCCGGCCGGAAGGACGGAGCGTCCCCCCGCGCCCGAGAAGCAGGCATCGAGCGCGACGATGACGCGCTTGGCCTTGAGCGCGGAGAGCTTCTCGTAGAGCGTCTTGACCGGGTAGCCGGTCTCGGAAAGATATTGAGGATCGCCGTCGCTCGGGACCAAGTACGCCTGCTTCGTGGATGCATCCGGAGCGCCGTGGCCCGAGTAGTAGAAGTAGACCGTCGAGTTCTTGGCGACGTGGTTGGGCAGCCAGAGATCGAGGTTCTTGGCGATGCCGGCGCGGCTGGCGCGCGCGTTCGTCAGATAGATGATGTTGCGCTCGGGCACGCCCAGGGCGAGCAAATGGTCGCGGAACGCCTTGGCGTCGCGCTCGGCGAACTGCGCTTCCGGCAGATCGGGATACTTCTCGACGCCGACGACGACGGCGTAGTCGTCCGGCCGCTCGTTCTCTTGATAGGCGGGGGTGTCGACGTCGGACGCGGGTTCGACGGAGACGGCCGCTTCCTTTTTTTGGTCGCGCGCGGCGCTTTTGACCGCTTGCGAGACGATGGCGGCGACGTCCTCCTTGGTGAGAGTCTCCCCGCGCGGCGCGGCTTGGGCCGGCGCCGGCCGGTCTTCCTTCTCCGCGACGAGCGCGGCGGGCGCGTCCGTGCCTCCCTCGAGCGCGGCGTAGAGCGCCGAGCCGGGCTTGAAATCGTTCGCCAGCCGGCGGCCCAGGCGCCACCAATCCTCGCTCGGCGCCGCGTAGCGCTTGAGCGCGCCGCCCGTCTTCGCCGACACGACGGCTAGGGACTTGCTCTCGGCGACGAGGAACGCGCCGCAGTCCTCGCAGTCGGACTTGGCGAGGTAGCCCCGGAACATCCCCTCGGGGACGTCGCAATCCTGGCCGACGTCGCCGCAGGTGATCTCGTCGACGGCCTCGTCGGCGATCCCGTCGACGACGATGCCGATCTGCGGGCCGGGCCAGACGGGGCGCTGGCGGCGCGGCGTCTGCGCGCGGGGCATCGGCCGGCCGACGGGCGCTTGGCCGTCCCATGGCGGCGCAGGCGGCTGCGGGGCGCCGTCCGGAGGAGGTCCGCCGCCCGGGGGCGGTCCGCCGCCCGGGGGCGGTCCGCCGCCGGGCGGCGGTCCACCGCCGGGAGGAGGAGGTCGGCGATCGGCGACAGCCGGGGAAGCGAAGGCTAAAACGAAGGCGAAGGCTGCGGCGAGAAGCCGGGCGGCGCGCATTGAAAAAAGTTTAGCGCGCGCCGCCCGGCTCGTCAAGCCCTGATTATTTGCCGACGGCCGCCGAGCCGCCGAGGAGCTTCGTCACCGCCGCGTTGACCGCGGCCGCGTACTCCTTGAACCCGTCCTGCAGGTCGGAGGGCGACGGCGCGTACTGGATGTCCGCGGTGACGCCGAGGTTCTCGATCGGCTGGTTCGACGAGCGCACGGCGATCGAGCCGGTCACTACGAAATGGTCGACGCCGACTTGGTTCGGGACCGTGACCTCGCGGATGAAGCCGCCGGCGCCGGCCGTGCGCGTGCCGAAGAGCGTCGCGCGCTTGTTGTCCTGCATGATCGCCGGGAAGAAGTCTCCGCCCGAGAAGTCGAGCTCGTTGATGAGCAGCAGGATGGGTTTTGTGTATTGAGAAACGGCCGAAGGATTGATCGCGTCGACGCCCTCGATGTGGACGGGGTCGGTGAGCGTCTTGCCCTTGACGTTGAACTGGTCGACGATGAAGTTCGAGTAATCGACCATGCGGCGGAAGAAGCCGTAGTCGACGGGATAGCCCTCAGCCTCGGGGCCGAGCAGCCTTTTGGCCATCGCGTCGTTGGTGACCAGAGGCGCGACCTTGAGCAGCTGCTGCGCCTGCGCGACGTCGTCGCGCGTCACCGCGACGTGGTGCGGCGGCGTGTTGAGCGGCTGGGCGCTCAGCATCGAGGCGAGCGCGTAGAGATAGAGCACGGCGCCGCCGGGATTGTTGACCTGATCGATGACGAGCGCGTCAGTCTTGTCCTGAAAGTCCTTGATGACCGAGGCGAACTCGGCCACGGCGCCCTTGGCGTCGTCGACCTCGTAGGACGGGATGCGGATGACTCCGATCGAGCGGCCGTCCTTGTTCTTGTAGATGTAGGCGGCGAAGGTCGAGTCGTCCTCGGACTGCCAAGTCTTTTCGCCGAGCGCCGGGACCCAGCTCGCGCGGCCGCCGAGCGCGAACGGGTTGTCCGCCTGCGCGCCGCCCACCGCCTCCTGCATCGGGGACAGCATGTCCCCCATTTGCGGCAGGAGCGGCTTGCTGCTCGCCTGGAAATCGAGCGCGTTGAACCGGATCGGATCCTGGCGGATCGACTCCGGCGTCGAGTCCCACGTCAGCTGGCGCGTCTGGACCTCGGTCGAGCCTTGCGAGCGCACGCCGACCGTCACCGGCCCGGACTGGACCTGGCCGAAGGACGCGGCCTTGCGGCTGGTCAGGATCATCGAGGCCAGCGCGCGATCGGTGAGCGCGGTGTTGTTGCCGAGCTTCTTCTGGAGGTCCTTGACGACGTCGGAGGTCTTCTTGCCGCCGAAGCTGACGACCTCGTCGCCGACGTTGAAAGGGAAGGCTTGCGGGGTGAGCTTGGTCCGGTCGATCCAGGCGATGAAGTAGCGGCCGTTGGCGCCGACGACGCCGAAAGGCAGCGAGGACGCGGCCGTGGCCTGGAACGCGACGCTGACGTGGTAGTCCTTCGTCGAGTTGAAGAAGTCGCGCAGGACTTGGTGGTATTGCTCCATCGTGATGTTCGGGTTGGCCTCGACCTTCGCCTTGGCCGCGGCGATCTGCTGGTCCAGGTCCCAGCCGTTGTGGCCGGTCTTCCAGAGGCCGGGGCCGTACTGCGCGGCGAAGACGCTGTGGATCACGTCGAGCTCCTGGAGCATCTGCTGCTTGACCTGCGTCCGCGTCTCGGGATTGCCGGAAGGCAGCGTCCCGGAATGCGCGTTCGCTTGGTCGAAGAACTGGTCGAGCGTCGCGCCCTGGTCGGCGCCGGAAGAGAGGCGGTTGTTGAGGGTTTGCAGCCCGCTGCCGGCGATCTGAGCGGCGAACGAGGAGACGGAAAGCGTCGAAACGACGAGCGCGGCGAGAAGCTTGGTCATCTTCACCTCAATCAATGATGTAACGGGTCCCATGAGGATAGGCGCCGAAGGACCCATGGGAAAGGGTCTAGAGTCCTAGGCGGAGATAGGCCTTAAGTCCTACGTGAATTCAGCGCCCGGCGGGGCTCGGCAGCGGCGCCTGGCGGCCCGCCCAGTTCTTGGCGCGCTCGGTCAGGTCACGGAATTTGTCGCTGGCGGACGTCAAGGTCGCGTCGAGCTGCTCGTCGATCGGCTGGTTCTGGACGGCCTTATGAAAGGAAAGCATGACCATCGTCGAGAAGAGCGGCCGCAGCACGGCCGACTTGACGCTGCCGGCCAAAAGGATCGCCGCCAAGATCAGCGCGCCGCCGAGCCTCGGCATGTGCCCGGCGACGAGCAGGGTCGGAAGAAAGACGGCCATGAAGCCGGCGAACGAGACGGCGTGCTCGATGACGAAGGCCACGACGGCGGTCTTGATCACCGGCTTCCAGTTCTGCGCGTAATAGATGAGGCCGTCCTTGGACGAGCGCCACTGGTTCTCGTCGCCGCGCGCCAGGTTGTAGCTGAAGATGGCGTCGTCGACGTAGCGCGTCGCGTAGCGCATGATCTGATGGAGGACGCTCATGACGCCTCCGAGCCCCGGCAGCGGCAGAAGGTGCGTCAGCCAATCCACCGTGCCCATGAAGGCGCTCACGACGCCGTTGACGAGCGACTGCAAGACGAGCAGCAGGTTGACCTCTCCAAAACTCGCCGCCACCGTGTCCTTGCCGTAGCTGATCTGATCCTTGCCGGGCTCGAGCTCCCCGTGCGTGATCAGCCGGGTCAGGACGGCGACGTGAGCCATCTCGAGCATGTAGAGGACGTAGCGCTTGAACCAATAAAAGAGGCCCGCCGGCCCGCCGAAAGCGATGAGATAGACGAACAGGCCGATCATCCCGCCGGCGCGCGCCGCGAAGGCCGCGAGCGTCAGCGTGATGAAAAACCAGACGACGGCCGCGATGGTGAATCCGACGAGCAGGCCGAGCCGCAGGCCGATGAACGGCAGCGTTTTGACGCAAAGGCCGACGGCCGCGCCGAATCCCGCGTTGGGATCGGCCAGCGGATACGAATGACGGACCGGGGCTCCGGGATGCGAGTAGGGCGAGGTTCCGGCGGCCAAGCGCACCGCCTCTTCGATGTCGGGCGCGGCGACGCCCGATTTCGCCAACGCTTGCTTGATCGCCTCGAGGGGATACTTGTCCTTGTTGGCGCGAACGTAATCGACGCAGCGTGAATCCACCATCTTCCCCCCTAGGCGCGCATAGGAGGAAGTATGAGGCGGGACCGGCCGCTTGTCAATGGACGGCTAGCGTGCCGTCAGCGTGCAGTCGAGCACGACGTCCCAATCGTGACTCCAATCCCCGTCATACTGGCAGAGGTGGAGCTGGGCCTTGAACGCGCTCTTGCCGGCGCCCGAGAGCGAGGACTTCGGCAGTTGGAGGATGTCCTCGCCCCAGTAGTGCCGCGGCGTGACGTAGTAGTTGTAGTTGTCCGCGAGCGGCGACACGACCTTGCCGCAGCGCTCGTCGACGGCCTTGTCCTCGCGCGGCTCGCTGATCGGCTTGTCCCTGCCGCCGGAGCGGTTCTCCTGGAGCTCGAGCGAGTCGATGTCGAGAGTCCCCGAGAGATCGCCGGGGTAGACCTCGCTGATGCGCTTCTCGACCCGGCAGACGAGATCGGCCAGGCGCGGCACGGCCTTGCCCTTGGGAGCGGCGTCATCGGCGCGCAGAGGAACGGCGGAAACGAGAAGAAGGAGAGCGAGGGAAAGTTTCATGACGATATTTTAGCGCGGAATCTTCCGCCGCGAATGACACGAGGGTGACAGGAGCGCCGGGCAGTGGTCCCATGCCCGCGGGGGCCGCGGGACCTAGTCCGCGAGCTCGTCGAAAGCCGCGCCGATGATCTTGGCCGCGGCCGTCAGCTGCGGCTCGGTGATGACGAGCGGCGGCGCGAAGCGCACGGTCGTCTCGTGCGTCTCCTTGGCGAGCAGCCCGCGGCGCATCAACGCCTCGCACAGCGGCCGCGCCTTCATGCGCAGCTCGACGCCGATGAGCAGCCCTTTGCCGCGGATCTCGAGGATCTCGGGCCGGCGCAGGTTGTCGATCTTGGCCATGAAGAGCGCGCCCAGCCGCGCCGCGCGCTCGGGCAGGCGCTCCTTGACGAGGACGTCGAGCGCGGCCAGGCCGATCGCGCAGGCGAGAGGATTGCCGCCGAAAGTGCTGCCGTGCGTGCCGGGCGCGAAGAGACCCAGGACGTCGTCGCGCGAGGCCACCGCCGAGATCGGATAGAGCCCGCCGGAGAGCGCCTTGCCGAGGATCACGAGGTCCGGCTTGACGCCCTCGTGGTCGCAGGCGAGGAGCTTGCCGGTGCGGCCGAGCCCGGTCTGGATCTCGTCGGCGCAAAAGAGCACGTCGCGCCGCGCGCACAGCGCGCGCGCGGCCTTGAGATAGCCGTCGGGCGGAAGCTTGACGCCGGCCTCGCCCTGGATCGGCTCGACGAGGAAGCCGCAGACGTCGCCCTCGAAGGCCTCTTCTAAGGCTTCTAAAGAGCCGTAGGGCACCGTGCGAAAGCCGGGCGTGAACGGCCCGAAGCCGTCGCGCGAGAGCGGGTCGGAGGAGAAGCCCACGATAGTAGTTGTCCTACCATGAAAATTATTAGCGCAGACGACTATCTCGGCGCGGTCGTGCGGGATGCCTTTCCTTTTATAGCCCCAAAGCCGCATGGCCTTGATCGCCGTCTCCACGGCCTCGGCGCCCGAGTTCATCGGCAGCGCGCGTTCCTGGCCCGTGAGCTCGCAGACCCGCTGCAGGAACGGGCCCAGCAGCTCGTTGTGGAAGGCGCGCGAGGTCAGCGCGAGCTTGCCCAGCTGCTTCTTGGCCGCCGCGACGATCTTCGGGTGATTGTGGCCCTGGTTGAGCGCCGAGTACGCCGAGAGCATGTCGAAGTATTTCTTGCCCTCGACGTCGTGGACGAAGACGCCTTTGCCCCTCGAAAGGACGACGGGCAGCGGGTGATAGTTGTGGGCGCCGTAGCGCTCGGCGAGCTCGATGAGCTTCTTGGTGGCGGGTTTCATGAGGGCGTCGGCGGACGAGCGATCTTAGCAAAGCTTCTCCCCGAGCGCACGAAGAAGCCGTAGGCGAGCAAGAAAACGCTCGGGACGAGCGAGAAGAAAGGCGAAACCAAGCGCCGCACCAGGAGTTGCGCGAAGGCCTGGACGAGGATCGTGAAGATCGGCACCGCGATCAAGAAGTCGACGAGCGTCTCGAAGTAGAAGATGCCGCAGGAGCGGTAGCTCAAGCCCAAATAGAGGAGGGAGCCGCCCACGAAAAACAGGAAGTGGGCGTAATAAAGCTGGCTCCAAAGCCCCGGGCCGATCACGACCGGCAATCTCCCTTGCGAGTACAAGACGGCGAGTATCATCTCGAAGGCGTGGACCACGCCGGCGAGGATGAGGATGAGCCCGAGGCCGCGCCGGATGCGCGCGAGCGCGGCGGCGTCTTCGCTCACAGCGCCTTGAGCGAGTCCTCGAGGGCGTCCGCGGCGAAGTCGGCGTCCTTCTTCGTCCAGCAGAGCGGCGGCTTTACGCGCAGCACGTTTCCGGCGAGCCCGCCCTTGCCGATCAAGAGGCCGCGGTCCTTCGCGAGGTCGAGCGTCTTGACCGCCAGGTCGGACGCCGGCTCCAGGGTGCTCTTGTCTTTGACGAGCTCGACGCCGATCATCAGGCCCATCCCGCGGACGTCTCCTACATAAGCGGATTTATCCGCGATCTTCTTGAGCTTGGCGATGAAGTGGCCGCCGACCTGGGCGGCGTTGTCCGCGAGATTCTCTTTTTCATAAACGTCCAGCACGGCGCCGGCCGCGGCCATCTGCACGGGCCCGCCGCCGAAGGTGTTGTAGTGGAGCTTGCCCTTCATCGCGGAGGCGATCTCGCGCGTCGTGATCACGGCGCCGATCGGGTAGCCGTTCCCGAGGCCTTTGGCCATCGTCACGATGTCCGGGCGCACGCCCCACTTCTGGATGCCGAGGAAGTCCTTGCCGGTGCGGCCGACGCCCGTCTGCACCTCATCCGCTATAAACAGCCCGCCGTGGCGCTTGACGAGCTCGTAGGCCGCCGCGAAGTACTCGGGCTCGGGCGTGATGACGCCGCCGACGCCGTTGATCGGCTCGGCGTAGTACGCGGCGAGGCGGCCTGAGGTCGACGTCTTGATCGTCCCGCAGAGGTCCTTGACCGCCTCTTTCCATTTCGTGCCGCGGTAGACGTAGTTCGCCTTCGCGAAGCTGACGCTTTGGCCGTAGGGCGTCGAGTGGCGCCAGTTGGACTGGCCCGTGAGGGCCATCGTCATCAGCGTGCGGCCGTGGTAGGAATGCTGGAGCGCGACGAACTCGTGGGAGCCGGTGTAGTTTTTCGCGATGAGCGCGGCGAGCTCGTTGGCCTCGGAGCCGGAGTTCGTGAAGAAGCACATCTCGAGCTCGGGATTGGCGGCTTGGGCGAGCTTGGCCAAGCGCTGGGCGAAGAGGCCCAAGCTCGGATGCAGGTAGAGAGCGGTGGTGTGAAAGTACTCGTCCATCTGCTCCTTGATCTTCTTGAGCCAGTGCGGGTGGCTGTGGCCGATGGAGACGGTGGCGACGCCGGCGAAGCCGTCGAGGTACTTCTTCCCCTTTTCGTCGTAGAGGAACTGGCCGCGGCCTTTGACGATCTGCAGCGGCTTCGAATACATCGGTCCCGGCAGGGGCATGACGTGGCGCTCGCGCAAAGCGGCGACGTCCTCGGTGGAAAAAGCGGAGCCCTCGCGTTCAAGCACGGCGGATTTTCTCATAATGTCTCCTGGAAAGAGTCACGGAAAGTCCCAAAAACGAGCCGGTCAGCAGGCCGTCGAGCAGCACCGTCGCTTGCGGCAGGAGCCCGGTCGGGCGCCAAGGCCCCTGGCCGAGGCCCGGAGCGAGCCGCTGGAGCAGGCTTTGCATCCCGTAAGCCGCCAGCGAGGCCGCGATCGCCGCGCCGACGCCGAGCCAGCGCCCGCCGAGCCGCCAGCCGAGGGCCGCGATGGTGCCCCATACCGCGGCCCCGTAGACGGCGACGGTGCCGCGCAGCCCGAAGCTCACGAAGCGTCCGATCGCGCCCAGCGGCAGCGCCATGCCGAGGAACGGCCCCGCGAAGCCGATCGCGGTCTCCTTCGCCTTGCGGGAGATCGCCCAGGCGATCACGCCGTAAAAGACGCCCATGAAGAGCGCCGTCGGAAAAAACGGGAGGACGCCGGGGACTTGGAACGCGTCCCAGCCGAGGCCGAGCATCCGCGCGAGAGAGACGAGCGTTTGAGCGGCGAAGCCGGCGGCCAGCCCGCCGGCGGCTCCGGAGACCGCCGCCGCGAACGCGCTCATTTTATCAGTACAGGTTCGACTGGCGGCGCTGGCCGGTGTAGTCGACGAAGACGGTCTTGAGCTCGGTGAAGAAGTGCAGGCCTTCCTTCGACATCTCGCGCTCTCCCACGCCGGACCCCTTCATCCCGCCGAAGGGGACCTGGGCCTCGCCGCCGATGGTCGGGCTGTTGAGGTGGACCATGCCCGCCTCCATGCCCTCGACGAACTTCATCGCCAGCGTCATGTCCTGGCCGTAGAAGGCGGAGGTGAGGCCGAAAGCTGAATCGTTGGCGAGCTCGAGCGCTTGCTCGAAGGTTTTTGCTTTAGACACGGCCAGGACGGGCCCGAAGACCTCCTCCTGCCACAGGCGCGACTTGGGCTTGACGTTCTCGAAGACCGTGGGCTCGACGAAGTAGCCGTGCTGCAGGTCGCCGTTCTTGAGCTGGTTGCCGCCGAACAGCAGCTTCGCCCCTTCTTTCTTGCCGATCGCGATGTAGTCGAGGTCGGTCTTGAGCTGAGCCGCGTCGACGGCCGGGCCCATCGTGACCGTCGGGTCCATGCCGTCGCCGACCTTGATCTTCTTGACCTCGGAAAGCATCATGCCCATGAACTCGTCGTAGATTTCTTCTCCCAGAATCAGCCGGGAGGTGGCCGTGCAGCGCTGCCCCGTCGACCCGAACGCGCCCTTCATGACGCCGCCCAAGGCGAGGTTCAAGTCGGCGTCGTTCCAGACGACGGCCGGGTTCTTGCCGCCCATCTCGCAGGTCACCTTGGCGCCGCGCTTGCCGCAGATCTCGTGCACGCGTTGTCCGACGGCGTTGGAGCCGGTGAAGGACACGGCCTTGAGGCGCGGGTCCTCGATGAGCGTGTCGCCGAAGGACTCGGGCTCGCCGAGCACGAGGTTCAGGACGCCGGGCGGAAGGCCGGCTTCCTCGAAGATCTTGATGATCTCGACGGCCATCGCCGGGACGTTGGACGCCGCCTTGAGCACGACGGCGTTGCCGGCGACCAAGGCCGGCGCCGTCTTCCAGACCGGGATCGCCCACGGGAAGTTCCAGGGCGTGATGATCGAGGCCACGCCTAAAGGCTCGCGGATCGTGTAGAGGAAATTGCCGGGCAGCTCCGACGGGGAGCTCGTGCCCATGTAGCGCAGGCCCTCGCCGGCGAACCAGTCGATGAGCGTGATGCCCTTGTCCATCTCGCCCTTGGCCTCGGAGAGGATCTTGCCCATCTCGCGAGTCATCAGCGCCGCCAACTCGTCGCGGCGGCGGCGGGCGATCTCGGCGACCTTGGCCAGCACGCGCCCGCGCTGGGGCGCCGGGGTCTTGCCCCAGCCCACGGAGGCTTTCTGGGCGGCTTCGATGGCGCGGAGAGCGTCGGCCTTGCTCGCGCTCTTGAAGCGCGCCACCACGTCGCGCGTGTCGGCCGGATTGAGGGAATCGACCACGCCGTCGTGCGAGCCCTCCACCCACTTACCGCCGACGTACTGCTTGAGCGCGGCAGGCTGGCTTTTGGAAGGGGACTTCGGTTTCGTCAACGCGGGCATGATCTTACCTCGGAGAACGGCTTATTGCGAATTATAGACAAAAATCGCTTCTCCGTCGAGAAAAAAGCGGCGAATACATACTATGGGCGCCCATAGTATGTATTCGCCTCGGCATCGTGGTGGGCCGAAGGACCCAGGCGGCCTGGCGCGCGGGCCGCTACCATGGCGGCATGAAAAGCCTCGCTTTCCTGGTTGTCGTCGCGATGACCGCCTTCGCCGCCGACCTCAAGCCGGTCGACGACGCAGGCCTCGACGCCGAGTTGGCCAAGCCGGGCGAGGTGTTCCTGGAGATCTCGCAGAGCTGGTGCGCCCCCTGCCAGGCCGCGAAGGCGGTCTTGCCCGGCATCGCCGGCGCGCGGCCCGACGTCCGCTTTCTGACGCTCGACTCCGGGAAGTCCGCGCGCTACGGCGGCCTCGCCGTCCCGACGTTCATCCTTTACAAGGACGGCCGCGAGATCGACCGGCACACCGGCTACAGCGACGAGGAGCAGCTTAAGCAGTTCGTCGCGCGCCTGCCGCGCTAGTGCAGGACGACTTCCGCCAAGCGCTGGCGGCTCGGCAGCGCCGACGGAGGAGCTGATTTGGCCGCGATGTAGTCCGCGATCGATCCGAGCGTGACGACGTCGTTGGGGCCCTTGGCCGCGCCGTCGAGGCCCTCGAAGAAGAGGCGGCTGAAAGCCCCCTCGGCGCCGGCCGAGGACGCCGCGACGGCGTAGAGCGCGGCGGGGGCCGACGAGACCTCGACGGAGACCGGAGCGTCGAGCGCGACGACGGTCAGGCGCGCGTGGAGCGCGCCGAGCTTGTCGAGCAGGCGCGCCACAGGATAGGCCGTCTCCTCGAGGAACGCGGGATCGCCGTCCGAGGGCAGCAAGTAATCCTTCCCGTCGGAGCGGACCGCCTTCCCGGCGAAATAAAAGAAGATCGTCGAGTCGGCCTTCATCGTCTGCGGCAGGCGCGCCTCGATCGTCTTGACGAGGCCGGCGCGGCTCGCGGAAGCGCCGGTCAGCGTGAAAGTCCGCTCGACCGGGTAGCCGAGCGCGGCGACGTGCGCGGCCGCGGAGGCCACGTCGCGGTCGACTCCGATGATCACGGCGGCGTCCGCGGGGCGGATCGGAACGTGGAACGTCGCGAAGGCTTCCGCCGTCGCCGACGAGGCCGCGATCGCGGGCGCGGGCGGCGGCGCCTTCTTGAGCTTCTCGCGCTGCTCCTGGACCTTCTTGAGATAGTCGAGGATCTCGCTTTGATGGTCCTGCGCGCGCAGATAGGCGAACGTGCCGATCGGCGCTCCCTGGTCGAGCAGGAACTGCACGAAGTCGATCTGCCCGGTGTCGACGGCGCAGTAGAGCGCGTCCGACTCCTTGATGATGTTGGCGCCGTGGGCGATCAGGATCTTGAGAATGTCCATGTGCCGCGCGCGGATCGCGCGGCAGGCCGGGCTGATGCGCGTGAGAAGGTCCTTGCGGTTGGGGTCGGCGCCGTCCTTGAGCAGGGCTTCGACCTCCTTCGCGTCGCCTTTGGCGATCGCTTTCTCGAGCGGCGTGCCGGTGACGGACACCGTGGCGCAGCCGGAGAGAAGGAGGCCGAGCGCCGCGAGGAAAAGAAGGCCGTTTCTCACTCTAGTTGAAGCTCCGCGGCGGCCGGCGTAAGAAATGTCCGTGCGAGGTCCGGCCGAGCAGCTTCGAGCCTTCCACCATGTGCTGGCCGCGCACGAAGACGTTCGTGATCTCGCCGTCGACGGTCTTGCCTTCGTACGGGTTGTAGTCGACGTTGGCGTGGAGGTTCTTGAGCTCGAAGGTGTGCTTCTTGCGCGGGTCGATCATGACGATGTCGGCGTCGGCTCCCGGCGAAAGGTGCCCCTTGCGCGGATAAAGGCCGAATAATTTCGCAGGCGTCGTCGACGTGATCTCGACGAAGCGGTT
>CAZRIP010000030.1:0-31799 GCA_964600165.1 uncultured Elusimicrobia bacterium | reverse complement strand
CGCTCGCGGGCAGCTGGCAGCAGGGCTTCGGCCTCTTCGCGGCGGCGCTTGCCCTGTTCGTCGCGGGCCAACTCGTCGTCGCGCGGCTCCTCGCGGCGGGGGAGCGCCGGTGAGGTCGTCACGCCGCTGTCACGCGAGCGTGGGAGAATTGAGACGCCCATGCTGAAGCTCGCGGCGGCCCTGCTCCTGCTTTCGATCACGTCGGCGCGCGCGGCCGACGGCAAGGTGGCGGAGGTCTCGCTCGGCTCCTTCGACCTCGGCCAGGTCAACGTCATGCGCGGCGCCTCGCTGCTCCCGCCGCTGACGCCCACCGATCTCGCCGTGCTCCAGCGCTCCGGCGTCGCGGGGCTCGACGAGCTGACGCTTCACGCCGCCGCCACCCTCGACGCGCGGCTCCAGGACTCGGCCCACGTGGAGGACTTGCGCCGCATGGGGATGACGCCGGCGGCCATCGCGGGCCTCCATGATCTCTCGCGGTCGGCGACGGCCGGGAGACCGGCCGCGGAAGTGGAGGCCTCGATCGAGGCGGTCGAATCGGCAGTCCCCTCCAGCAAGATCGCGGAAAGGCTCGGCGAGCTCGCGCGCCTCGACGACCTGGGCGGCCAGCTGCGCAAGATCGAGGCCGCGGACGCCGCGCCGCAGGCCTCTCTCCAAGTCTTGGACCGGTTTTTCTCGAAGGCGTCCGAAAAAAACGGCTATCTCGACTCCGCCACCGTCTTCCCGAAACTGCGCTTCGCGGACGCCGTCGACCTCGGCAGCCAGCCGGACGGCTGGCTGCGCGTCGCCGTCTTCAAGGACGCGCGCACGCTGATTACCGGCGGCATGGACGGCGTGATCCGACTCTCCGACGTCAAGGCGAACGCCCCGGTAGGCGAGCTGCGCGGGCACGCCGGCGTCGTGCGCGCGCTCGAGTTGAGCCCGGATCATCACCATCTCTACAGCGCCGACGACTCCGGGATGATCCTGCGCTGGAACCTTCGAAAGCTCGACGAGCCGCCGCTCGTGCTGCGGAAAAGCACGGGCCAGGAGGTGCGCGCGCTCACGCTGACGCCCGACGGACGCAGCCTGGTCAGCGGCGGCCAAGACGAGGTGCTCGTTTGGGACACGCGCCGGCCGGACGCGCCGCGCGCCGTGCTCAAGGGGCAGACGACCTACGTGCTCGCCGTCAAGGACAATCGCTCGTTCTTCGCCGCCGGCGACGACGGCGCGATCCGCCTGATCGACCTGCGCTCGGGCGGCGTGCTCGCCAAGCTCGAAGGGCACTCCAAGGCCGTGCGCGCGCTCGCGCTGAGCCCGGACCGGCGGCTGCTCGTCAGCTCGGCCGAGGACAAGACGATCCGCGCCTGGGACGCCCGCTCCGGCAAGCTGCTCGAGACGCGCGAGGTCGCCGACGGCTGGGTGCGCTCGATCCGCTTCCGCGACGCGCGCAGCATCCTCACCGGGAACATCAACGGCTGGGTGCAGCTGCTGACGCTCTCGAAGCGCGGCGCCGTCACCAAGACCAAAGCCGTCTTCAAGCACGACGACGTCGTCTTCGAGACGATCGCCGATCCGACCGGCAACCTCGTCGTCTCGACCGGCCGCGACCTTCGGCTGGGCATCTACGACATCCGCGCGCGCAAACTGCGCCAGCTCAAGGGAATCGGCGGCCCCGTCCACGCGCTCGCTTTCATCGACGACAAGACGTTCGTCGGCATCGGCCACGACGGCGCGCTGTGGGTGTGGCCGTCCATCGACGCGGCCCCTCAACGCATCGGAGGCCACGCCCGCTCCGGCCGCGCCGTGGCCGTCACGCCCGGCGGCCTCGTGGCCACCGGCGGAGACGACCGCCGGATCCTGCTGCGTTCCGGGACCGGCCATCCGCGCGTCCTCGAGGGCCACTCGGCCCGCGTGCGCGCTCTCGCCTTCGACCCGAGCTACACCATGCTCGCCAGCGGCGGCGACGATCGCGAGCTGATCCTGTGGGACGTCCGGGAAGGCAAGGAGCTCACGCGCGTACAGCTTCCGCCGGAGATTGACGTGATCCATTCCTTGGCATGGAACCCGGCGCGCGCGGAGATCGCCGTGGGCGGCCGCGACGGCCGCGTGAGGATCGTCGACGTCAAGACGGGACGCGTCGCCGCCTGGCCCGAGGCGCATAAGGACTACATCCGCAGCCTCGCGTACAGCCGCGACGGCCGCCTGCTCGCCACGGTCGGCCGCGACGGCGAGCTGTGGATCTGGAACGCGGCCACCGGGAAGCCGGTGCACGAGCTGTCGTGGCATCAAGACGACGTCAACTCGGTGGAGTTCGACCCGACCTCGCGCTACATCCTGACGGCGAGCGACGACAAGAGCGTGCGGCTGCTGGACCTCGTCTCGGGCGACCACAGCTTCTTCTATCGCAGCGAGCGCCCGCTTTCCTCCGCGCGCTTCATCCCGGGCACCGAGAAGATCCTCGTGATCGACGACCAGCACAAGATCAAGGTCCTAGACCTCTCCGACATCTTCCATGGCGAGAGGCCTCGCAATTAAGCTTCACTCTCTCGGCGTGAAGATCGCCAAACTCGTCACGGGCGGGCAGACCGGCGTCGACCGCGCGGCGCTCGACGCCGCGCTGGAGCTGGGCGTGCCGGCCGGCGGCTGGTGCCCCAAGGGCCGCTGGGCCGAGGACGGGACGATCGACCCCCGTTATCCGCTCAAAGAGACGCCTTCCGCCGACGTCGCGCAGCGCACGGAATGGAACGCGCGGGACTCCGACGCCACGCTGATCCTCTGCGAGGGAGCCCCGGTCGGCGGCACGGATCTGACCGCGGTCATGGCCGCGCGCTACGGCAAGCCGTGCCTGATCGTCGATCTCGCCGCCGACGGCGACCTCGAGAGCGCGGCCTCGCGCGTCGAGGCCTGGGCCGCGGCCGGCCGCTACGCCGTGCTCAACGTGGCGGGCCCGCGCGAGAGCACGACGCCCGGCATCTACCAAAAGTCCCTGTCGCTCTTGCGCCGGATCCTGCGGTGAGCTGGGCCGGGCGCCGCCGCTGGCTCATCTGCGCTCTCATTTTCGCGGCCACCACGATCAACTACGTGGACCGGCAGATCCTCTCCCTGGTCAAGGAGTTCCTCGACCTGCAGTTCCATTGGACCAAGGCGGATTACGGCCTGGTCAACTCGCTCTTCCAAATATCCTACGGCCTCGGGATGATCTTCTTCGGCTGGCTCGTCGACCGCTTCGGCGTGCGCGCGGGCTACGCGCTGTCGATGATCGGCTGGAGCGTCGCCGCGATGGCGCACGCGCTGGCTCAGCGCGTGCCCGAGACGGCCGCCTTGGCCGTCGCCGTGTTCGGGACCTGCCGCGTGCTGCTGGGCTTCGCCGAGGGCGGCAATTTCCCGACGGCGATCAAGGCCGCGGCGCAATGGTTTCCCAAGCGCGAGCGCGCCTTCGCGACGGGCATCTTCAACTCGGGGACGAACGTGGGAGCGCTCGTGGCGCCGCTCGTCGTGCCCGCGCTGGCCTTGCGCTACGGCTGGCCGGCGCCGTTCGTGCTGATCGGCGCGATAGGATTCATCTGGCTCGCGTTCTGGGCGTGCCTCTACGAATCTCCCGAGAAGGATCCCGCCGTCACGCGCGAGGAGCTCGCCCATATCCTCAGCGATCGCGAGCCTGCGCGCCGCGGCGCGGCCATCCCGTGGCTGAGCCTGCTGCGCTACCGGCAGGTCTGGGGCTTCGCCGTCGCGAAGTTCCTCACCGATCCCGTGTGGTGGTTCTTCTTGATCTGGCTGCCCGATTACTTCCTGACCACGCGCGGCCTCGACATCAAGCACAGCTGGCCGCTGCTCGTCGCGATCTACGGGATCATCTCCGTGCTCAGCGTGTTCGGCGGCTGGGCGACGGGGCACCTGGCCGGCCGCGGCTGGCCGCTGACGCGCGCGCGCAAGGCGGGGCTCTTGGCGTGCGCCCTGTGCATGCCGCCGGTCTTCTTCGCGACGCGAGTCGGGCCGTGGGCCGCCGTCGCGCTGATCGCGCTCGCGGGCTCCGCGCAGCAGGCGTGGTCGGTCAACCTGTTCTCGACGGTCTCGGACATTTTCCCGAAGGACGCCGTCGCCTCCGTGGTCGGCATCGGGGGCTTGGCCGGCGCGCTCGGAGGGATGCTGTGCCCTTATCTTACCGGCAGGCTGCTGGACCGCTACCAAGCGCTCGGCGACGCGACCGCAGGCTACGCGATCCTGTTCTCGATCTGCGCCTTCGCCCACCTGACGGCCTTCGCGCTCAACCACCTGCTCGCGCCGAGCTACGAGCCGGTCGCGATTAATTGAAGCGGGTTTGAGCGGCGCGCCGCGGCTTCCGGGGCTAAACTGCGGATCATGGGCGTCCCGCGCCATCTCGTCTTCGAGGCGGTCAACGACAAGCTCCGGGAGGTTACGTCGGCGTCTCGCCGCTGCCGATGTATCAGACGATCCAGCAGTTCCGTCTCAGCCTGCCCGAGGCGATCAATCACTGGAACATCGAGGACATCGTGGGCTTGCGCAGCGTCGAGTTCCGGCTCGAGCCCGCGGACGCGCGGGAGTTCGTGGCGGGCTACGTCGCGACCAAGCGCTCCGAGGAGTATCGCTATCTCGGCGACGGCGTCGCGATCGGCGCCGACTGACTAGCCGTTCTCGGCCAGGCGCGCGTGATACGCGCGCAGCTTCTTGATGACGCGCCCGGCGTAACGGACGTAGCGGTCGCGGGATTCGGGCGTGCGCAACAGCGAAAGATCGCGTTCCAGCCAGCCCAGGTCGCGACGCGCCACGCGCAGCTTTTCCTCCAGCGGCGCCAACTCGTCGAGGCGATACTGCTCGATGAGCTTCGCCGGCTGGCCAGTCTTCTCCATGCGCGCGATGACGCGCCGCTTGGAGTCCGCGCGCTTCTCGAGCCTGTCGAGCTTGGACGTCGACACCGCGCGCCGCAGCTCGAGCGCCGCCGTGTAGTCCTCGACGCTCCCTCCGCCCGTGACCGCGAGATTGCCGTCGTACTCCTTGAGCAGCCAGGCCATGAAGCGGTCCGGATCGTTCTTGAAGCGCCGGTACGCGCTCCAGTGGAACGTGCCGCGCTTGGGCTTGTAGCCGAGCTCGTCGGCGACGCGGAACTGCGCGAGGTAGGCCTCGACCTCCATCTCGAAGGCGTCCGCGGGCAGCTTATGCGCCAGCTGCAGCACGTGCGCCAGCTCGTGCACGAAGACGGGCGCGGCCTCGAGCGGCGGCCCGGCCATGAAGCTTGAATCGATCGTGACGATCTCGTGGTCGAAGGCGTACTCGCCCGCGTTGCCGATCGGCGCGACCAGAACGATCACCGGGCGGCCGCGCTTCTCCGCCATGCGCCGCACGCGCGCCAGGACGGCGCCGCCGGTCTTCGAGCGGGAGGCCTCGGCGACGACGGAGGCGATCCAGGCGGCGTGCTCCGGGTCCGGCGCGTCGAGATAAGAAGGAAGAGTCGGCGCCGCAGCCGGAGCGATCGCGTCCGCTTCCTCGGGGCCCTCGCGCGCTTCGTCGAAGGCTCTCGAGGCGAGCGCCCGCTCCGCACCGTCGGAGACGCCGTCGGCCGTCGCGGCGCCGCCCGCGAGCGCCGAGGCCTGCAGCCGCGGCAGCGCGGCCGCGGCGCCGACTTGCGCCGAGCGCGCGGGAGCGGGCAGCGGCGCCGCGGCGGGCGGCAACTCCGGCAAAAGCATGGCAGGCGACCCCGGCGGCAGAGTGAAGGCCGCCGCTGCCGGCCCGAGCGGCGCGGACAAGACCGGCTGCAGGAGCGGAAGAGGGCCGAGTTCCGCGGGCCTTAGCTCGGGGACGTCGAAAGCGCGAATCTCGGCGGCCCGGGCGGGGCCGAAATCGAGAGCTGCTAGGACCGCGACGAGCGCGAGCCGGCGCTTCACGACGGGATGCTAGCTCATTGTACCGGCCGGCGGGACGACAGGCTCATGACGCCGGGCGCGGCATTGGGCCCATACGCCGCCTTCCCCAAAGGGCCTGCTCCTTTAAGTTAAGATGGAACGCGTGACGCGACGCGTTCGACTCCCGCGGCTGCTGGCCGCCGGCGCCGCCGCGCTGGCTTTGGCGCAGCTGGCTTGGGCCTGGCGCGCGTGCTCGCGGGTCCTGACCTACGACGCGATGTCCTACGTCGGCGCGGCCCGGCACATCCTGGACGGCGACTTCCGGGCCTCAGTGATCTGCCACTGGAGCCCGCTGATCTCGTGGCTGATCGCGTTGGCTTGCGCGGTCGTGAACAGCCGCGCCCTCGCCGTCGCGAAAGGCGTCACGATCGCGACGTATCTCTGCTGCCTGCCGTTGCTCTACTCCCTCGTCCTGCGGCTTTCGAAAAACGCGCGCGCGGCGGCGCTGGCGCTCTTGTGGTTTTGCGCGACCTGGGAGGTCGCGCGCTTCTCCGTGTTCTGGATCGGCGCCGACTATTTGCTGACTGCGTTGACGTTGGTCTACTTCCACGCCCTGCTGTCGTGCCTGCGTCGCGGCCGGCGGCGCGATTGGCTGCTGCTGGGCGCCGCGCACGCCGCGGCGTTCCTCGCGAAGGCCTTCGCGCTGCCGTGGCTGACGCTGACGACGCTCGCGGCGGCGGGGCTGCTAAGGACGGATGCGAAGAAGCGCGCGCTCGCCGCGGCGCTGGGGCTCTTGCTTCCCGCGCTCGCCTGGCTCGGTTGGGGCCTGACGCTCGAGGCCAAATACGGAATCTTCATGAGCGGCTGCCAAGCCAAGCAGACCCTCATCGAGCGCCGCCCGGACTTCGCCGGCGCCCGGCCCTCGGCGCTCGAGGATCTGCACGACTGCTCGCAAGCCGACGTCAACCGCTGGGACCGCTACGTCGTCTTCGACCCGCTGCCGGCGGGCTCGAGCGCCTGGGGCCGCGAGATCCCGCTTTCAGCGCTCGCCGGCCAGATGGCGGACAACGCCCGGCGCCTGCTGCCGCGCGCGCTCCTCTCGCTGCTGCTGCTTGCGACGCCGGTCGGGCTCGCGCTGCTGGCGCTGCGCGCGCGACGCGCGCCCGAGAAGGACGGGGCGCGGGCGTTCGCGAGGCTCGCGCTGCTGAGCTGCGCGAGCCTCGTCTGCGCTTACCCCCTCATCGGCTGGTATCACCGCTACGCGCTGCCGGCGCTGCCGCTCGTCTTGGCCGTCGCCGCGCCGGCGCTTCTCGAACGGCGCGCCGCGCTCGGCCTCGCCGCCGTCTGCGCGGCCGTCCCGTGGCTGGGATTTTATCCTTCCGCGTTCAACGCCTACGACGACGCGACGCAGGCCTTCGTGCGAGACGCCGCGGGAAAGCTCCGCGGCGAC
The DNA here is from genome assembly GCA_964600165.1 of uncultured Elusimicrobia bacterium. Classification (GTDB taxonomy): domain Bacteria; phylum Elusimicrobiota; class Elusimicrobia; order UBA1565; family UBA9628; genus CAZRIP01. The sequence goes on along the minus strand of CAZRIP010000030.1, from coordinate 24,512 downwards.
GTCGTCGTGATCGGCTCGGGACCATACCCTAACTACGAGATCGGCTATCAGGCCGGCTTGATGTCGGCCTTCCTCGCCGGCGCGCGCGTCGTCGGCTACCAGCCGGGCCTCCTCGACGGACGGCAGGCCGCGCTCGCGCGCGACGTCGCCAAGCTCCGGCCGGCCGACGTGCTGGTCCTGGGCGACCCGCGCTCGCCCGTCGTCCGCGACTTGCGCGGCGAACTGAGCGCGAGCGGCTATGAGCCTCGAGCCGAGGTCGAGGATCCCGCGCGGGGCCCCGTCGGCCTCGTGCTGTCGCGCCGCCCTTAGGAGGGGTCCATCTTCTGGACGTTTTGGCAGGAGGTCGCGTCGCTCAGCTTGCAGCCCTTGCTCCAGTAGATGGCCGCGTTGGTCTTGTCCCCGCGATAGTAATAGGCGTTGCCCAAGAGCAGGAACCCCGCGCCGTCGTCGGAGCGCAGGCCGATCGCTTTCTGGAGCCAGGAAACCGCTTCATCGTAATTCTTCCGGTGATAGAGCGCGCTTCCGAGATTGACGTTGGCGTTGTAGCTTTGAGGGTCGAGCTTGACCGCGGTTCGCAGGTAGACGACGGCGTCGTCGTAGCGCTGCTGCACGCTGAGCGCGGCGCCCGCGTCCGCGTAGGCGTCCGCGTACGTCGGATCGATCTTCACCGCGCTCTGAAACCGCGCCAAGGCCTCCTCGCCGCGGCCCTTCGCCAAGAGATCGCTTCCCCGCTTGACCTCGGCGATGGCCTCGGGCTGATGCAGCCCCAGCCAGCGCGCCCAGTCGCAGCTCTCCTTGTCGCCGAGGCCGCAGGCTTGCTTGGAGTAACGTACGGCGGCGGCGACGTCGGCCTTGCCGAAATACGCCTTCCAAAGGCCCTTGAGCGCGTCCGGCGAATCGGGAGCCAGCTCCAAGGCTTGGTTGAAAGCGGCGATCGCCTCGTCGAAGCGCTCCCGGCCGGCGAGGGCCTGCCCCTTGAGCAGATAGACGCTGGCCCCGTCGTTGATCTCGGCGCCGGAGCAACTCGAGGACGCGAGCAAGACGAAGGTCGCCAGCGCTCGGAACTTCATCACTTCCCCGGCCCCAGCACGCTGGGAACGTAGTTCAGCGTCTCGCCCGGGACCCAGCCGGGCGGACGCCCTGCTGCGATCCAGTTCTGCACGTTTCCCGGCCCCCAATTGTAGGCTCTGACGGCGTCGGGCCAGTTGCCGAATTTAGCGTTGAGATCGCTGAGGTAGTGAGCCGCCCCGTTGATGCCGGAGGCCGGATCGTTCACATCGACCCCGTACTGTTGCGCCGTTCCGGGCATGAACTGGGCGATGCCTTGGGCGCCCGCCTTGCTCGTGAGCACGTCGCCGTTCGCGTCGAAGTTTTGGAAACCGCTTTCCGTCTTGAGCACGTTATGGAGCGTATCCTCCGGCACTCCGTACTTTTGTGCCGCGCTCTGGATCGTATCGGAGTATTGGCCCCCGCCGGAGCCGCTCGGGGCCGCGGCCGGGGGACGCGTCGACGCAGGAGTCGAAGACGGAGTCGGCAGGACTTTCGCCGTGTTCGGGGAATCGCCGAGGACGTTGGCGCCCTGATCGGCCGTGAGGTGCGAGCTGTAGCTCCCGTCGGAATTGAAGACGTCCCAGGAGCCGTCCGGCTGTTTACCCAGGACGACGTTGCTTCCGTCCGGCAGCGTCGCCGAATTGAGCTGCGTGTAGTTCTTGGTGAAATCGGGATTATTGAACGCCGAGTTGAGGTCGCCGGGCGCGGGAGGCGGCGCGCCGCTCGGCGGCGTCGTCGGGGCATTGGCCGTGACGTCGACGACTTGCGGCTGATTATCACGGATCATCCCCGTCTTGGGATCGACGGTGAAGCGGCCGTCGTCGTTCCCCGAGCTCGCCGCTGGATCGCTCGCGCCGGCTGCCGGCGTCGGATCGGTCGCAGCGGGCGTCTGAGTTTCAGCGGGGGGTGACGCGTTCGGGGGAGCGCCGTCGGGGGTTTGGAGGCCGTGGTCCGCGAAGACCTCTTCTGCGTTGTCGTGCTCCAAAGCGTCGAGATCCGCGATCTTTTGCTTGGCCTGAGCCGCCGCCTCGCGATCGCTCTGCAAGACCTGGTAGGCCGAGAAGGCCATCATCGCTCCGCCCACGGTAAACATCAGGCTCTGCATCCAGGCCGCGCCCTCGGACCACACGACGACGCCGATGGCCGCCACCGCGATCCCCAGCGCCAGCACGATGCCGGCCAGCACCTCGGACGCGATCATAAACATCCGGCCGGCGGCCACGGTCGCCGGAATCATGCTCGCGACGAGCTTCTTTCCGATGAAGGCCAGCAGGCCCGCCACCGTCAGGAGCACGCCGCCGAGCAGCAACAGCTTTCCCGCCAAATCGACGAGGCCTTGATAGGGCGTGACGTTGGCATGGCCCGCATCCGGCGGGGGAGCGGTATTAGGCAGCGGAGCGTCGGGATTGGATGCGTTCAGGGGAGCCCCCACCCCGGGGTCGCCGAGGATCTGCGGCGTCCCCGGCGCGTCGGGCGTTTGCCCATTGGCCGCGTTGCAGTCCCAAAGCCCGTTTTGCGTCTGCGCGGCATGCTCGGCGCCGCCGGTCGTGTCGGCGCGATCCATCGTCTTCAAACGACCGAGCGAGGTCGTCCCCGCGGCGGCGCACGGGTTGCTTCCTGCGCCTCCGGGCGAGCCCGCGCCGGTCGCGCCGCCCGAGCCCAAGCCCGTCGCCGCGCCGCCCTGAGACACGCCGTGCACGCCGTCGCCCCCCATGACGGCGGCGCCGTGGCCGCCGGCGTCGAGGCCTACGGCTCCGCCCCCGATGCCGGCCTCGCCGCCGGGCGTTTGCGCGGCCGTCGTCGTGGTCAAGCCTCCGGCGGAGGAAGTGGAGGCTCCCGACGGCAGCCGCGCGCCGCCCTGCCACAGGCCGCGGCGCTTGAGCACGGCGCTGAAAGCCCGGCCCGCGATGTTCTTGACGCCGACGCTTTGCTGCCACGCCAACTGCCGGAACGGGTGGGTCTTGAACGGATGCCATGCGGAAGCGGCAGCGGGAGCGGAAGAGCCCGCCTCCGTGGCGGGGACGGCTCCAGATCCCGCCGCCCAGCCTCCGGAGGAGAGGCCTTGGCCCGCCGCGTCGGCCTTCGCGGATTTTCCGGACGACGCGCCGCCGGCGATCCCCTCGAGAGCCGCGGGACGCGCCGCGTCGTCTACGGCACGCGGCGCCGAAGGTCCGGCGGCGGCGGCGGCCGGCTGCGCCGGGTTGATAGCTCCCTGCGCGCCTCCGGCTTCGAAAGAGCGCTCCGGGACCTGCTCCGCGAGTCCCGGTCCGACCGCGGCCGGAGCGGCATCGCCGGGCGCGGGGTGATAATCCAGATCGAAGAGGGGACCGTTGAGCGCGGCCCGCGGGCCGAGCCGATGATCCTGGAAATAGGACGCGCCGAGACACATCGACAGCACGAGCGGCGCGACGACCCAGGGGCTCAACGCCGCGGAGAGCCACCAGTAGGCGCCGCTCTTCTCTTTATCCTTTTTAGGGCTCGCGCGGCGCGGAAGGCTGGCTGGTTTCATGGTGTTCTCGCGAACCGACCTATGCCTCCAGTGTAGAGCCAGTCCCTTGACTTGTCAATGGAAGAGCTTCCGATTTACCCAAATGATAACAGAGTATATTGAGACAGAGCCCGGTTGGACCGCCGCCGGCAAAAATTGATATCCTCTCCAACGCTGGCGGGGTAGCTCAGTGGTAGAGCACCGGTCTGAAAAACCGGGTGTCGACAGTTCGATCCTGTCCCCCGCCACCATTTTATTCCCGAACCCGCTCATGGCGGAAAAGACCATCCTGGTCGCCGACGACAACGATGAGTGGCGCGCTTTGGTCTCCTTTTGGCTCAAAGGTCAAGGCTACCGGGTGCTGGCCGCCACGGACGGCAAGAGCGTCATCCCCCTCGCCGAAAAGACGCGGCCGGATTGCTTCGTGCTCGATTTCGAGCTGGGCGACATGACGGCGGCGGATCTGATCCGTCAAGTGCGCGGCCGCTTCGACGGGGTTCCCATCATCTTCCTGACGACGATGGCGCGCGCGATGATGCACATTCCGCAGGGCTGCATGCCGGAGCAGTTCGTGATCAAGAGCCAAAGCTCGATGGAGCTGCTCGCGGTGATCGAGGATTTGCTCAAGGGGAAATGAAGGCCGTCATCGCGCTCGCCTTGCTGCTGGCCGCCTGCGCGCCCAAGCCCGTCCTTTACCCCAACGAAAAATACAAGGCGACCGCGCCGGATCAGGTCCAGTCGGACATCGACGGCTGCCGCAAGCAGGCCAAGCAGTTCGTGAAGTCTCATAAGGCGCAGATCGTGGCCGCGCACGCGGGCGCCGGCGCGGCCATGGGAGCGCTGATGGGCATGATCTTCGGAGCCTTCACCGGCAACTACGCGCGCGCCGTCGCCGAGGGCGCGGCTTTGGGAGGGGCCAGCGGCGCCGTCTCCGGCGGCGCGCGGGCGATGACTCCGGACGCCGTCGAGAAGCGGTTCGTCGACATCTGCCTCGCCAACCTCGGCTACCAGCCCATCGGCTGGCGATGACCGCCTTTCTCGCCGCGCTCGCGCTGGCCGCGTCGTCCGCGTCGCTGCCGAAGACGGCCCTGAGGCTGCCCGCCATGCGTCAAGCCACCGATTATTCCTGCGGCGCGGCGTCGCTCTTGTCGGTGCTGACGTATTGGGGCGTCTACGACGGGACCGAGTCCGGGCTTTACAAAGAGCTGGAGACCACGCCCAAGGACGGCACCGAGCCCCCAAGTCTCGCGCGCGCGGCCGAGCGCCGCGGCCTCGCGGCCGAGCTGCGCGAGGGCATGACCGTCAAAGACCTGCGCGACGCCGTCGCGCGCGGCGCGACGGTCATCCTCGACATCCAAGCTTGGAAGGACGCCAAGTCGACGGTCTCCTGGGAAAACGACTGGGACGACGGGCATTACGTCGTGCTCGCCGGCGTCGACGACGACAACGCGTACGTGATGGACCCGGCGGCCTCGTCGGGCTTCGGCTGGCTCCCGCTCGCGGAGCTCGAGCTGCGCTGGCACGATTTCGAGGACAGGCACGGGACCGTCCGCCGCTACGTCCACGCCGGGGTGGTGATCGCGGGGAAGAAGCCGGCCGCCCGCGCGCTCGAGCGCGTCGAGTGAAGCTCAAAACTGCTAGGATGCCCCGATGATCGAGCTCGCCGCCGCGGCGCTCCTCGCCCTGCCCCTTCTCGCCCAATCCGCCGCGCCCGTCGTCGCGCGCGTCGTTCCAGACGCGGACATCACCTACATGGTCTCCGGCTCGCTGCCCCCCGGCGCGGAATTCCATCTCGTTTACGAGGACCCCCAGACGCACGCCGTCCAGCTCCTCGTGCGCTTTCCATCCGGCTACGAGCTTCCCGGGCACAGCCACTCGCACGACGAGACGATCGTCGTCCGCAAAGGCAAGCTCCAGGTCACGCTCGACGGCAAGGACGTCGTCCTCGGCCCCGGCGGCTACGCGGTCTTCCCCGCCGGGACCACGCACGCGCTCAAGTCCAAGGGCAAGTGCGAGCTGTTCGTCGCCGTCAACGGCCCCTACGACGTGAAGGGCCTGCCCTCGGTCAAGTAAGGAACGGCACGGCGCCGGGCATCATCTCGAAGACCGCGGGCAGCGCTCCCACCGCCTCGCCGTCGATGTTGAGATAGGCGGTCCGGTCGGATCTGACCTCCAGCCTGCGCGCCAAGCGATGATGCACGCCGGGCTGCCCCAAATGCTTGCCCGCGTAGACGAGAGGCAAGCGCCGCAAGAGCGCCGCGCGCGGCATATCGCCGACCGTCACGACGTCGAAGCGACCGTCGCACGCGTCGGCCGAAGGAGCGATCTTCATGCCTCCGCCGGTCGAGCTCGTGTTGGCGACGGCCACGAGGTGATACGGCGCCGGCGCCTCGGCCACGCCGTCGACGACGAGCGAGAGGGAATAGGGCTTCGCGCGCGCGATGGAGGCGATCGAGCTCGCGAGGTAGGTGATCGTGCCGCCCAACGGCTTTCCCGAGCGCGCCACGCGCCGCGCGACCTCCCCGCCGAGGCCCAGGGTCACGACGTTGACGAAGTGGCGCGCCGCCGGACGGCCGCGCTCGTCTTGAAACGAGACGCGCCCCGCGTCGACGCGGATGAGCTTGGGCTCGCGCAAGAGCCGTCCCAAGCCGCCGGCGCCGTTTCCGAGCTCGAAATGCCGCGCCGTGTCGCTTCCCGAGCCCGCGGGCCAGCAGCCGAGCGCCGTCCGCGCGCGGGCGTCCTCCGGCGCGGAAAGGTAGCCGTCCACGACCTCTCCGAGCGTGCCGTCGCCGCCGAAGGCGACGATCGCCTCGAAGCCTTCGCCCAGCGCGCGCAGGGCGAGCTCGGAGGCTTCGCCGGGGCGGGACGTGAAGCGCGCGGCCGCGTCCAGGCCGCGCAAAGACGAGGCGAGCTTCGCCCAGCGCTTCCGGCCCCTTCCGTGCCCCGCGGCCGGATTGACGATCACGAGCGTCTTCATTGGCTAGCTATTGTAGCGGAGTATCGCGTACCGCGCATCGAAAAAAGGGGTCCCCGGCCCAAAGGGCCGGGGACCCGCTGCCGCAGGCGTCGATGCCCGCGAACGTTCGTTAGTTCGAAGCGATAGCCACGGACCGCTCGCTGCGCGTGAGCTTCCCGCCGTCGATCATCCCGAAGCCTTGCTCGTCGGAGCTCAGGCCCAAGATGGGCTTGGCCGCCTTCTTGAGCTGCTCGAGCACGCCGTCCGGGCCGTCGAGGCCGCGATAGCCCTCGGACACGGCGAGCGCGGCGAGGCCGGTCACATGCGGCGTCGCCATCGACGTGCCGGAAAGGGTCCAGTAATCCCCTCCCATCTTCGAGGAAAGGACGGCCACGCCGGGAGCGATGAACTTGACTTGCGGCCCGCGGCTCGAGAACGACGCGACCTTGTCGTCCCAGTCGGCCGCGGCGACGGCGATCGTCTCCGGGTAGGCGCCCGGATAGCCGACCGCGCCGCCGGAGTTGCCCGCCGCGGCCACGACGACGACGCCGCGCGCCTTGGCGTAGCGCAGCGCCTTCTGCATCGTGTCGCTCGGCGTGTCGGAACCCAGGCTCATGTTCGCGACCTGGATGTCGTTGTTGGCGCACCAGATGATGCCTTTGATCACGTCGCTCAAGGCTCCGCTTCCGTCGGAGCCGAGGACCTTGACCGCGTAAAGCCGCGCCTTGGGCGCCACGCCGTAGACCCCCCACTGGCCCGCGCCGCGTCCGGCGATCGTGCCGGCGACGTGCGTGCCGTGGCCGTTGTCGTCTTGATAGCAATCCACGCGCTCGCAGTCGGCTTGCGCGTTATACCCGCCGTCGACCGCGCCGTCGAGATCGGGATGCGTGGTGTCGATGCCGGTATCGATCACCGCGACGCGCACGCCCGCGCCTTGCGTGTAGTCCCACGCCGCCGGCGCCTTGACGCGCGCGATGCCCCACGGGATCTTGCTGCGCGCCCCGAGAGCCAGGGTGGCGTTGGCCGCGGTCGACGCGCTCGCCGTCCGCGTGAACTTGACCGCTTGGAACGAGCCGAAGGGCATCGCTTGAAAGGACGCCGGCGCCGCCTCGATCCACTTGACCTTGTAATCGTCCTCGATCTTGACGACGTCCGAGAGCTCGGGAGACGCATCCAGCGCCATGAGGCTCTTGGCCTTTTCCTGGAACGCGGCCGCGCCCGCGGAAGCGCCCTGCGGCGCCTGCGCGACGACGGCGACGAACTCCGCGTCGCTCTTGCCGTTGCTGACGATATCGGCCACCGACGTCGCTCCGAGCTTGGTCAACACTTGCTGACGCTCGGCGGCGGGCGTGCCGGACTTGAAGGTGATGATGACGCGATGGGCGGCCTCTTGCGCCGAAGCCTGCAGCGCGACGGCGAACGCCGCCGCGAACATGAATGCCAATCTCATGAACGACCCCCTTGGTTTCCTCATTGCCACACCAGCTTGGTCGTTAGACCCATTTTTGCCATGGGTCTTAGGTCCTAGATCAATCTAGGCCTTTAGGCCTACTGTATAGGCCTTATGGCCTATCTCGTTATTTTGGCCGCGTCGATGAGGCCGAAGCCTTGCTGCTCTCGCGGCAGGCCGATCGAGCCCGCGGCGCGATGCAGCGCGGCGCGCACGCCGTCGAGCCCTGAAGCGCCTTGCGCGATCGCGAGGGCCGCGAGGCCCGTGACGTGAGGCGTCGCCATCGACGTCCCGGAGAACGTCGCGTAGCCGCCGGGCACCGTCGACTTTACATCCACGCCGGGCGCGATGAACTCGACCTTCGCGCCGCGGCTCGAGAAGTCCGCGATCTTGTCGTGGACGTCGCTCGCGGCGACGGCGATGACGTTGTCGTAGCCGCCCGGGTACTCGACGAACTTTCCGTTGTTGCCGGCGGCCGCGATCAAGACGACGCCGTGGTCGTGAGCGTAGTTGACGGCCAGGCGCATGAAAATGGAGCCGATCGGCGAGCCGAGGCTCATGTTGGCGACCTGGATATTGTTCTGCGCGCACCAGATCAGGCCCTTGATGATAGAAGTCAGAGTCGCGCGGCCGTCCTTGTTGAGGACCTTGACCGCGTAGAGACGCGCTTTCGGCGCGACGCCGACGACGCCGTTGCCGTCCCATATCGCGGCGATCGTGCCGGCGACGTGCGTGCCGTGCTCGTTGTCGTCTTGCGGCGGAGCCTTCGGATCGAGGGCGTTGTAGCCGCCCGCGATGTTCGCCTTGAGATCGGGGTGGTTCAGGTCGATGCCCGTGTCGATGACGGCGACGCGCACGCCTTGACCCTGCGTCCTCGGCCAGGCGAACGGCGCCCGCACGCGCGCGATGCCCCACGGAACCTCGGAGGCCTGCACGCCGGCCGGAAGCGGGTACGGCGTCTCGTCGGCCTTCTTAAAGGAAGGGATCTGCTCGCGGATCGCGCCGAGACTCGGCAGCTGCGCGCCCTGCACGTCGACGCCCTTGAGCCAGTCGATCTCGACGTCCTCTTCGATCTGATCGACGGCGGGGACGGCCACGGCGTCGTCGGAGAGCGAAGTGAAGCGGTCGCCCGGGACTTCACCGACGAGCGCGCCGAACTCATCGAGGCTGTCGACGGCATTGACGCCGAGCGCGCGCAGCGCTTCCTGGCGCTCGGCCCGCGTGGCCTCGGGCTTGAAGCTGATGATGTAGCGCTTGGCGGACGGCTCGGCGGAAAGCGGGCGAGGCGCGAAAAGACCGGCGGCGGCGAGCAGAACGACGGCGAGAGCGCGGAAAGTTCCCATGATGTCCCCCAGGCGCGGCATTGCCGGATGCTAGCAAATCGCGCCCGAACGGCCTAGTCGAAAGCAGGCCCTTCGGGCGTCTTTTTTTTAGGCCTTATGGGAGGCCGGTGTAGGTCCTAGGACCTCAAAAGGGTTGACGCGGGATGGGCGCGGGGCTATACTCAGAATGATTATGAAGCACGCGACAAAGAGAGCGCCGAGATCGTCCCGACGGAAATCCGCGGTCCCCATGGAGTTCGCGCGCGGCTGGCAGGAGCTCGAGCAGCAGCACGACCGAATCAAGATGGACTGGGGAAGCCTCGCGGCACAACTCGGGATTTCCGGCTCCGACCCAGGCTCAGGCTCGGAAGAGCTTTAGCCGCAAACGCCGTCGTCCGGGCCGCCCGGCCGGGACCTATTCGTCTTCGTCGTCTTTCTTTCTGCGCCTAAACCTGACCGTCTTTTCCTCGACGCGCTTGGCGAAGCGCCCGATCAGGTCCTCGACGAGGGCGCGCCAGTCCTCCGGCCAGAGCTTGGCCTCATAGCCCGCGGACAGCTTGTGGGCGTCGACGCTCGACACGTCGGGCCAGATCGGATGGCTCTTGAGCGCGCGCTCCAACGCCTCGTGCTTCTCCGGTTCGCCGGTCTTCGTGGGAAACTTCAATTCGTCTTTCTCGCGGATGACGGCCTCGCCCGCCTCGCAGCTCACCACGGAGACGCCGTTGGCGTCGGCGTAGCGGATGAGGGCCTCGCGCACTTTCGTTTCTTCCTTTTCGATCTCCTTTTTTCTCTCTCCGAGCGCGCGCTTCTCGGCTTCGAGACGGGCCAGTCCCTCCGCCAGCAGGGCTCCGGCCTCCTTCGAGCGTTCGGCCGCGGGCAGACGCGCGACTTTTTCCGCGTGCGCGAACAGCGGGCACAGGTCCTTGTACTCGCACCAATCGCAAAGCGCCGACTGTTTCGGCGAGAACTCGTGGTCGGATTTGATCGTCGCGACGAGCGCGGAGACCTCGCGCTTGAGCGCCTCGAGCTGCTCCGGGCTCCGCCGCGACACGAGAGACTTCCCGTGGCGCACGTAGTGCCAGACCAGCCGCACTTCCTTGGTGTCCGGCCACTCGTGGCGCACGGCGGCGTCGTAGAGCGCGAGCTGCCAATCCTCGTCGACGTCGGCCTGCGCGGGAAGCGTCTTGCCGGTCTTGTAGTCGTGGATCTCGAAAGCGCCGTCTCGGCCCAGCGCGAGCCGGTCGATGTAGCCCTCGATGCGGATCTCTTGCCCCGCGACGTCGATCGGGAAACCGACGCGCTTCTCGACCGCCACGGTCCGGTCCTCTTCAAAAGGCGCCTTCGCCTCGTAATACAGGCGCACGCAGTCGCGGCCGAGGCCCTTCCAATCGGCCGGCGCGAAATGGCCGCGCAGCTCGATGTCCGCGGTCCAGTGCTTCTCCCACTCCCGCTCGAAGACGGCGAGCGTTTCCTCGAGGCTCAGGCGCTTGCCGTGGGCCAGCGAATCATAGAGCGACTCGAAGGCGGAGTGGACGCAGGTGCCGAGGAAAGCCTCGACCGTCTTTCGCTGGCGCGAGAGCTTGTCGACGTAGCGGTATTGGTAGCGCCGCGGGCAGTTCTTGTAGACGTCGAGCTTCGAAGGCGAGTACTTGGTCGAGACGTCCGATTCCATTAAAGGACCTCGAGCAGCGCGAAGTGCAGGTACTCGGTCTCGGGCATCGCCAGCAGGATCGGATGGTCCGCGGCTTGGCCGCGCAGCGCGAGCAGCCGGCACGGCCGCCGCGCCTGAGATTGAGCCAGGCGCAGCATCTCGACGAAGACTTCGCGGCTGACGTGATGGGAGCACGTCGAGGTCGCGAGCAGGCCGCCCTTGGGCAGCGCGCGCAGCGCGCGCTCGTTGAGCTTGCCGTAGTTGCGCAGCGCTTTGACGAGATGCTTCTTCGAGGGCACGAAGCTCGGCGGGTCGAGCAGGATGAAATCGGGCCGGAACGACTGCTCCCCCTCGGCGAAGGACTTGAGCGCGGCCTCGGCGTCGTCTTCCTCGAACGTGCAGATTTCCTCGACGCCGTTGAGCTCGGCGTTCTCGTTGGCCAGGGCGATCGCCGGCGCCGAGCTGTCGATGCCGAGGACGGCCTTAGCGCCGAACTTCGCGGCGGTGATCGCGAAGGAGCCGACGTACGAGTAGAGATCGACGACGACGCGATCCTTGAAAAACGGACGAAGGAACGCCCGATTCTCGGCTTGGTCGAAATAGTACCCGGTCTTTTGGCCCTCGCTGAGCGGCACCGCGAAGCGCAGTCCGCCCTCGTTGATGACGGCCTTGTCCGGCACGGTGCCGGACAACGTCCGGCTCTCGACGGGCAGCCCTTCCAGGACGCGCGCGCGGTGATCGTTCTTGAGGTAAATACCCGAGGGCTTGATCAGCTCGTCGAGCACGGCCTGGATCAGCGGCAGCCGGCGCTCCATGCCGGCCGAAAGGATCTGCAGCACGAGCGTCGAGCCGAAGCGGTCGATGACGAGGCCCGGAAGGCCGTCCGACTCGCCGAAGCAAAGGCGGCCGTCTTTCTCGCCCGGCCGGACGCGTTCCCGGTAGTTGAGGGCGGCGGCGATGCGCTTGCGGAAGAAATCGACGTCGATCACGGTCCCGGCGTCGGCGAGCATGCGGCAGGCGATGAGGCTGTTCGGATTGTAGAGCGCGACGGCGATCGGACGTCCCGAGGCCGCGGAGACCTCGGCGAGGTCGCCCGGCTGGGCCTGGCCCTCGATCTTCGCGATCTCGTTCGAGAAGATCCAATTGTGCCCAGCGAGCACGCGGCGCTCTTGTCCCGGCTTGAGAGAGATCTTGATCAAGGCTTCGGCGGTCTCAGGCTGATTCAACGGTCTCTCCTATGCGCACGCCGAAACGGTCCGCGAAGCTGCCGTCGCGCACCGCCAGCTCCACGAAGCCCGAGGAACCCGCGAGCGCCATCGGCTGACCCACGGGACGCTCCGCGTAGTGCTTCCCGATCGGGCCGATCTTCTCCGTCCTAAACCGCAGTTCCGTCCCCGGAAGCACGTCGCCCGCCCGCAGGTTGGTGATCGCGTTGCCGAAATGATCGACGCAGAGGATCTCGCCGCGCGTCTTGGCCGCGCTCGGGAACGGGATGCGTTTGGGGTCCAAGATCTTCGGTCCGAGCTTCGCGGCCGAAAGCCCGGACGCGAGCGCGGCGGCGGCCGGCGCGAAGACGTCGCGGCCGTGAAACGTGCCGCTGACGGGATGCAGCCGGAGCTTTTCGGCCTCGATCGTCCGCCACTCGACGACGGGCTCGGGAAGCCAGCTTAGTAGTCCATTATCCGGCGCGAGAAATTGATGCCGCTTGGTCTTGGCCCACACGGCGCGGCGCGACGAGCCCACGCCCGGATCGACGACGCAGCAGAAGACGGTCTTGTCGGGGAAATAGGGCGCGCTGACGAGCAGCTGGAACGCGGCCATGCGCACGTCCTGCGGCGCGGCCTCGTGGCAAAGATCGACGATCGTCGCCTTGGGAGCGCGCGACAAGATCACGCCTTTCATGATCCCGACGTAGGGGTCGCTCGTGCCGAAGTCGGTGAGAAGGACGATCGGAGAGTTTTTCACTCGATTCGAGATATCAACTGTCCCCGGGGCGAGTCGAAAATCCGCGTCGACTCTTGCCGGCAAGAATTAGGAGACGCCTCCGCGCCTCAAGATCTCTTTGACCGACTTCTTGTAGCCGTCCAGATCGAAGCAGGCGGCGAGGTCCTTCTTTGAAAGCCTCTTGCCCACGGCAGGATCGGACTCGAGCGCCTTCTGGAACGGCTCGCGCGTCTTCCAGGTCTTCATCGCGTTCTTCTGGACGAGCTCGTACGCCTTGACGCGCTCCATCCCCGAGTCGATCAGGCGCAGCATCACGCGCTGCGAGAACACGAGGCCCAAGGACGAGTCGAGGTTCTGCTTCATGCGCTCCGGGTAGACCTGCAGTCCGTCGAGGATCGCCGCGAAGCGCGCGAGCATGAAGTCGAGCACGATGTGCGCGTCCGGCATGATCACGCGCTCGACCGAGGAATGGCTGATGTCGCGCTCGTGCCACAAGACGCAATCCTCGATGGCCGCGGTCTCGTAGGAGCGGATGAGCCTTGAGAGGCCCGTCACGTTCTCGCAAAGGATCGGGTTGCGCTTGTGCGGCATCGCCGAGGAGCCTTTCTGTCCCGCCTCGAAGGGCTCCTCGACCTCTAGGACCTCGGTCTTCTGGAGATGGCGGATCTCGACGGCCCAGCGCTCGAGCGCGACGGCGGAGAGGACCAACGCGTTGAAATACTCGGCGTGGCGGTCGCGCGGCACGACTTGCGTCGAGACCGGCTCGGGCCGCAGGCCGAGGCGCGAGAGGGTCTTCGCCTCATACTCCGGACCGACTTGCGTGAAAGCCCCGACGGCGCCCGAGATCTTGCCGAACGAGATCGTTTGCTTGGCGCGCTCGAGGCGCTCGAGGTTGCGCAGCGCCTCGGAGTGCCAGCCCGCGAGCTTGACGCCGAAGGTGATCGGCTCGGCGTGCACGCCGTGGGTGCGGCCGGCCATCCAAGTCAGCTCGTGCTTGCGCGCGAGCGCCTTCAAGCGCGAGGCGACCTCGCGCCAATCCGCGATCAGCAGCTCGCAGGAGTCGCGCAGCTGCATGGCGAGGGCCGTGTCGAGCACGTCGGAGGAGGTCAGGCCGTAATGCAGATAGCGGCCGACCATCGGAGCCTTGTCGCGCACTTCGTCGGCGACGGCGGTCAGCAGGCCGATCACCTCGTGGCCGGCGGCCGCCTCCTTGGCCTTCGCCTGATCGGAAAGGGATTTGTGAAGCACGGTCTGGAACGCCTTCAGCTCGCTCGCGGGGATGCTCTTTTCGTGAGCCAGGACCTCGAGGAACGCCTCCTCGACGCGCAACATGAGCTTCATGCGGTGCTCGTCGGACCACAGCCGCGCCATCGGCGCGCGCGAATAGCGCTCGATCATCGGCTATTCGCCTTCGACGGCGCCCGTCGGCTTCTTGGTGGCGTCGGAGAGCGGGATCTTCGCGTCGCACTGCGCGCAGGAGTCCGGAGCGGAGACCTGCAGCGGATAAGAGATCAGCGTGCGTACCGGCACGGTCAGGCACAAGCCGGAGGTGGAGCGATCGACGATCGCGCCGACGCCGAGGACCTTCGCGCCGTACGCCTGGGCGAGAGCGAGGAGCTCGGCCGTCAGGCGTCCCGTGGTCAGCACGTCCTCGACGATCAGCGCGCGCTCGCCGCGCTGGAGGCGGAAATCGCGGCGCAGGGCCACCATCCCGTTGACGCGCTCGGCGAAGATCGCGCGGCAGTTGAGCACGCGCGCCATCTCTTGGCCGAGCACCACCGACGACATCCCCGGAGCGATCACGACGTCCGCCTTTCCCGGAAGCTTGGAGGCGAGGGCGCGCGCGATCTTCTGCGCGACGTGCGGATACTGAAGCACGACGGCGGTCTGGATGTAGACCGGGCTGTGCAGGCCGGACGCGAGCTGAAAGTGACCGCTGACGACGGCGCCGTGCTCCTGCAGGATGCCGAGCACGTCCATTTTCTTGATGACGCTCATTATTACGGGGTCTCCAGTTTCTCGATCGACTCGAAGCGCGCCTTGGCGCGCGTGCGCCCCTCGACGAGCATCTTCTCGATCTCGTCGGACTCCATCTTATGCAGACGCGGCTCGAGGTCCGGCCGGTTCAAATCGCCCTTCACGCGAAAGCCGATCGCGGGCCGGCCGAGCTCGTCGACCCACCACTCGGGCAGCGGCGCGCGGTAGCTCGTCAGACGCGTGAGGATGCCCATGTCGACGATCTCGCGGCCGAAGTCGGCCGTGCCCTCGGCATAGGCGACGAGCTGAGGACTGTCGACGTGGAAGAACTTGGTCGTGACGAGGCCCTTCTCGGCCGTGTACTGGCCCTCGATGCGGTTGAAATCGAGCGTCTTGGGATACGCCGTCGCCGCCGAGAGCACCGAGAGGTTGTTCATCTTGTGCATGTAGATGTAGGGCAGGAAGACGATGCTCAAGAACTTGTTCGAGTCCTGCACGGCCTGGATGTCGTTGACCGAGCCGGGGCCGAACGCGACGCGGATGTCGCCGTCGACGCGCTTGAGGCTCGGCGTGACGCCGTGCAGGTCCCACTGGATGTCGGTGTCGCGGAAGCTGAAGTTCTTGTGCGTGATCTCGCCGACGCGGATGTGACCGATCGAGTCAGGGAACTTGCGCGGGATGCCGTACTTGAACGTCTGGAGCCAGGGCTTGCTCGACGCGGCGTCCTCGGAGTCCGCCGTCGCCGCGCGCGTCGACACCGAGGCGACGATGGTCGTGAGCAGGGCTTGGGCGCTCTCCCAGCGGATCTTGTCCGCGTTGCCCGCGACCTCGACCTGTTTCGGGTTCGAGAGGTTGACGACGCGTCCGCGCAGCCGGATATGCGACTCGCCCCAACGAAAGCCGAGCCGGTCGACCTTGAGGTCCTTGCCCTTGAGATTGAGCGAAAGGTCGACGTTCGACGCGCTCTGGCCGAACGCGGCCACGGCGCCCTGGGAGACCGACAGCGCGAGCTTGTCGAAGTCGTCGGTGACCGTGAGGTCCGCGGACCCTTGGGTGATCGAGAAGCGCTTGAGCGTCACGCCCGCGTCGAGCCAGCGCGCGTGCGCGCGATGGACGACGAGCCGGTCCAGCCAGCCCGTGACCGTCGCGTCGCCGGACGCCGTGCCCTTGAGGCCCAGGGCCGAAAACGCTTGGCGGAAGCCCGCCGATTGGCTCAGCGGGAAATCGGCGACGTAGAACTCGGCGTCGACGCGCGGGTGCCCGGTCGAGATGTCGACCAAGCCCACGGCGCGCGCGGACAGCGGGCCCGCGGCGACCTGCAGATTGTCGACGTGGAACCGGGTCCCGTCCAGGAATCGCGCCTTGAGCTTCCAGCGGCTCGGCGGCAATTGCAGATCCAGCTTCTTCTTCAAGAACGAGTCCCACTGCGCTTGGCCGAGCGCCGGCAGCAAGAGGTCGGCGTCGACGACCGGCATCGGGAAGCCGGCCACGCCGCCGGAGCCGCGGATCGACTGGCCGTCGAGCTTGACCTCGAGCTTCGAGGCGCGCAAATAGGCTTGCGTCCAATCGAGGTTGGAGAGAGAGACGGAGCCTTCCATCGCGACGGCGGCGTCGAGCGTGCGGTCCTTGAACTGGTTGCTGTTCTCGAACTTGATCGAGAATGTGAACGGGTGCTCGACGTCGAACTTGTGCAGCGCGAGGTTGAGGCGCTTGACCGAGTAGCGCGTGGCGGCGACCGCGTCCTCGACCTGAAGCTCTCCGTTCTCGATGACGGTGTTGTCGGCGTGCAACGAGACGGGCAGCTGGAACCTGCCGATCGGCGCTTCATGCGCCGCGGCCGTCGAGGCGAAGAGGTCCGCGATGTTCCATTGGCCGTCCGTCCCGCGCCAGACGTGGATCGTCGGCGAGACGAGCTTGACTTGGCTGAGCTCGAGACGCTTGTCGAGCAGCGGGCGCAGCTTGAAAGTCACGACGGCGTATTGGCTTTCGACGATGCTGCGGCCGGAGCCGTCCTTGGCGTCGATGCGCACGCCGTTGAGCTTGATGCCTTGCGGCGTCAAGATCACGCCGTTGATGCCGACCGGCCGCTGAAGGATCTGCTGGAGCTGGGCCTCGAGGACGGTCTTGACCCTTTGGTTGTCGACGATCCGAGGCAAGAAGAGCGCGAGCAGCGTGGCGAGCGTCAGGAGGCCGACGAAGACCGCCGCGAAGCCGCGCGTCAAGAGCCAGAGCACGCGCAGCGCGAAACGCAGGTTCTGCGCCGGAGTATGGGCTCGAGGCTGCTTCACCTACTGATTTTAGCTGATTATCCCGCTTTTATCGAGGGGTGGACCGACGGAATCTCGACTTACCCCGGGGGAAGTCGAGATGGTTGAAACAGATCTCAACTATCGCCAGCGATAGTTCAGTCAGGCCCTGTTCTCGATAACGGCGGAATACGCCTTGAGCGTCGCCGTGAAGTTCGCGTCCCAGGTGTTTCCCGCGACCAGGGACGGCGCCAGGCGCGTCAGGCGCGCGCGCAGGCCCTCGTCGGTGGCGAAGCGCTCCAGCGTCTCCGCTAAGGCCGCGGGCCCTACGCGCTCGACGATCCCTTCCCGCGCCTCGCCGGAAAGGAGCTCCGCCGCTCCCACGCGCGCCGTCGTGACGACCGGCAAGCCGCACGCCAGCGCCTCCTGAAGGCTTTGCCCGAACTCCTCGAAGCGCGCGGGATGGACGTAGACGTCGAGCGCGTGATAGAAGCGCTCGACGTCGGCGGCCGCGGGTTGGAATGTCAGGGCGCCTTGCAGACCCTCCTGGCCGGCCTCGCGCAGATAAGGGCCGAGCTTGGCCTCCTTGCCCATCACGAGAGCCTTGAGCTTGATCTTCGCGCGCGCGACGAGGCCGAGCGCCGCGACGAAATCGTTCACGCCTCTCTTCACGAAATCCCCCGACGTGATGAGTCCGAAGACGAGCTCGTCCGGCGCGAAGCCGAGCTCCCGGCGCGTGCGCTCCCGCAGGCGGTCCTTGTCGGCCGCCTTGAATCGGCGCGGATCGTGGCCGGGATAGATCACCTCGATCATCTTTTCCGGGACGCCGAAGCGCTCGATGACGTCGGCTCGCATCAGCCGCGAGTTCGCGATCAGCTTTTTGAACCGCCGCTCGCGCAGCTGCTTGGCGTGGATGAAAGCCACGCCGCGCGAATCATCGACGGGCGTTCCCAGCACCGCCTCGTGCGCCGCGTGGACGCAGTTGTGCAGGCTCAAGACGTCCTGGCGATAATTGTCGCCGTGCCCGTGGACGACGTCGTAGCCGCGCGCCGT
The DNA here is from genome assembly GCA_964600165.1 of uncultured Elusimicrobia bacterium. GTDB lineage: Bacteria > Elusimicrobiota > Elusimicrobia > UBA1565 > UBA9628 > CAZRIP01. The sequence continues at coordinate 6,375 of CAZRIP010000030.1, read as the reverse complement.
CGCGCGGTCCGCGGCCCAGGCGAAGAGCTTGCGCTTGAGCGTGCCGCCGAACGAGAAGCCGTGGACCTTCATCGGCGCGGCGCCGGCTTCCCGCAAGCGCTCGCGGTCGAGCTTCCAGCCGTAAACGTCGACGCCGCAGCCGAGGGCGGAGAGTCGCCGCGCGTGCTCGACGATGGTCGTCGTCGTGCCGCCGAAGCCCGAGGCCTCGCGGCAGACGATGGCGACGCGCTTGCCTTTCATCACGGAATCCAACGGTCGTACCACCGGCACAAGCTGTAGAGCGCCCAAAGCCTCGGCGCGTGGTCGGCCCAGCCCGCGCGGTGCTCGCGCAGCATCTGCCGGCAGAACGTGCGGTTGAGCCAGTGATCGCGGAAGACGCGGCTTTTCTCGAAGGCCTCTTCGACGGCGGGGCCGAGCGGGCCGCGCAGCCACTGCTTGAACGGAAACGAGAAGCCCATCTTCGGACGGTCGACGATCTCCGCGGGAATGTGGCGGCGCGCGACGTCTTTCAACAGCGCTTTGAGGCGCCCGCCTTTGAACTTGATCGCTCCCGGGATCGAAAATGCGAGCTCGCAGAGCTCGTGGTCGAGGAACGGCGCCCGCGCCTCGAGCGAGTGGCGCATCGTCACGCGATCGACTCGCTTCAAGAGAACCTCGACCATCTTGGTGTTGAACTCGACCCAGCAGATCAGGTTGGCGACGTCGCGCGGGTCGTTCGCTTGCTCCTCGTAGTCGCGCCAGAGGCCGGAGATGAAGCGCTCGGCGGGATCGCCCGCGGCTTCGCCGAGGGCAGGGCCGGCGAGCTGATGGCGCTGCGTCGCCGGGAAGCCGAGCGAGCTGCCCCAATAAAGCGGCAGGCTCTTGGCGCTGCGGCGCCAGAGCTCGAGCCGGCTGTGGCCGCGCGGCAGGGTGTCCAAGAGCGCGCGGCCGAGCGGATACGCGGCCTTCGCGAACGCGCGGCGCGCGGGGCTCTCGAACGCCTTGAGCTGGCGCGCGGCCTTGGCCATGACGTCGTAGCCGAAGAAGAGCTCGTCGGAGCCCTCTCCGAGGAGGACGACCTTGAACCCGTCGGCGCGCGCGGCGCGGCTGAGGAAATGCAGCGGCACCCAGACCCAATCGGTCATCGGCTCGCCCATGATCAAGCTCTCGTCTTGCAGCGCCTCGAGCGTCTGCCGCGCGTCGACGGAGATCTCGCGATAATCGATCGGGTATTTCGCCGCGATCAAGCGTGAGTACTCGAACTCCGAGTAGCCGGGCATGTCCGGGTAGCCGATCGTGTAAGTGGCCGTGCGCGCGGCGCCGGCCTCGGCGAGCTTGTCGATGACGAGGCTCGAGTCGATGCCGCCGGACAAGAACGCCGCCACCGGCACGTCGGAGACGAGCCGGCGGCGCGCCGCGACCGACAGCGCGGCGTCGACGGCGTCCGCGGGATCGCCGGCGAACGCCGGCTTGCCCAGGGGCGACCAATATCTCGATAACCGCGTCCCGGACGCGGAGACCTCCAGGTAATGCGCCGCCGGCACCTTGGCGATCCCGTCGAAAAGCGTCAACGGGGCGGGCGCGAACTTGAGCGTCAGGAAAGCCTCGAGGCCCTCCTTGGAGATCTCGCGCGGGCCCTCGCGCAGCTCGAGCAGCCCCGCGATCTCGGAGCAAAAGGAAGTGGCGCCGCCGCGCGTCGAATAAAAAAGAGGCTTCTTGCCGGCGCGGTCGCGGACGAGGGAAAGACGCTCGCGGGAACGGTCGTGCAGCGCGAACGCGAACATCCCCGCGGCGCGCGACAAGAAACGCTCGAGCCCCCAGCGCGCGCAAGCCTCGAGGATCACCTCGGTGTCGCTCGTGGTCGAAAACCGCGCGCCCTCTTTCTCCAGATCGGCGCGCAGCTCCATGAAATTATAGATCTCGCCGTTGTAGGAGATCACGAGCGCGCCGTCCGCCGACGCCATCGGCTGGTTCGCGCGGTCCGACAGGTCCAGGATCGACAAGCGGCGGTGGCCGAGGACGAGGCCGCGCTCCGGCCAGGCCCGGACCGAGGACGCGTCGGGCCCACGATACGCGATCGCGTCGACGGCCTTGCGCGCGCGCCGCGCCGCGGCGTCGGCGTCGAAGGCGCCGGACGGCTTGAAGACGCCCGCTATCCCGCACATAGAGCGAGGGCCGCGGCGGTCGCCAGCGGCATCCAGAGGTTGTCGTTGAAAAACCAGGTCGTCGGCAGCAGCTCGACGACGGTCGCGGCCAGGGCCGCCGCCGCCGCCGCCGCCGGACGAAAGCCGAGCGCCGAGCAGGCGCCGGCGCAGACCAGGAAGCAGGCGGCGCTTCCCTCGACGGACTTCTTGCCTCCGAGTATCCGCACGCGTCCGATGGACTTGCCGACAAGAGCCGCCGCGGCGTCGCCGAGCGACACGCACCATATCCCCGCCGCGACGAAGCTCGGCCGCGCGCCGAAAAGGACGATGAGGACCAGCGCCCCGATCGTCGTGTGAAAGACGCCGCTGTAATGGCCGCGCTCCTCCGGCCGCGAGAGGCCGCGAAACAAGCGGAAAAGAAAGTCGTTGAAGCCCGGAAGGTAAAGACGCGAGCTCTCGACGGCGACGACGACGGCCGACCACGCCCCGAGCCAGGCGAGGATCGCGGGATAGCCGATCATGAAATAAGCCGCGAGATAGACCAGCGAGAGCATGTGGAAGACCTTGCGCCCGCACTCGCGCAGAAGGTCGCTCATCGCCGCCTCAGCTGCGCGACGAACGCCGACGGGATCGGCCGGACGAACTCGTAGCTCCAGCGCCAGAAGCCGGCGGAGCGAGAGGTCACGCTCCGCGCCGTCTCGGCCAGCGGCACCGCGGCTGGGAACAAGGTCTTGAGCAGCAGCAGGATCATGACGCCGTTGGCGAGCGCGATCAAAGACAGCGAGAAGACCGCGCCGCCGGCCGCCGCGAGGTCCGGCTGGCGGCGATCCCAGAGCACCTCGCCGGTCTTGAGCAGATGGAACGCCACCGCCGCTCCGAGCGTCGCCAGAAAAATCTCCCGGCCGCCGGCGCCCGGCTTGGCCCACAGGAACGCGCGGTAAGCGGCCACGACGAGCAAGGCGTAAATCGGGACGCAATACGGCGCGAGCGCGATGTAAGCGTTCGAATGGGACAAGTCGACGTGGCCGCCCGAGTCCCCCACTTTAAAGCCGAGGACTTTCGCGCCGACCGACCACGCGGCGAGCGCGTGGGTGAGCTCGTGGCCGAACACGTAGAGCCGCCGCCCCGCCGCGCCCAGCCATGAGGCAGGCCCCGCCTGCTCGACGACCAAGAACCGCAGGAAAGCCCAGCAGGCGGCGGCTGCGGCCAAGCCGGCCAAGAACGGGAACGACGCGGAGGACTTCGAGGCGACCGCGCCCACGGCCGCGGCCGCCGCCGCGAGCGTCAGCGCGGAGCTCGGCAGGAGCGTCAGCCCGATCAGCAGCCGCAGCATGGCCTTTCGGTCATCGGGCTACTCCAGCATGTACTCTTTGTACGGGACCTTTTGCGCGTCTAGCTCTCGCTTCCAGAGAGCCTTCGCCTCCGCCAGGCGCGAGCGCGAAAGGGCCACCCAGCGGCTCTCCGGCGGCGAGAACAATTCGACGGCCGTGCGGTACCACGCGACGGCGTACTTGAGCGAGCTTTCCTGGAGCCGCTCGTTGAAGTCGAAGCGCAAGAGCGCCGCGCGCTGCTCCAACTCCGCCCCCGAAAGCTTTCCGGCCGCGGCTTCGTCGCGCAGGGCGCGCTCCCGGCCCGCGAACTCGGCCTGCAGCGCGGCGCGCTTGAGCGCGGGATCGAGGCTCCAAGCCATGTACTTCTCGCCCTCGAGATAAGCCGACCGCGCGCGCCACGCGACGTCCGCGTAGGCCAAGGCGTAGACGATGACCAAGCCGGCGAGCACGGCCGATCCCGCGCGGCGCAGCATGCGCCGCTAGAAGATTCCGCCGCTCATGGGGCCGCGGTTGCCGCCGGAAGAGCGGTTGATGTCCGGCGGCCGCGTCTTGAGCAGGTTATGGAGCGCCGCCGCCATGATCGCCGGCCGCAGCGGCTTTTCCATGAACTCCTTGACGTTGCTCTCAAGGCGCACCATCTCGATGTTCTTGCGGTCCATGTGCCGGCCGGTGATCACGATGACGGGGATCGAGCCCGCGCCCGAGGCCTGGAGCTCGCGCAGCACCTCGTAGCCGCCCATGCCGGGAAGCATGAAGTCGAGGACGATCAGGTCCGGCGTCAGAGCCTCGGCCTTGCGCAGCGCCTCCGTGCCGTCCATGGCGCGGTCGGTACGGAAGCCCTCTTTCTTGACGACGTGCTCCATCAAATCGAGCAGGCTTTCGTCGTCGTCGACTAGAAGAACGAGCTTCTCGGCCGGGTCGGCCAGCTGCGGGTCGGGAAGGCTTTCTTCTTCCATCTATTGCTTGCCGTCCGCCGCGCGCATCTCAGGCGATGACGTCTTAAGGATCTTGTGCAGCGACATCGCGAGCATGTTGGCCTTGATCGGCTTCTCGAGGAAGTCCATGACGTTCGACTCCTGCCGGATCATGTCGGCCGTCGTGCGGTCGGTATAGCGCCCGGTGACGATGATGATCGGCACGCGCGAGGTCTCGCCTTGCTGGAGCTGGCGCAGGATCTCGAAGCCTCCGTAGCGCGGCAGCATCAGATCGAGGATCACGAGGTTCGGCAGCAGCTTCTGGATCTTGCCCAAGCCCTCTTCGCCGTCGGCCGCGGTCTCGACGTTGAAGCCTTCCTTGCGGACGAGGAACTCCAGCAGCTCTCGCACGCTGTCGTCGTCGTCGACGATGACGATCAGCTTGTCTTGGGGGCGGGTGGACTCGGAGTTGTCGGACTCCATGAACTTCCATTAAACAAAAACTTCACAGGGCGATCAACGGGGACGGACGACGATGAATCGCTCCACCGGCTCGCGGCTGACGGTGAACGGCAGGAAGCCCCCGATGCTCGAGTAGAACCCCGCCTCGTCGCGCCCGAGGCTGATGAGCCGCAGCGGGATCGGCTCGTCGACGTCGACGGTGTCGACCCGCGCCGGGATCGGGCGCGGGGGCCTGCCCAGCGCGGAGTTCGTCGCCGACGACACGACGGCGTCGCCCGGACGCACGAGAGCCCAATCGACCGGCTCGGCGCCTGCGCGCTCGAGATAATAGCGCAGCCCGAGGTGCCCGGCCGACCAGACGCGGCCGCCTTGCGCGAAGCCCGCCGCCCGCTCGGCCATCTCGCGCTGCGCCCCGGCGTAACGGGCGTCGACGGCGGCCAGGGCCAGCGACAGGGGCACGGATACGGCGAGCGCGGCCAGCTCCCGGCGCGGCGCGCGCGCGCGCGCCTCCAGAGCCTCGGCGAGCGCGAAAATGACGGGCGGCAGGACGAACAGGACGGTCCGCGCCATCACGCACCAATACGCGAGGCACAAGACGCCGGCGAACCCGGCCCACGCGGCCCACAAAGCCCCCCCTTTCGAGCGCGGGCCCCAAAGACGCGCCGCGCGCGCGAGCCCGACGAGCCCGGCTGCGGAGAACGCGGCGCCGAGCGCGCGGTCGAGCCCGCGCACGGGCGCGAGATCGAACCAGGGAAGAAACAGCGCGGCGGCGCACGCCGCCGAGGCCGCCCAGACGCGGCGCGGCGCGGCGCCGCACCAGAGGCTCGCGCCGGCCGCGCAGCCGCCCGTGAAGGCGAGGAAGGCCCTCAACCGGTGGCTCGGCGCCGACCAAAGGCCGCCCGCCGCGCCCGATGAAACGGTCCGGACAGCCGAGAGCGCCGCCGGCTCGACGAGAAAAAAGACCGCGAGCGGAACCAGCGAGAGCGCCGCGTGCGCGGCGAGCCTTCCGCGCGGCTTGCCTCGCGACCAGCCGTAGCAAAAGGCCGCGGCCGGCGCGAAGACGACCAGGTACTTCGAGAGCGAGGCCGCCGCGAAGGCCGCCGCCGCCGCCCAGAACGCGAGCGGCTCGTCGTCGTCGAGGCCTTTGACGTAGAGCCAGAGGCCGAAAAACGCGAGCGCGGCCGCCGGCTTCTCGGCCATCAAATGCCCCAGGTTGATGAGATAAGCGGGCGAAGCGATCGCGACGAGCGCGGGAACGAGAGGGCGCTTCAAGAAGCGCGCGGCGAGAAGGTAGAGCGAGGCCGCGGCGAGCAAGTCGAACGGCAGGAAGAACAGCCGCATCGGCGCTTCTCCACCGCCCGTCGCGCGCCGCGCCGCCGACAAAAGAGGAAGCAGCAACGGCGGGTTGTTGTTGAGCTCGGGCCACGCCGGATTGGCCGGCGCGGGCTTGCCCGCGGCGACGTCGAGGAAGAAGGGCTCGTCGACGTGCCAGGCCTCGCCGACGAACGGCGCGAGCAGCGCGGCGCTGAAGACGGCCGCGATCAA
>CAZRIP010000029.1:0-31841 GCA_964600165.1 uncultured Elusimicrobia bacterium | reverse complement strand
CCGGCGGCGCAGCGCGGCGCGCGCGTCCACGGCGACGAACCCGCTCGCGGCGAGGATGACCGGGATCGGCAGGACGATCAGGCCCCGGGACCAGAGCGGGGAATCCCAGAAATACCACGCCAGGGCTCCGCTCGCCGAGAACGCCGCCGCCACGCGCGTCAGCCGCGCCCACTCGTAGTCGACCGGATAGACTTTCTGGGCGAGGAAATAGAGGACGCAGGCCATCACCACATAAGCGAGCAGCGTGGCCGCCGCCGCGCCGACGATGCCCCACCGCGGGAGGAGGATGAGAATGGCCGCGACGTTGACGATCGCGCCGAGGGCCGTCGCGACGGCGACGAGATCGTTGCGCTTGGCGAGATTGACCGGCGTCAGGAAGTTGTAATAGACGCCGTTGAAAAAATAAGCGAGCAGCACCCACGGCACGACGGGCAGGCCGCTCCAATAGTCGGGATGGATCAGCGGCTTTCCGCCGAGCAGAGGCAGCGCCACGACGTCCCGGATGAAAAGGGAGACCGCGATCACGACCACTGCCGAGCCCGCGCAGAAATAAGTCAGCACCCGCGCGATCAGCCGCTTGACGTCGGGCGACTCCGCGCGCGGCAGGATGAACGGCCGCCACGCCATGTCGAACATGTTGATGATCAGCTGCATGAAGATGCCGAGCTTGTAGTTGGCCGTGTAGATCCCCACCGCCGCGTCGCCGGACATGCGCATCATGATCGGCCGGTCTATGACCTGCACGACCATCGAGGCGATGCCCGCCGGGATCAGCGGCAGGCCGAAGCGCAGCATTTCCTTGTGGAGCGGCCGGTCGAACTTGAACTCCAGCTTCTTCGCCACGACGGGAGCGAGCATCGTCAGCGTCGCGCTCGAGGCCGCCATCGCGGCCAAAAAGACTCCGGGGACGCCGAGGCGCAGCCGGCCCAGGAAAAAATACGTCAGCGCGACGTTGAGGATGATGTTCGCGGTCTTGATGCCGGCGTAGGCCGTCGCGCGGCGCGCCAGCCGCAACTCGGCGAACGGCACGATGGCGATCGCGTCGAGCGCGAGGATCCAAGCCGAGAGCTTGACGACGTTCTCGAGCCCCGGCGGCACGTCGGCCAAGCGCGCGACCGGGCCCGCGAAGACGTAGATCGCCGCGGAAAGCAGGATCGAGGTCGCGGCGACCGAAAAGAAAGGAGTCGAGAAGTTCCCGGTCTCGCCGTCCTTGCCCCGGCCGGAGAAGCGCATGAACGCCAGGTCCATTCCATAGGCGTAGACGACGTTGAGAAAAGCCAGATACGCGAAGACGGTGCTCGCGACGCCGTAGTCGCCGGGCGCGAGATAGTGGGTGTAGATCGGCAGCAGGAAGACGTTGACCAGCCGCCCCACGACCGTGGAAAGCCCGTAAATGACCGTGTCCCGCCCGAGGCTCTTGAGGTCGCGGAGCATCGGCTCAGTCTATCAAATGGGGATCGTGAACGAGAAAACCGAGCCCTCGCCCATCTTCGAGTCGACCCAGATACGCCCGCCGCGCCGATCGACGATCTTCTTGCAGACGGCCAAGCCGATGCCCGTGCCGGGGAACTTGTGGCGCGGGTGCAGGCGCTGAAAAAGGACGAAGATCTGCTCGCGGTGCGCGGGCTCGATGCCGATGCCGTTGTCGCGGACTTGAAAGAGCCACTCTCCCTCGCGGCGCTCGCAAGAGACGCTCACCCGCGGCGGACGCTCGGCGTGGAACTTGATCGCGTTGCCGACGAGGTTCGTGAAGAGCTGGCGCAGCTCGATCGGATCGGCCGTGACGGTCGGCAGCTCGCCGACGACCACCTCCGCGCCCTCGCGCTCGATGGCCTGGGCGAGGTCGTCGAGCGCCAGGCGCAGCGCGTCGCCGGCCGCGACGGGCCCGCGAGTCGCGTCCCGGCCGACGCGCGAATAGGCAAGAAGGTCGCGGATCAGCATGCTCATGCGCTCGGCGCCGTCGATGACGAGGGTCACGTAATGATCGGCCTTCTCGTCGAGCTTGCCGCGGTAGGTCCGCGACCAAAGGTCGATGAAGCCGGAGATCTTGCGCAGCGGCTCCTGAAGGTCGTGCGAGACGATGTAGGCGTACTGCTCCAGCTCCTCGTTGGAGCGCTTGAGATCCCGGGTCCGCTCGGCGACCTTGACTTCCAACCCCGCGTGCGCGGCGCGCAGTTCGGCCTCGGTCCGCCGCAATTGCGTGATCGCGGCGGCGAGCGCCAGCACGGTCGTCGAGTCCACGCACAGGAACGCCTGGAGCAGAAGCAGCGACTCGTTGGGATCGGGCCGGGCGAAGAACCCGAAGCCCTTGAGCGTCGCGATGATGGCCAGCGCGCCACGCAGGACGATCGCGGCGGAGGCCAGCGGCGCGCCGAAGCGCACCGCCGCCCAGATGAGAAGCGGCATCGACAGGAAGCCGACGGGCCGGCCCCGCAAGCCGGCCGGCGCGGCGACGAGCCAGGCGACGCCGGCGAGGACTGCGACGAAAGCCGCGACCTCTCCCGGCCTTCGCTTGACGGCGTCGGCCGCGCTTGGGCGCGCCCAGAGGATGAGCAGAGGGGCGACGTTCATCGCGCCACCCGCGTCGCCGAGCCACCACGTCGCCCAGATCGCTCCGAAGCGGCCCCACGGCGCGAAGCCCCCGAGCGCCAAGCTCGCCACGCCGACGGTGGCGGCGACGGCGCTCGCCGCAATCCCGGCAAGGAACGCGTAGCGGAACACGTCGAGCGGCCGCTCGAAGGCGTTGCGCCCCCTGGCATAGCGCTCCACGAGATACGCGCCGACCACGCCCTCGAGCGTGTTGCCGCAGGCGATGGCGATCGAGGTCCAGACGTTGCCCGCCGTCGACAGGTTCGCCGCGAACGCGCCCAGCAGCACGCCCGGCCACACGCCGCGCCCCAGCACGAGCAGCGCCGCCAAGGCGATGCCCGTCGGCGGCCAGACGGCCGTCGCGCTCGCGTGCACGAACGCGAGCTTGAGGCCGAGCTTGGCCGAGACGAAATAGACGGCGGCGAGCGCGACGATCTCGGCGGCGCGCGCCGCGTTGAGCCTCACGCGGCTACAGCAATCGGGCCTGCATCGAGATCTCGGCCTTGAGCAGGCGCGAGATCGGGCAGCCGGCCTTCGCTTTCTCGGCGAGCTCCTGGAACTTGGCCGCGTCGCAGCCGGGGACCTTGCCCTCGACGTCGAGCCGGACCTTCGTGACCGTCCAGCCCGCCTCGAGCTTCTCGAGGGTCGCCGTCGCCTTCGTCTTGACGCTCTCGGGCTTGAGGTTCGCGTTCGACAGCTGCGCCGACAGCGCCATCGAGAAGCAGCCGGCGTGCGCGGCCGCGATCAGCTCCTCCGGGTTCGTCCCGGTGACGCCCGGCTCGAAGCGCGTCGTAAACGAGTACACGCCCGCCTTGAGCGCTCCGCTGTCCGTCGTGATCGAACCCTTGCCCGTCTTCAAGTCGCCCTTCCACTCCGCCCATGCGCCGCGATCCATAGCAGCCTCCTTGATCAATACAGTCGAGCTTCATTTATATAAGATCGCACCGATGCGAATCTACCGGAAAGACCTCGCGCGCGTCCATGACGCGGGTTTCGACGCCTCGGCGAGGACGGCGCCGTTCTTCCTTTCGCTCCTGCGCGGGCGCGGGATCCGGTCCGGGCTCGTCGTCGATCTCGGCTGCGGCGGCGGTCGCTGGGCGCTGGCCCTGACGCGCGCGGGTTACGAGGCTCTCGGCGTCGACATCTCCGCGGAGATGGTCAAGCTGGCGCGGCGGCGCGCGCCGAAGGCGCGCTTCTTGCGCGGCTCGCTGCACGCGGTCCGCATCCCTCCGTGCGCGGCGATCACGGCGTTCGGAGAAGCCGCGGCGTACGGCGCGAGCGAGGCGCGGCTCGTCCGCTTTTTCAAAAAGACGGCTCGCGCGCTGCGTCCCGGCGGCGTTCTGCTTCTCGATCTGCGTGCGCCCTCGCCCGGGAAGAAACCCGAGACAAGAACGGCTTCAGTCTCCGCGCGGGGCTGGGAAGTCGAAGCGATCTCAGTCGAGAGCCTGGACAAGCGCTTTCTCACGCGCACAATCGTCGCCGTGCGCTCCGGAAAGCGCTCCCGCGAGGTCCATCGCCTCGCGCTTTTCCGCCCCGCGTTCGTCCTCGCCGCGCTGCGCCGGGCCGGTTTCCGCGCGAGGACCCTGCGGCGCTACGGTTCTCAGCCGCTTCCCGCGACGCTCGTCGGATACTTGGCAACCAATTAGGCCACGGTATGTTGCCGCCGGATACGGACTATGGTCGACCATAGTCCGTATCCGCTAGAATCTTTCAATGCTCGCGCTGATGCTCGCTCTGCTTCTGGCTCCCGCCAGAGCCGGTGCCGCCGAACCCGACTACTTCAAAGGCGAGAGCTGCGCGAAGTGCCACGCGGCGATCCGCGACGCCAAGCCTCCCGAGGCGCCGCGCGCGCGCGACGACGGCAAGGTCCACGACGTCGTCGTCGTCGGCGGCGGCGCGGCGGGCCTGACCGCCGCATATTACCTGCGCGGCAAGGACGTCCTGCTGCTCGAGAAGGAGGACGACGTCGGCGGCAAGGTCCGGCGCCAATCCTGGGGCCGGGCGCGCTATCCCGTCGCGGCCGGCTACATGGCGCAGGTCTATCTGCCGCTGATCGCCGATCTTTTCAAGGACCTCGACATCTCCACGGCGCCGATCCCCGAGCCCGGCAACGCGATGTATTCGCCCGCGACCGGCAAGATCAAGCTCGACCCGCTGAAAGACTACCTCGGCAAGCTGTCCTCCGACATGGCCAAGCTCTCCGTCAGCCCCGAGCTAGGCCAAGTCCCGCCGGTCCCCGAGAAACCGTCCGCTTATCAGCGCGGCCTCGACCGGCGGAGCTTCTACGACTACGTCGCCAAGAAATACGGCGCCGAGGCCGGCGCCTTCGCGCGGCGCTACGCGCGCAGCCTCTTCGGCGTCTCCGCCGAGGAGGTCTCCGCCTGGGCCGGGCTCGTCTTCATGTCCGCCGATTTCGGCCAGACGCAGAACATCACGTGGGACGGCGGGCCCGGGATCATCTCGGAGCGCCTCGCCGATAAGATCGGCCGCGAGCGGATCCTGACGGGCGCGATGGTCGAGGCCGTCGCGCAGGACGCCGCCGGCGTCACCATCGAATATGAGCGCGGCGGCAAGCGGGAGACCGCCCGCGCCAAGACCCTCGTCATGGCGGCGCCGTCGTTCGTCGCGCGGCGCCTGATCGTCGGGCTTCCCAAATGGAAGGACGCGGCCCTTTCGCGCGTGCGCTACTCGGCCTACGCCATCGCCATCGTCGCGCTCGACGCGCCGGTTTACCGGCAGTCCTTCGATCTTTGGACCGGCACGAGCACGATCTTCACGGACCTGGAGCCGACGGACTGGGGCCGCGCGCCGCCCGAGGCCGGGCCCGGCACTCCGGCGCAGCTCCTCGAGGCCTTCATCCCGCTCGGCGGCGACGACGGAAGGCGCAAGCTGCTCGCCTCCTCGGACGAGAAGATCGCCGAGCGCGTCGCCGGCGATCTCGACAAGATCTTCCCCGGCGCCAAGGCCAAGCTGCACGGCGTGCGGATCGTGCGCTGGGGGCACGCGATGCCGGTCGATTATCCGCGCTATCTCACGGAGCATCGCGCGCAAGTCGAGGAACCGGTCGGGCGGATCGCCTTCGCGGGCGTCGATTCCCAGATGCCGTGCATCGAGGGCGCGATCGAGTCCGGCTGGCGCGCGGCGCGCGAGACCCTGCGCCTGCTCGCTCAGGGCTCGACCAAGAAGCTGTAGCCGTGCCGCTTAAAGCCCAGCGACTCGTAGAACGCGTGAGCTTTCACTCGCCGCGAGTTGCTCGATAAAGCCAGCTTGTAGCAGCCCGCGCGACGGCAGCGCTCGAGCGCGAAGGCCATCATCTCGCGCCCGATGCCGCGTCCCTGCATCTCGGGCGCGACGGCGACGTCCTCGACGATCCCCGACGGCGCGCCGCGGTGCCCGAGGTTGTCCATGACGAGCAGCGCGAACGTCCCGACGACGCGCCGGCGCCTTATAAAAACATAGACGCCGTAGCTCGGGTAGCGCCGCATGCGCGCGAACAGCGCGCGTGCCTCGCGCTCCGTCAGGCACTCCTCGTCCGCGAGCGCGGCGCGATAGAGCGCGAGGATCGCCGGAAGATCCTTGACGGAGGCTTTTCGGATCATCCGGCGAGGTCGGCGAGAGACGAGTCGAGGAAGATCGCGACCGCGCACTGGGAGAAAAGATTCGGCGAGGAGAGCTTGATCAACAGCGAAGCCGCGAGCTTCTCCTTGTCCTGGAACCGCGCGAGCGCCGCCGTCACGAGGTCTCGCTGGCTCGCCACCTCCATCTTGGGCGCGGAGAGGATGACCGTGCGCCGCCACGCGGCCGCCAGATGGCCGATCAGCGGATTCAAGAAGATGTTCGCGATCTCGGCGAGGGACTTGAGCTCGCGCTTGTCCATGCTCTCGACTTGGTCTTGGTGATCGCGCGTGAAGGCCGTGCTCACGAGATAGCCGCTCTTGCCCGGGAACATCACGACGATGCCCGCGCCCGGGATCGAGAAGTGGCTGCCGTAATGGTCTTTGGCGATCCCCGCGAGCAGCGGCTCGAAGACCGCGTCGTCCTCGACGCTGAGCGCGACCGACTCGATGACCCACTTCTCGCCAGTGGCCTCGCCGAGCTTTTCCGCCGCCTTGGCCCCGCCCTCGGCGACGAGCGCGCGCAGCGCCTCCCGGTTCACGCCGCGGCCGCCTTGTCGAGCGCCGTCGTCAGCTCCGAGAGCGTGAACGGCTTCATCAGCACGCCGCACGCGCCGGCGGCCAGCAGCTGGTCGTAGATCTCCTGCTGCGTGTTGCCGGACACGATGAGAACCTTGACCTTGGCGTCGGCCTGCCGGATCGCCTTGAGGACCGTCAAGCCGTCCTCCTTCTCCATCGAGAGGTCGAGCGTGATCAAGTCGGGCGTTTGGGCCTTGAGGATCGTCAGCGTCTGCGCGAGATCGACGCCTTCGCCGACGACCTGATGCCCGATCATCGACAGGAAGTCGGACAGCATCGCGCGGGTGACGGGGCTGTCGTCGACCACGAGCACTTTCAGGGCCATTCGGAAAAGTGTAGCGGGGAAACGGATTTACCGCAAGGCCGTCTAATAGCCCGCGCCTTTGTCGGAGTAGCCGGCGGCTTTCTGCCCGTAGCCCGCTTGGCGACCGGCGTAGCCTACGGACTTGCCGTATTGAGGCGCGGCCCCATACATAGGCGCGGCTCCGTACGCCGGCGTCCGGGCGTCGTCGTAGCCGGCCGTCTTGCCGCCGTAGCCCGGCGCGGCGCCGTCATAGCCCGCGGTTTTCCCGTTATAGCCCCCCACCGGGCACGGATCGTACTCGGGCGCGGCGCCCGAGTAGCCGGCCTGGCGGCTGCGCAAGTCGATGCGCGCATGCGAGTGCACGCAGCCCGCGCCGCCGCCGCCCGGCGTCAAGGACACGCCGGGCCCGATCGGCGGCCCCGTTTCGTCCTGCGGCACGGTAAAAGGCTCGAGCTTGGGCGGCTCTCCGAGCCCGACGGGAGTCCCGGCGACCGGCGCGAGCGTTTCATCGTCGCCCAGCGCGCCCTTCGCGAACGTCGCGCCGGGAAGCGAGACGCTCACGGGAGCGGCCGCCGGCGCGGGAGCGGCAGCGGCAGCGCCCGCCGGAGGCGCCTGCGCGACCGGCGCCGACCCCCAACTCGTCCAGAGCGCGGCCGCGCGCTGCCTCAACGCCGGGCTCAGCCCGACGAGCGCGGCGGGCGCGGCGAGAGCCAACGCGAGCGCCGCGGCCAAGACCTTCTTGTTCGCCGGCATCGCGATAGTATAGCCCCGCCCCCGCGCGGCCGCCAGCGGGCCCTGAAATGATAGGATCACGGCGTCATGGACCAAAAGCTGCAAAAAAAGCTCGAACGCATCCGGCTCGGCATCGACGGCGTCGACGACGAGATCGTCCGGCAGCTCGCCAAGCGCAAGGAGCTCGTGCTCGAGCTCGCGCGGGTCAAAAAAGTCGTCAAACTGCCCATCTACGACCGCAAGCGCGAGGAAGCGCTGCTCGCGCGCGTCAAAGCCTGGGGCGCGCGCCACGATCTAGACGCCGAGTTCGTCGAAGTGGTCTTTCGCCTCATCGTCATGAACTCGAAAGAGGTGCAGTACCACGAAGCTCTCTGAGCGCTCCGCGGTCGTTTCCGAGTCCGCGACGCTGAAGCTGTTCGCCGAGGCGGCGCGCCTGAGGCGCGCCGGCGTCGACGTCGTGAGCCTGCTCGAGGGCGAGTCCGACATGCCCGCCCCCGCGGCCGTTGTCGCCGCGGCAAAGCGTTCGTTGGCCGCGGGTGAGACGCGCTATTCCCAATCGGCCGGCCTCCCGGAGCTGCGCGCGGCCATCGCGCGCAAGCTCGCGCGGGAGAACGGCCTGCGCGTCGCCCCGGAGCAGGTGCTCGTCACGCACGGCGCCAAGCAGGCGATCTACGAGAGCCTTCAGGTCCTTTGCGATCCCGGCGACGAGGTCGTGATCCCCGCGCCGTGCTGGGCGACGTTCCCCCACGCCGTGCGCCTCGCGGGCGCCGAGCCCGTCTTCGCGCTCTCGATGGAGCAGACGCTCGACGTCGACGCGATCGGCCGCGCGCTTACGCGCCGCGCGCGCGGCATCGTCATCAACACCCCGAACAATCCCACGGGAGCCGTTTACGGGAGAGACGAGCTGCGCGCCCTCGCCGCCATCGCCAAGAAGCGCGATCTCTTTATCCTCGCCGACGAGGCCTACGAGAAACTCGTCTTCGACGGCGGCAAGCACGTGAGCCCCGCGAGCGTCTCGCCGGACGCGGCGCGCCGCACGATCACGATCCAGACCTTCTCGAAAAGCTGGTCGATGACGGGCTTTCGCGCGGGCTATCTCGCCGCCGCGCCCGCGATCGCGGCCGCGATCGCGCGGGTGCACAGCCACGTGACCGGCAACGTCGCCGTCTTCGTGCAGCGCGCCGCGCTCGCCGCGCTCGCGCTCGCGCTCGACCCCGCGCATGACGAGCGGCTGCGCGCGGCCTACGAGAAGCGCCGCGATCTCGCCTGCGCTTTGGCGGCGCCGCTTTTCACGTTTCGCGAGCCTTCGGGCGGCTTTTTCATTTTCGCCGACGCGCGCCGCCATCTCGGAAGGCGCTTCAAGGACTCGGCTACGCTGGCCGACGCGCTGCTCGCCCGGGCGCGGGTGGCCGCGGTGCCGGGCTCGACCTGCGGCGTCGAGGGCTACCTGCGCCTGAGCTTCTCCGGGAGCGAGGCCGCCATCCGCGAAGGTTTCGAGAGGATTCGGTTGTTTCTCGAATGAGGATCGGGATCATCGGCGCCGGGCGCCTCGGCTCGCTGCTCGCGCGCTACTTCGCGAAGCGGCACGACGTGAAGGTCCACGACGTCCGGCCCGCCAAGAGTTCCGCTTCATTGGCGCAAGCCTGCGCCCAAGACGTCGTGATCCCGTGCGTCCCGATCGGCGAGTTCGAGACGGCGATCAAGAAGATGTCTCCGCTCCTTCGTCCGGGATCACTCGTGGTCGACGTTTGCTCGGTGATGGAGCATCCGGTCCGCGTCATGAAGAAGCGGCTGCCGCGGTCCATCCAGCTCCTGGCCACGCACCCCAATTTCGGGCCCGACAGCGCGGCGGAGTCGATGGAGGGCCGCAAGATCATCGTCAGCAGGGTCCGCGTGAAGGGCCCGCTCTATCCCGCGTTCAAACGCGCGCTTCGAGAGTACGGGCTCGTGATCGTCGAGATGAGCCCGGCCGCGCACGACAAGAAGGCGGCCGAGTCCCTCGTTCTCACGCATTTCATCGGCCGCGCGCTGATCGGGCTCGGCTCCAAGACGACGGGAATCGACACGGAAGGCTACCGGCGGCTGCTGCGCATCCTGCAGACCGTGCAAAACGACAGCTGGGAGCTCTTCGAGGACATGAACCGCTACAACGCCTACGCCGCGCCGATGCGGCGCCGGCTCTTGCGCGTGATGAAGGAGATCGACAGGAAGGTGGCGCGATGAAAGTAGCGTATCAAGGTTTGCGCGGAGCCTACAGCGAGGCGGCGCTCAAGAGGCACTTCGGCCCGCGCGCCCATGCGCTCGGCTTCGAGCTGTCGGAGGACGTGTTCTCCGCCGTCGAGGGCGGCGGCGCCGATTTCGGCATCCTGCCCGTGGAGAACACGATCGCCGGGCCGGTCGCGGTCAACGCCGATCTCTTTTGGGAGAAGAGCGTCTTCGTCGTCGGCGAGTGCTACCTCAAGATCGACCACTGCCTGCTCGCGCCCAAGCACTCGAAGCTCGAGTGGATCAAGACCGCGTACTCGCATCCCGTCGCGCTCGCGCAATGCCGCGCGTTCCTGCGCCGGCACAAGCTCTCGGCCGCGCCCGAGTACGACACCGCCGGCGCGGCCAAGCTCGTCGCCGAGCGCAACGACGTCTCGCAGGCCGCGATCGCCTCGGCCGACTGCGCGAAGGCGTACGGGCTCAAGGTCCTCGCGCGCGGCATCCAGAGCTTCAAGGAGAACATCACGCGCTTCCTCGTCTTCTGCCGGCCGGCGCGCGCGCCGAAGGGGCTCAAGATGGAGAAGACGAGCGTGGTGTTCTCAACCAAGCACAAGCCGGGCGAGCTGCTGCGCTGCCTTCAGCACTTCGCGGACAACGGCATCAACCTCACGCGCCTGGAATCGCGCCCGATCCCGGAGAACCCGTTCGAGTACGTGTTCTTCGTCGACTTCCTAGGCGGCTTGAAAGACCAAAGCGTGAAGAAAGCGCTGCACGCCGTCGAGAAGCAGGCGCACGTCCTCAAGACCCTCGGCAGCTACCCCATCGGACGCCGCTGAGCCGCCGCCGTCAAGCCCGAGACCGGCGGGGTCAAGCAGTCAAAATCACTTCTTTGTTAGAAGCAACGCCTGGGTGTTGCTTTTAAGCAAAGAAGTGATTTTGACTGCTTGGCCCCACGACCGCGCGGCTAGAGAGCGGCGGCTTCGAGGAGGCAGCGCTCGGTCTCGGCCCAGCCGAGGCACTTGTCGGTCACCGAGACGCCGTACTTGAGCGCGCGGCCGTCGAGAGGCTGGTTGCCTTCTTCGAGGTTGCTCTCGATCATGACGCCGACGATCGGCGAGCCGCCGCGGCTGACCTGGCGCAGGACTTCGGAAAACACGAGCGGCTGGCGCTTGTGGTCCTTGTTCGAGTTGCCGTGGCTGCAGTCGATCATGACCTTCGCGCGCAGGCCGGCCTTGCGCAGCGCGGCCGCGCAGGCGCCGACGCTTTTAGAATCGAAGTTGGGCTTCTTGCCGCCGCGCAACACGACGTGGGAATACGGATTGCCGGCCGTCTTGTAGACCGAGACGCGGCCGTCGACGTCCATGCCGAGGAAGTGGTGCGACGTGAGCGCGGAGCGCATCGCGTCGATGGCGACCTGGACGTTGCCGTCGGTACCGTTCTTAAAACCGATCGGCGTCGAGAGGCCGCTCGCCATCTCGCGGTGGGTCTGCGACTCGATCGTGCGCGCGCCGATCGCGTGCCAGCTCACGAGCTCGGAGATGTACTGCGGCGTGACCGGGTCGAGGGCTTCCGTCGCCGTCGGCAAGCCGAGCTTGGTCACGTCGATCAGGAGCTTGCGCGCGAGCTTGATGCCCTTCTCGACGTGGAACGAGTCGTCCATATTCGGATCGTTGATGAGGCCCTTCCATCCGACGGTCGTGCGCGGCTTCTCGAAGTAGACGCGCATGACGACGTAGAGTCGCTCGGAGACCTTGTCGGCGAGCTTCTTCAGGCGCCGCGCGTAGTCGAGCGCGGCCTTCGGGTCGTGGATCGAGCAGGGGCCGACGACGACCAAGAGCCGGTGATCGTGGCCGTCGAGGATATCCCGGATGACGCGACGGCTTTCGGCGACGACGTCGAGGCTCTTACGCGGCGCCGGCAGCAGGTCTTGAACCTGCCGCGGAGTCGGCAGCAGGTAGTGCCCGGCGATGTTGACGTTGACTAGACGCGTCGCGCTCATCAGAGGCCCATTTTAGCAATTAATGCTAAAATCTGGGTCCGCGCCGAGGTGGCGGAATGGCAGACGCGGTGGACTCAAAATCCACTGATCGCAAGGTCGTGCGGGTTCGAGTCCCGCCCTCGGCACTCTTTTCGGTACAATCATCGATCATGGCCTGGCTCTTGGCGCTGCTGACGCTGCTCCCCTCGTCGTCCTTGCGCGCCCAGCCGCTGCGCGGCCCCCGTTGTCCGGACGGCAAGCCCCCGGTCTTCACCGGCCTTCCGTTTAGCCCGCTCTCCTGCGCCAAGGAGCCGCCGGCAACCGAAGTCCAGCTCTCGAGCGTGAGCCTCCCGTCGACGAACAAGGCGCCCCTCACGCTCGACGACCTCGTCGGCCGATGGGAAGGCATCGTTTCGCAGGGCATCGGCCGCTACCGGGTCTCGCTGACCGTCGCCGGCGCCAAGAAGGGCTACGCGATCCGCTTCGAGAACGTCGAGCTGACGGGGCTCGTCAAGCACGTCTTCGACGCCGAGCTCAAGGGGCGAGCCTTCTTCGGCTCGAAAGGACCCTACGACGCCGTCGTCACGCTGCAGGAGCTTCCAGAGCCTCACGACGCGACGGTCTTCATCGGGGCCCCGTACGCGCCGGACAAGGACGGCCTCGACCGCGAGCTCGTGCTCGTCTATCGCGGGCGCAGCGACGCGCACCGCTTGCGCTTCAAGCTCGACAAGGACGCGCTGCGCTTCCGCTACGACTACTCTTACGCGCAGCCCACGCCCGGGACGATCTCATCGTCGGGCGAGCTGCGCCGCGGCGGAAAGACGCCTTAGCCCCTCGCGCACGACGCTCTCCGCCGGGCCGAAAGAAAAACGCACGTGCGCGCGAAAGCGCGAGCCGCGCCCCGCGCGCCGTTTTCCCGGATTGACGTCGAAGAACTCGCCCGGCACCGTGATCACGCGCGATTCCAGGCCTTTCTTGAAAAAGCCCATGCCCGTGTTCATCGGCGCAGGCAGCCCCGCCACCGAGCCCCAGCAATAGAACGTCCCCGCGGGCTCCGAGTCCAGCACGACGCCCAGCGCGCGCAAGCCTTCGATCATCAGCGCGCGCTTGGCGAGAAACGCGCGCCTGATCGCGTCGGCCTCGCGGAGCGAGGCGGCCGGTTCTAGGATAGTAAGCGCGGCCCTCTGCAGCGGCCGCGACCCACCGCCGTCGAGAAACGACCCCGCCGAGGTCACGGCCTCGATCACCGGCTTGGGCCCCACGATCCAGCTCACGCGCCAGCCCGGATAACGCCAGTTCTTGGTCAGGCCGTCGAGGATGATCACCGGGTCTTGATCGACGTCCTCGACGAAGGCGGCCGCGCTCGCGGGCGACGCGGCGCTCCAGACGTAGTGCGAATAGAACTCGTCCAAGATCAGCGCGCAGTCGAGCTTGCGCGCGGCGGCGACCCATCCCTCGAGCTCCTCGCCGGCCACGACGGCGCCGGTCGGGTTCGACGGGTTCGAGGCGAGCACGGCGCCGAGGCCGCGGCCCTGGATCTCGCGGCGCAGCTCGTCGGCCGAGAACGCGTAGCCGCGCGCCGGGTCGCGCAAGATTGGGATCGACGTGAAATTGCGGAAGACGTCGAGCAGCTCCTCGTAGGCCGTGTAGTCGGGCAGAAAATGCCCCAGGTTGATGCCGCCGAGCGCGGCCGCCACGCGCGTGAGCGCGGCGCGGCCGCCGCCGCAGATCGACACGTTCTCGGCGGAGTAGCGGCTCTTCATCCCGCGGCGATAGCGCGCGTTGTAGAGCTCGGCGACGGCCTCCCGCAGCTCCCAGAGCCCGGCGACGGGCGGGTACTCTTGATCGGACGGGTCGATGCGGACCTCGGGCACGCGCGCGGGGCCGCCGGGAAGCGCTCCGGTCTCCGGCATCCCCTGTCCGAGGTTGCACCAATCCGAGTCCGGCCGGTAGCCCAGGCGCGTCGCCTCGGCGACGACGTAGATCACGCCCGTGCGCGGGACGGCGCGAAACGACGGGACGGTTTCGTCTTTCATCGGCGCAGCACCTCGGAGGCGAAGACGAACTGGAAGCCCTCGGCCTGGAGCTTCGGGACTTCCTCGACGAGGCACCGGTAGGTGCCGTGATAGTAATGGTGACCGATCGCGACCGCGCTGCCGTTCTTGCGCGCGAGGCCGGCGATGACGCGCAAGTAATGCTCGCAGACCGATTGGTCCTTGGCGATCGCGGCGGCCAGCGCTTCCGGACCTTTCCGGCGCGACCGCGCCTCGTGCGGCCCGTCGAGGAAAATGCCGTTGACCGCGGCCGGGATGCCGGCTTTGCGCGCCTCGTCGTAGGCGACGGACTTAGGCCCCACGCGGCTGTCGAGAAAATAGAGGCCAGTGGGCTTGAGCAAACTCATGAACTCGGCCATCATCGGCCGGTTCGCCGTGCCGCGCAGCGACTGGTGGTTGTTGAGGCCCGCGGGACCTTTTATTTGAGACAAGGCCTTGGTCAACAGGGCCTGAACCTTCTTCAAGTCCTCGGGATCCACGTGATCGGCCGGGAGCTTGAGCGAAAGGTACTTGTCGAAAGGGAAGTGGACGATCAGCTCGTGGCCGCTCGCCTTGACCTGCTCGGAGGCTTGCTTCGTGCGCGGCGAGACGGGCATCACGGCGAAAGTGGCCGGGAACTTCAGGGCCATCCAGTCGGCGTCGGGCTGGTCTTTCGGATAGGTCAGGCCGAAATCGTCGATGACGACGGCGATCTTGGGCTTGGCGGACTCGGCGGCCGGAAGCGGCAAGACGAAAGCGAGCAAGAGCGGAAGCATCGATCGATTATACAACTCGATCACTCCATCATGTGCGGCGCGGGCGCGGCGTCGCCTTTCTCGAACAGGAAGACGAGCGGCGCCGCGCAGAAGCAGCACACCGCGAGCAGGCGGAAGCAGTCCATGAACGACAAGAGCGTCGCCTGGCGCACCAGGACGCCGTAGGCCATCCCCTGCGCGATGCCGGCGCCCGACGGGATGCCGCGCAGCGCCTCCGTGACGTGCCGCAGGTACGCGCCGAACGCCGGATCGAAGACGGAGGTGTGCGCCGAGAGCACGACCTGGTGGGTCTGCGCCGCGCGGGCCTGGAACGCGACCATCGCCGAGATGCCGATGCTCGCGCCGACGTTGCGCAGCAGCGCGTAGATGCCCGTCGCCTGAGAGATCTCCTCCTGGCGCAGCGTGGCGACCGAGAAGGTCGTCATCGGCACGAAGATGAAGCCGATCGTCAGGCCGTTCAGGATCAGCGGCAGCGCCACGCTCTGCCACGTGATGTCGAGGTTCAAGAAGCTGAGCATGAGACAAGTCGCCGCCACGCCTAAAAAACCGAGAGTCATCATCAGGCGCCCGTCGACGCGCTGGATGATGCGGCCGATGATCAGCATCGAGAAAAAAGAGCCGATGCCGCGCGGCGTCATCGCCAAGCCGCTGACGTAAGCGGTATAGCCGAGCAGCTGCTGCATGAAGATCGGCAGCAGCGCCGTCGTGCCGTAGAGGATCGCGCCGAGCACGGCGATCAGCAGCGTGCCTGTGGCGAGATTCCGGTTTTTCAAGAGGCGGAGGTTGACGATCGGATGCCTGCTGCGCAGCTCCCACCAGACGAAGAGCGCGAGAGAGGCGATCGAAGCCGCGCTCGCCCAACGGATCCAGGCCGTCCCGAACCAATCCGCTTCTTGCCCCTTGTCGAGCACGAGCTGCAGCAGCGCCACGCCGAGGGCCATCAGCCCGAAGCCCGTGTAGTCGATCGGAGCCTTTTCAGGGACGAGGTAGGGCGGATCCTCGAGGAAGGCCTGCTGCATCAAGAAGCCGGCGAGGCCGATCGGAAGGTTGATGTAGAAGATCCAGCGCCAGGAGTAATTGTCGGTGATAAAGCCGCCGAGGGTCGGCCCGATGATCGGCGCCACGACCACGCCCATGCCGTAGGCCGCCATGGCCTTGCCGCGGTCCTCGGGCTTGAAGCTCTCCAACAGCACCGCCTGCGCCAGAGGCTGAAGTCCGCCGCCGCCGAGACCCTGAAGGATGCGCGCGACGATGAGCTGAGGCAAAGTCTGCGCGATGCCGCAGAGAGCCGACGCGAAGGTGAAGAGGATGACCGAGAAAGCGAGATAGTTCTTGCGCCCGAAGCGCCGCGACAGCCAGCCGGTCAGCGGCAGCACGATGGCGTTGGCGACGAGGTAGCTCGTGAGGACCCACGTCGCCTCGTCGATCGAGGCCGAGAGGCTGCCCGCGATGTGCGGCAGCGCGACGTTGGCGATGGAGGTGTCGAGGATCTCCATGAACGTCGCGAGCAGGACCGAGATCGTGATGAGCCAGGGCGAGTGGCTCGGCTTCCATTGGCCCGGCGCGGCGGGCTCCGCCATTTACTTCAGTTCGACTTCCGGCTCCGCGGACATGCCCGGAGACAGAGGCGGAAGGCTCTCGGGCGGGTCGTCGAACGCGATCTTGACGGGGATGCGCTGCACGATCTTGACGAAGTTGCCGGTCGCGTTCTCGGCGGGAAGGAGACTGAAGCGCGAGCCCGTGCCCGATTGGATGCTGTCGACGTGAGCCGAGAAACGCCTTCCCGGATACGCGTCGACGCGGACCGAGGCCTTTTGCCCGGCGCGCATGCGCGTGAGCTGCGTCTCCTTGAAATTGGCGGTCACCCACACCTGCCGGGGCACGAGCGCCATCAGCGGCTGGCCCACCTGCACGTAATTGCGCGACTCGACCGCCTTGCGGGTCACGCGCCCGTCCTCGGGCGCGGCGATGCGCGCGTGCTGGAGGTCGAGATCCGCGGCGTCGACTTTCTTGCGCGCGAGCTCGGCGTCGGCGCGGCTCACGTCGGCCTCGGACATCGCGTGCTGGAACTGCTGGCGGGAGACCTGGTCCTTCGCGTAGAGCTGCTTGTAGCTCTCCGCGTCCAAGTCCGCTTTTTTGGATTGCGCGACGGCCGCCGCGAGCTCGGCGCGGGCCTGCTCCAGCTTGACGGAATAGTCGGTGGGGTCGATGTCCATCAACGGGTCGTTCTTCTTGACCTCCTGGTTGTCGTCGACGTAGATGCGCACGACCTGCCCTTGGACCTGGGACGAGATCGTCTCCACGTGCGCGTCGATGAAGGCGTCGTCGGTCTTCTCGTGGTCGCGAGACCACAGCCAGTACTTGAGGCCGAGCGCGAGCACGGCGGCGCCGGCGACGGCCGCGGCGGCGGGAAGCCACTTGCGCTTGGGCGGATTGTTCGTGGTTTTCTCTTCCGGCATGTCTGCTCTCCTAAAAACGGAAATCCCCCGCCTTTCCTAGCGCGAGCGCGAGATTGATCCGAGCGTCGCTCTGCTGCGCCAGCGCCGCCACCTGCTCGGCGCGGGCCCGAGCGAGCGCGGTCTGCGCGTTCAAGACCTCGACGTTGTCGCCCACGCCCGCCGCGAAGCGGTCGCGGGCCATCTGGAGTTCGTCTTGCGCGAGCGCCAAGGACTGCGCGGCGGCGACGGCCCGTTCGCCGGCGGCCGCCAGGCGTTGCACCGAAAGCCGCGCGTCTTCCTCCACCTGAAGCGCCATGTCCTCCGCCTGCGCGTCCGCCTCGTCGCGCTTGGCCCGGGCTTCCCGGGCCTGCCCCGTGATGAGCCCGCCCGAAAACAGCGGGACCCGCAGGGCCGCGCCGATCGAGCCGGTCACGCGGCTGTCCGAGGCCACCGAGCCGCTCAAGCCCTCGTCGGCCGAGACCGACACCGTCGGCAGGCGCTGCGCGCCGGCCGACGAGGCGGCCAGCTCCGACGAGCGCAGCCTGAGCCCGACGATCGCGAGCTCCGCGCGCTCGCGACGCGCCGCGCCCACGGCCTCCTCGACGTCCGGCGCGGCGACGGCGGCCGAGGAGAGCGCGTCGGACAAGAGGAGCGGCGTCGAAAGAGGTATGCCGGCGACGCGCTTGAGGCGCAATTCGGCCTCGACGACGGAGGTCTGCGCGTCGATGAGCTCCAGGCGCGTCTCCGCCTCGCGCGTGCGGGCGCGCGCGACGTCGATGCCTGCCGCGAGGCCGGCGTCGCGGTTGTCCTGCGCCAGCTTGAGAAGGCCGGCGGACAAACTTTCGTCGGACTCGGCGGCCGCGGTCGCCAGCTTGGACCGAAGCGCCTCGACGTACGCGAGCTCCGTCGCCGCCGCCACCTGCTCTCGGGCGAGGGCCTCTTCCAGACCGGCCGCGCGTTCATCCGCGCGCGCGGAGCGAAAGCGTTGAGCCGCGCTCCAATCGAGCACTTGGGCGACGAGCTGGACCCTCGCGTCGAAGACGTCGAAGGGGCCGAGCAATTGAGGGAAAGGCCCGGGACCGGACAACCCGAGCGCGGCGAGGTTCTCCTTGAACACGCGGGTTTGCGAGACGGAGCCGTTGACGCGGGGCAGCAGCGCCGCGGCCGCCTGAAGCGCGCGCGCCCGCGCCTGCGCGTTTTGAGCCTTGGCGAGCTTGGCCTGGAGGTTCGCGTCCACCGCCGCGGCGACGGCGTCGCGCAGCGTCAGCGCGCGCGGCGCGGGCTGCGCGAACGACACGGCGGCCGACAGCGCGAGGGCGGCCGCGATCATCGCCGCGCCCCCGCCGGGAGCTTTCTCAAGAGGGCCAAAAGCGAGGCGCGCTCGCGTCCGGATAGAGGCTCGACGACCGCGGCGATCCATCGCAGGCGCCCCGGCATGACCGCCGCCACGAGGCGCCGCCCGGCCGGAGTCAAGCTGACGAGCACGGAGCGCCGGTCCGCCGCGCCCGCGCGTTGGACGAGGCGCCGGCGCCCGAGGCCGTCCAAGAGCCCCGAGATCGTCGGCCGCGCGACGCCGATCGCCTCCGCGAGCTCCGAAGGCGCCACGCCCCCCGCGGCCGAGCGCGAGATCTGGAAAAGGACGCTCAGCGCGCCCTGCGACAACCCGCGCGGCCTGAGCAGGGCGTCGGTCTCCTCGGACAGGTCGGCCGCGAGGCGCATGAGGGCCAAGAAAACCTCAACCGCGCCGACATCCATCCCGGGGAAACGGACGCGGAGCTTCTCCAGCTCGGCGCGCGTCGGGAGGTTCTTGAGAATAAAAGAGGAGGACATGGCGAGATAGTTAGGCTCCTAATCAGTATAAGCGGGCCGGCGAAAAAAGTCAAGCCCGTCCTAACGGGGGCCAAAGAGGCGCGCCTGCGCCTCGGGCTTGAGCACGACGAAGACGCCCTCGGCGGCGGCGAACGGCGGGCCGCCGTCCTCCCCCGTCAGGCCGCCCTCGCAGAGCACCATGCGCGTGCGCGCGGACACCAGGCGCGTCTCCACCAGCAGCCGCGCGCCGACGGGCACCGGCCGCCGGAACTCCGTCGTCAGGCGCGCCGTGACGACGCGATGCCCCGCGTGCCACGCGGCCGCGCCCAGCGCTTCATCGAGCACGGTGAGGATGGCCCCGCCGTGGACCTGGCCCGGAGCGCCCTCGGACTTCGGCCCGAACGAAGCGACCCCGGCCAGCTTGCCGTCGGGCTTGAGGTAATAACGGACGCTGATCGCCCCCTCGTCGCGGCTCGGGCCCGTGAATTGGCGGCCCGCCTCCGCGAACGGAAAGGGCTCGATCTCCCGCCAGCCGGGAAGCGGCCAAGGGCTCTGCGCCATGCGCCGCAGATCATACGAAATTCCTTACGATTCGAAGGCTTCGAGCGCGCGACGACCCAGGGTCCACGGCATGATGAAGGCCGCGGCGTTGAGCAGCAGCCAGAACGCCGCGCAGCCGGCCACGGCCGGCCACCGCCAAGCGCCGGCGCGCCCGAACCGCTCCTCGAAATGCATGCGCATCGGCCAGGAGAGGGCCATGATCGTGGCCCCGATGTAGACGAGCGAGGAGGCCATGTACACGAACCCGCCCAAGGACGACTCGATCTGATGGATGTTCTCCACCTCGAACATCGGGAACAAGGCTCCGAAGCCGACGCCCATCGCGCACAACGCCCAGGCGACGACGAGCAGCGCCCCGAGGCTCACCCACGCCGTGAACGCGTCCGCGTGCAGCAGGCGGTTCGCGGACGCGCCCAGGACGAGCGCCATCACGCTCATCGGCAGGGCCGAGAAGAGCGCCTTCTGGCGCATCAATGATTCGACGCCGACGGGCGAGCTGCGCACGACCCACCAGGCGCGGCCTTCCAGGCTGATCGACGGGAACGTGAACCGCAGACCGAGCGCGGCGAGCACGAAGCCCGCGGTGCCGACGTTGAGAAACGAAGCGAGGCTGCGCAGGTCGGGGGAATCCAGCGGCAGGCGCGCGATCGAGAACAGATAGACGAAGATCAGGCCGCCGATGAGCAGGATCTGCGACCAATGCTTCACGTCGCGAAAGAACGCCGTGCGCTCGCGCCAGAAGAGCGCGGCGCAATCGCGGCCGAGCCAGCGTCTCTCCGGAAGCGGCTCGACGACGAGGACGCGGCGGCTCGGCGCGCCTTCTTGCGCGCCGCTGTAGCCTTCGAAATAGATCCGGCCCGCGAGCCACGCGAGCGCGCCGTAGACGCAAAACGCCGCGCCGTAGAGCAGCAGCCCTTCGCGCGCGGCCGCGAGCCAATGGCGCGCGGCCAGCGCCTGGAGGCCGCGGGTCAGCCACCACGAAGGCAGGAAAGGCGCCGTCGGCGCTTGGAGATACCGAAGATACTCCGCGACCACCTTCAGCGCGTCGGGACGGATCAGACGCTCCGGCTTCGAGAAGCGGACGAGGCCGTAGACGAGCGTCATCGACAGGCTCGAAAGCACCCAGATCACGTCGCGCGTGCGCGATGAAGGGAACACCCGCAGCAAGATCAGCGTCAACGCCACTCCGACCGACGCGGCGAGCATGAGAAACGGGACGACGAGCGCGGCGAAGCCCGCGACGAACGGCCACCCGTAGCCGTTGACGCGCGCCAGCGCGCTCATGTACGGCACGAGGATCACGCCGACCATCCAGGACGCGAAGAACGCGCTCTCGAGCGACTTCTCCAGGAAGACCGCGCGCGCCGGGATCGGAGCGTTGACCAGGAACTTGAGGTCGAACGAGTAGAACAGCGTCGTCAGCGCGGTCAGCAGCCCGGACACGGACGTCATCGTGAACGTCGCGAGCAGGAGCAGCGCCGTCAGCTTCCACAGGAGCAGCCCGCCGATCAGCTGGACCGTCATGAGGTACGCGGCCAGGCGGTAGAAGCCGCAATAAAGCGCGTAGAGCAGCCCGACCCCGGCCGCGGCGAAGACGAGATTGCGCCAAAGCTCGTAGCCGCGCCAGGACGCGACGGTGTTCTTGAGCGAGAGCGCCTTGCGCTCTAAAAGGAGAAGGACCATGGGCGGCTCAAAGGTGCCTGAGCAGCGCCGCGTACTCGTGGCCGCCGGTCAAGCTCAAGAAAAGGTCCTCGAGGCTCGAGTCCGCGCCGGCCTTGGCGCGCAGCTCCTCGATCGTCCCGACGGCGATGAGCTTGCCTTTGATCATGATGCCGAGGCGGTCGCAGAGCTTCTCGGCGATCTCGAGGATGTGGGTGCACATGAAGATCGTGGTCCCTCGCGAGGAGAGCGTCTTCAAGATCTCCTTGGCCATGCGCGCGCTCTTGGGGTCGAGGCCGACCATCGGCTCGTCGAGCACGAGGACCTTCGGCTCGTGCAAGAGGATCCCGGCGATCACGATCTTCTGGCGCATGCCGTGCGAGTACCCCTCGAGCAGCTCGCCCGCGAAGCCGGACAGCTCGAACATCTCGAGCAGCTCCGGGATGCGGCGGCGCTGGGTCTCCAGCGGCACCCCGTAAAGCTCGCCGATGAAGCGCAGGTACTCCGCGCCGGTGAGCTTCGGGTAGACGAACGGCTCGTCGGGCACGAGGCCCATCAGGCGCTTGGCCTCGAGGGCCTGAGTCGCGACGTCGAGGCCGCAGACGCGCGCCGCGCCCGCCGAGGGCTTGAGCAGCCCGGTCAGCATCTTGACCGTCGTCGTCTTGCCGGCGCCGTTGGGGCCGAGGAATCCGAAGATTTCGCCGGGGCGGACCGTCAGGCTGAGATCGTCGACGGCGACGAACGAGCCGAACCGCTTGGTGAGCCCCTCGAACTCGATCAACTACGCGGTGACGGGCTCGCGGGAGACGGCGAGGCGGTCGAGGAAATCGTGGAAGCGCTCCTCGATCTTGGCGCGCGTGAGGCCCTCGAGGACGCGCGTCGAGAAATCCTCGACGTTGTAAGAGGCCATGACCGTGCCGTAGAGCATCGCGCGCTTGAGCGCGTCCACGTCGTCGTAGGCCCCCGTCGCGGCGAGATAGCCCATGAAGCCGCCGGCGAAGGTGTCGCCGGCCCCCGTCGGGTCCTTGACGGCCTCGAGCGGAAAGGCGGGGAAGACGTAGAACTTGTTGCCGGCCTTCAGCACGGCCCCGTGCTCGCCTTTCTTGATCACGACGACCGACGGGCCCCACTCGGAGATCACGTTGGCTGCGCGCAGCGCGTTGGGCTGCTTGGTGAGCTTCTTGGCCTCTTCCTCGTTGCCGAAGAAGATGTTGACCTTGGCGAGCAGCTCTCTCAGGGCGTCGGGCTTCGACGAGATCCAGTAGTTCATCGTGTCGCAGGCGACGATCGACGGGCTTTTCATCTGCGAGAGCACGTCCATCTGGAGCTCGGGGTCGATGTTCGCGAGGAACAGGACCTCGGAGCGCTTCTGGTTGTCGGAGAGCGCGGGCTGGAAGTCCTTGAAGACGTTCAAATGCGTCGCCAGGGTCTTGGCGTCGGAGAGGTCGCGTCCGAACTTGCCGACCCAGCGGAACGTCTTGCCGGGCATCTCCTTCAAGCCCGCGACGTCGATACCGCGCCCGGAGAGCATGCGGCGATGCTCCTTCGGAAAATCCTTGCCGACCACGCCGACGATCGAGACGTTGGAGAACTGCCGCGCGGCGAGCGAGAAGTAAACGGCGGAGCCGCCCAGCGCCTCGTTGCTCTCCCCCTCGAGAGTCTTGACGGAGTCCAGCGCGACCGAGCCGACGACGAGTATCGATGCCATGCCTATGTCCCCTGCTCCCGCTGATCGAGGTAGCTTCTGATCTCCACCTGCGCGCTCAGCTGCCTAAGATAATAGTTGATGAGGTCGAGGGCGCGCTGCTGCTGGATCTTGCCGGCGAACGCCGCGCGCTCCTTGTCGAAATTCTTCATGCTGCCCTTGTTCGCCTGGGCGTAGAGGTCCTTGATCTCGTCGGGCGTGAGCTTGGCGGACTGATAGATCAACTGCTTGAGCCGGGCCGTCTTGAGCGAGGTCCGGCGATCCTGCTCGAACTGCTCGGGGCCCTCGTGGAAGACCGAGCGCACGGCGTTGAAATAGACGTCTTGGTTGAACTGCCCCTCGCGCTGGAACGCGGGAGTGCTCTGGATGTCGCGCGCGAGGTCGTCGTCGGTGACGACGATGCCCATCTCGTCGGCTTTCTTCTCGAGAAGGACGTCGACGATCATGTCGCGCAGCATCCCCTGCTTGACCTCCTTGCGGACCTCGTCGGTGACGTCGGTGCCGCGGCTTTGCAGCGCGTCGAGGTACTGGTTGACGCGCACGGCGTAGCGCTGATAGGGGATCTTCGTCGAGCCGACCTGCGCCACGGCGCCGGCGGTGTCGCGGCTCGTGAAGAGATAGCCGCCCAGGCCGACGAACGTGCCGATCAGGAAGATGACGATGACGGCGATGAACAGGCCGCGGTGGTACTTGCGAAGAGTGGCGATCATCATGGGTTTGGTTTCTAGAAAAGGCCGAGGTTAAGAGCGCTCGGCGGAGTGGTAGGATTCGGCGCGGCCCGACGCGCCCTCTTCCGAGGACGCCATCGCGCAATTGCCTTCGAAAAAAGAGCCTTCCTCGATGCGCAAGCTGGGAGTGCGGATGTTGCCGGTCAAGCGGCCGTTGGCGAGGACTTCGATCGAGCGAGAGCAGACGATGTCGCCCTCGACGGCGCCCGCGATCGACAGCGTCTCGGCGGCGACGTTGCCCTTGATGCGCCCCTTCTTGCCGACCTCGACGCTCACGGCGTCGGTGATGTCGCCCTCGACCACGCCCTCGACGCGCAGCGAGCCCTTGGCGGCGAGCACGCCGTGGAAATAAGCCTCTTCGCCGACGAGCGTGACGGTCTCGCGATTGTCCAAGTGTTCCCCTTTCCCGGAGAAGACGGCCATGCTCAGCGTCCCGCCGGCGTGACCGGCTCCGGCTTGGAGGAGAGAAGGTCGGCGCCCGAGCGCACTTTCAGATAGATCATCGGATTGACCGGCCGGCCGTGCTGCCAGACCTCGTAGTGGAGATGGGCGCCCGTCGACCGGCCCGTCGTGCCCATGTACGCGATGACTTGGCCGCGCGTGACGCGATCGCCGGTCTTGACGAGGGCTTTGGCCGTGTGGCCGTAAAGAGTGGAGATGCCGTAGCCGTGGTCGATGACGATCATGTTGCCGTAGCCGTGCGACCAGCCCGCCGCGCGCACCGTGCCGTCGGCCGTCGAGTAAATGAGCGTGTCGGCCGAATTAGCGATGTCCACTCCCGAGTGAAACTCGCCCGACTCGCCCGACTGGCGCATGATCGGGTCGATGCGGTAGCCGAAAAGCGACGTGATCTGGCCTTCCGTCGGCCACATGCTCGGCGTGGCGTGGTAAAGGGTGCGCTGGTTGGAGATGTACCAGGAGATCTCTTGGAAGCTCGCCAGCCGCTTGTAGGACTCTTCCCGGAGCGAAGCGATCTGACGGTGCCAATCGGCCTGGCTGATCTTGGCCGGGCCGGCCAGGAGCTGGCGCACGAGCCCCCGATCGGCGGCCGTGGGGCCTCCGACCGCCGTCTCGCCTTGGACGATGTCGCTGCGCCGCGACAGCGACAGCAAGACCCGCAGCTGCTCGTCGGTGGCGCGCGCCATCTCCAGGACCTCGCGCGAGCGGTCCATGTCCTGGGCCAGGAGGTTGAGCTTGGTCATCATCACCTGGTTGTCGGCCTTGGTGATCCAATAATCGACGTGGCGGCCGCAGATGAAGCCCGCCCAAACGGTCAAGCCGGACCATAAGCCGAGGGCGAGCAGGAAGAACGCCGTGGAGCACTGCCATCGCCAGGGCTTGAGGTCCGTTTGGGGGATGATCAAGACCGTGATCTTCCGCTCCAAATACGCCAACAGCTTTCGATGAAGGTCCACTGGGCTTTTTCGGATACGACCTTGGATGTTATAACAGAAGGGCGCTTGGGTGTCAATGCCGCCCGGACGACGATCGGACCGTGCATTCCTTTAATAAGCGCCCCTTGCACGCGCGCGGGCGCCCTGTTATCCTCAAGCGATGGCCCCTCTGCTTCTCGCCGCGCTCGCTTTTCTCGTCCCCGCGGCCCGGACGGCCGATCGCGTCGAGCCGATCGTGGCGGAGGCGCCGCTCACGCCGACGGTCGCGCCGGTCGCGGCTCCGGCCGGCTCGCTCGACCTTCCGGCGTCGGCGATCCCTTCCGGCGCCGACGTCTCGATCACCGCGCCCGCCCCGGACGCGGCCGCCTCCGCTTGGACGCAAGCCTCGCCGCAGGCCTACGCCGCGGCGCCCGAGGCCGCGGGGCGCGCCGTCGCGGCTCGGCCCTACTTCGCCGTCGCGCTCGCGCGCGCCGGCGTCAAGACGGCGCTCATCGAGAAGCTCCAGGACTACCTCGCCGCGCCCGGCCGCCATCCCGGGCCGCAGGACCTGGCCTATCACGGGCTGCACCACACCTACGACGTCGCCGCGCTGGCGGCGCGGCTGGCCGAAAGCCCCGAGGCCGACAAGCTCTCGCGCGAGCAGCGCGCGCTCTTGGTCCTCGCGGCCGCGCTTCACGACGTCGATCCTCGGCGCGAGCCCCTGACGCCGGCGAGCGTCGACCGGACCCTCGATTACATCTCGGACGACCCGAGCACGCGCCAGCTCGTCGACGCGTTCTCGTCCGAATACGGCTTCACCGCCGGCCAGCTCAAGGCACTGATCAAGGCCACGGACTTTTCTCCCGATCCCAAGCGCGCGGCCGAGCTCGTCGACGAGGCCAAGGCGATGCTCGTCAAGGAGTTCCCGCGCAACGGAGATTGGGCGTCGACCTGGTCGCGGCGCCTGGCCTTCGCGGATAAGATGGCCTCCTACGTCGCGGATCCGGCCTACGCCGACCGCCAAGTGCGCGGTCTCGCCAACGAGATCAAGGCGCCCTCCCTCGCGCTGGCGAAGGGCTCGATCAATTTCCTCAAGCCGATGCGCGACAGCCCGGACTACGCGCTGCTGCCCGCCGAGCTGCGCGCGAACTTCGAGACCGTCCTCAAGCACTACGAGGACGTGGCCGCGGATCCTGAGAAGTTCGCCGGAGACTTCCCCCCGGCGCGCGGTCCGCCCGAGACCGCCGAGGCGCGCTACGCGCGCGAGGCCGCCGCGCAGCCGGTCTCTCCGGAGCTCGACGCTCAACTCGCGCGGCTGCGCAAGGACGGCTTCGTGCTGCTTTCCGCCGGCGGCGTGATGGACCCCGCGCTGGCGCGCGCGCTGCTCGCGTCGGTGTCCGGCGTGAAGTCCACTTCGGAAATCGAGCTGTTCGAGAGACCCGGCGAAGGCCTACGGCGCTCGCGCCCGGATTACGACGGCTGGAAGGACGGCCGCGCGCGCGCTTTCATCGCGCGGATGACGCACCTGCTCAATCTCGCCGCGCCCGGCGAGAACATCGTGCCGGCCAAGGCCGGCCTTCGGATCGAATACCCGGCCGCGGACGGCCGCTTCCAGCCGGGCGTGCCCACGCCGCACGTCGACTCACGCTATCTCACGGTCACCTTCTCGCTGGAGGGGCCGGGCACCGACGTCTTCGACGACTCCTCGGGCGGGGTCCGTCTGATCCACGTCCCGCCCGGCGTCGCCGTCGCGCAGACCGCCGTCGATCGCGCCTGGAGGCTCGGCGCCGTCGGCGCCGTACACGCCTCGCCGACGGGCTGGACGGGCCGCCGCGTGCTGCTCGTGATCAACTTCGAGAGCGCCGGCTATGCGAACCCGCAAGCCGACGAGGCCCGCGCGCGCGGCAACCGGCGCGCCGAGGCGGTGATGCGCCGCTTCGGACGGCCCGAGAAGGCCGGGGAGAAAGGACTCCTCGCGCGCATCAAGGGGATCATCGAATAGCCCGCCGGACCTTTTGCTATAATCGCTTCTCCCCATGGAATCCGCTCGCGTCCGAAAAGCCTATTTGGATTTTTTCGTCTCGCGCGGGCACTCGCCGCGCCCCTCGGCGCCGCTGATCCCGCAGGGCGACGCGACGCTGATGTTCAACTCCGCGGGCATGGTGCCGTTCAAGCCGTACTTCCTCGGGCTCAAGACCGATCTCTCGCGCGCCACGTCTTGCCAGAAGTGCTTCCGCACGACGGACATCGAGCGCGTCGGCACGACCTTGCGCCATCTCACGTTCTTCGAGATGCTCGGAAACTTCTCGTTCGGCGACTATTTCAAGGAAGACGCCATCGCCTGGGCCTGGGAATTCCTGACCGCGGAGATGGGCTTCGATCCCAAGCGCCTGCACCCGACCGTCTTCAAGGACGACGAGGAGGCGGAGTCGATCTGGAAGAAGCAGTCGATCAAGAATCCCGTCGTGCGCCTGGGCGAGGACTCCAACTTCTGGTCGGCCGGACCGACGGGCCCGTGCGGGCCGTGCTCCGAGATCTACATCGACCGCGGCCCGCAGTTCGCCTGCGAGCGGCCGAACTGCGGCGTGGGCTGCGACTGCGACCGCTACCTCGAGATCTGGAACAACGTCTTCATGCAGTTCGACCGGCAGCCGGACGGAAGCCTCAAGCCGCTGCCTAAGAAAAACATCGACACCGGCATGGGCCTGGAGCGCCTGCTCTTCTCAATACAAGGCCGAGTGTCCCCGTTCGACACCGACCTCTTCTCCCCCATCGTGATGACGGCCGCGCACATCCTGAGCGTCGACCCGCGCAAGGACGCGCAGACCGAGCTTGCGTTTCGCGTGATCGCCGACCATTCGCGCGCCGCGGCGATGCTGATGGCCGAGGGCGTGATCCCGTCGAACGTCGACCGCGGCTACGTGCTGCGGCGCTTGATCCGGCGCGCGCTGCGCTACGGCCAGCTGCTCGGGCACAACAAGCCGTTCCTGCACCGCCTCGTCGACTCCGTCGGCGAGATCTTCCGCGAGGCCTATCCGGATACCGTCTCCGCGCTGCCCGAGATCAAGGGCACGCTCAAGGCCGAAGAGGAGAATTTCCTGCAGACGCTCGCCACCGGCGAGGCGCAGTTGGCGAAGCTGCTGTCGAAGGCAGGCAAGACGCTGACGGGCGAAGAGGCGTTCTCCCTTTACGAGACGTACGGCTTCCCGCTCGAGCTGACGAAAGAGATTTGCCTTCAGAAAGGGATCTCCGTCGACGACGAAGGCTTCAAGGCCGCGTCCGAGAAGGCGTCGGAAACCGCCCGCTCCTCGTGGAAGGGCTCGGGCGAAAAGGCTTTCAAGGTCTCCGGCGATTTTCAGACGGAGTTCACGGGCTACGGCTCGCTCGAGGAGCAAGCCGTCGTCGTCGCCTTTCAGAACGGCGTCGTCGTCCTCGACAAGACGCCGTTCTATCCCGAGGGCGGCGGCCAAGTCGGCGACGAGGGCAAGATCTATTCCGCCGACGGGAAGACCGTCTTGGCCCGCGTCGCCGACACGCAGAAGCAAGGCACGGCGATCCTGCACGTGGTCGAAGGCAAGCATCAGTTTCTCGTGGGAGAGCGGGTGCTCGCGAAAGTCGACGCCGTGCGCCGCGGCTACGTCGCGCCTCATCACACCGGCACCCATTTGCTCAACGAGGCCCTGCGCCGCCTGTTGGGGGCGCACGTGCGCCAAGCGGGCTCCTACGTCGGCGCCGACAAGCTGCGCTTCGACTACACTCACCCCAAAGCGCTCGACCCCGAGCAGCTCAACGCCTTAGAAACGGCCGTCACTTCCGAAATCGGCAAGAAGGACCTTATTGAGACTCAAGTCGGGACCATGGACAAGGCCAAGGCCGCCGGCGCCGTGATGCTGCTCGGCGAGACCTACGGCGAGAAGCCGCGCATGGTCTTGATCGGCCCCAAAGGCTGGGCCGACCCGAAGGACCGCTACTCGCTCGAGCTCTGCGGCGGCACGCACTGCAAGGACACGGGCGAGCTCGGGCGCTTCAAGATCTTGAAGGAGTCGTCGGTCTCCGCCGGCGTGCGACGCATCGAGGCGGTCGCCGGCAAAGCGGTGGAGGATTACGAACGCCTAAAAGCGACCGAAGGCGAGCAGACCAAGTCGCAATTGCGCGCGAAGGAGCGCGAGCTGCTCGAGGAGGTCCACAAGCTCGGCGGCAAGGCGCAAGAATCGGCCGAGGACGCCTCGGAATCCGCTCTCCGGATCAAGGAGAAGGAGCTCAAGGAGCTCGTCGGACGTCTGCGCTCGCAAAAGCTCGCCGCGCAAGCGGGAGCGGGGCGCAAAATCGTCCAGGTCGGAAGCCTCAAGCTCGCCGCCGAGCGATTAGAAGGCGCCGATCCGAAATCCCTGCGCGGCCTGGCCGACAAGGCCAAGGCCGAGCTCGGCAGCGGCCTGGTCTTCCTCGCCGCCCCTGCGCTGGGAAAGCTTTCCTTTGTGCTGACGGCCACCTCCGACCTCAAAGGCGTCGACGCGGCCAAGATCGCCAAGGCCTTCGCCGCCGCGCGCGGCGGCTCCGCCGGCGGGCGCGCGGACTTCGCGCAAGGCGGCGCGGCCGACGGCGACTGGGACGAGATCGTCTCGAGCCTGGCGGGATGCGTCAAGTAGCATGATCGAGGTCATCCCGAGAAGTCTCGACGACGTGATGCTGCGCGCCGTGCTCGACCGCCTTCCGGACGGCGTCGCCGTCGTCGGCAAGGACGGCAAGCTCATCCTCTTCAACGAGGCCGCCGAGCGCATCGCCGGCGTCTGGACCCACTTCGACGACTTCGAGCGGTGGGTCGAGCGCCACGAAGTGCGCTTGGCGTCCGGCGGCCGGCCTCAGCGGATCGAGGACTTCCCGCTCGAGCGCGCGCTGCGCGAGGGCCGGGAATGCTCGGACGAGTTCTATCTGCGCGACGCCGCGATCCCCGAGGGCCGTTGGATCCACATCGAGGCCTCCCCGCTCTTCTCCGATTCCGGCGCGACCGTCTCCGGCGCCGTCGCGGTGTTTCGCGACGCCACGGCGCGCCGCAAGGCCGAGCAAGCCGTCGCGTTGAGCGAGCAGCGCTTCGCCAAGATGTTCCTGTCGAGCCCGCTCGCCATCGGCGTCGGCGAGCTCGAAAGCGGGCGCCTGCTGACCGTCAACGAGCGCTTCGCCCACTTCTTCGGCTACAGCCGCCACGAGATGGTCGGCCGGACGTCGCTCGAGCTCGGCGTCTGGTCCGAGCCCGAGGAGCGCGTGAAGTTCATGGAGCTGCTCCAGGCCCGCCGCTCGGTGCGCAACGTCGAGCTGGTCTTGCGCCACCGCTCGGGCCAGCCCAAGTCCGCGCTCGTCAGCGCCGAGCTGATCGCGCTGCCCGGCGACACGGTCCCGACGCTCATCTTGATGATCCAAGATGAGACCGAGCGCAAGATGCTGCGCCGCGAGCTCGCCGACTTCGAGACGCGCTACAAGCTCTTCATCGAGAGCGTGCGCGAGTACGCGATCTATTTGCTCGACGCCGAAGGCAAGGTCGCGACCTGGAACGAGGGGGCGCGCAGGCTCAAGGGCTACGAGAACGACGAGATCGTCGGCCAGCCTTACTCGAAGTTCTTCGTTCCCGGCGACCGCAAGGCCGGCCGTCCGCGAGCCGAGCTCGAAAAGGCGGAGCGCCACGGGCGCATGGAGGCCGAGGGCTGGCGCTTGAGAAAAGACGGCAGCCGGTTCTGGGCCCACACGCTCGTCACCGCGCTGCGCGGCGAGGACGGCGCGCTCCAGGGCTTCGCCAAGATCACCCGGGACCTCACGGAGGCGCGGCTCGCGCAAGAGGCGGCCGACCTCCGGCGCAAGGAGGCCGTGCAGCAGGAGCTCATCGCCAACGTCAGCCACGAGCTGCGCACGCCGATCGCGGCGATCCGCGGCTTCGCCGAGACGCTTCTCTCCGGCGGCCTCGACGACAAGCGCAATCGCAAGAAGTTCGTCGAGATCATCCAGCGGCACGGGGAGCGCCTGGGCAAGCTCGTCGAGAACATCCTGCATCTCTCCGCCCTCGACTCCGGGCAGAAAAAGAGCCGCGCCGAGACGATCGCGCTGCGCGAGTTCTGCGCGAAATTCCTCTCGGCGTACGAGCCGCTGCTCGCCAACAAGGGACTCCAGGCCAAGATCGCGATCGCGAAGTCGATCAAGGTCCGCGCCGACTGGGACCAGCTCGACCAGACGCTCCAAAATCTCGTCGGCAACGCGATCAAGTACAACCGGCCGATGGGCCGCGTCGTCCTCGGCGCGCGCGCGAAAGGCCGCCTCGTCGAAATCTCCGTCGCCGATACCGGCTTCGGCATCCCGAAAGAAGACCTGCCCAAGATCTTCCAGCGCTTCCAGCGCGCCGGCCAGCCGCGCAAGGTCGAGGGCACCGGCCTGGGCCTGTCGATCGTCAAGAAGCTCGTCGAAGGCTGGGGCGGCCGCGTCACGGTCGAGAGTTCGTCCAAGGGCACCGTCTTCGGCTTCACCGTCCCCGCCGGGAAATAACTCAAAGCGGTGCCAGGCGCCGTTTCAAGCCTGGCGCCGATCCGATTCCGGGGCTATACTAAAAACGTCCCGATGGCGACCCTACAGGCCCTCGTCGTCCTCGTCTGCGCCGCG
Organism: uncultured Elusimicrobia bacterium; assembly: GCA_964600165.1. Classification (GTDB taxonomy): domain Bacteria; phylum Elusimicrobiota; class Elusimicrobia; order UBA1565; family UBA9628; genus CAZRIP01. The sequence goes on along the minus strand of CAZRIP010000029.1, from coordinate 119 downwards.
TTCGCGACGGAGCTCGCGCCCGCCGGCGCGCCCGGCCGCCTGCCGGTCGTCCCGGCGCTCTACGCCCCGCCCGCGCTCGAGTGGTCGCGGCCGCTTCCGAACCTGGCGGCCTCCCCCAT
>CAZRIP010000028.1:0-32992 GCA_964600165.1 uncultured Elusimicrobia bacterium | reverse complement strand
GTCTGCACGAGCGTCAGCGTCTCGAAGAGCTCGTCGAAAGTCCCATAGCCGCCGGGGAAGGCGACGAGCGCCTTGGCGCGCATCATGAAGTGCATCTTGCGCAGCGAGAAATAGTGGAACTGGAAGCTCAAGTCCGGCGTGATGTAGGGGTTCGGGTCTTGCTCGTGCGGAAGCGTGATGTTCAGGCCGATCGACTTCGAGCCCGCCTCCCACGCGCCGCGATTGGCGGCCTCCATGATGCCGGGCCCGCCGCCGGTGACGACGACGAACTCCAGGGTCTTGTCGCTCTGCTGGGCTTTCGAGAGCAGGCTGGAGAAGCGCCGCGCCTCCTCGTAGTAGCGCGACTGCTCCAAGCGCATCTGGGCGCGCTTGACGCGCCGGCGCATGGCGTCGCTGCGCGGATCGGACGCGGCGGCCTTTTTCGCCTCCTCGAGCTGGAGCTTGGCTTGGTGCGGCGAGAGGACGCGCGCCGAGCCGAAGACGACGATCGTCGAGCGGATCTTGTGCTCGCGCAAGATGAGCTCGGGCTTGAGGAGCTCGAGCTGCAGGCGGATCGGGCGCAGGTCCTTCTTGCCCATGAAGGCCAGGTCCTCGTAGGCCTTGAGGTAGGCGCGGGAGGCCTTGATCTTCTTGAGCAGCTCGGTCCTCAGCTCGGGCGTCAACTCGGCTTGTCGGTCGATGTTCTTCATGGTCCTCGGTCAGCGCATGTGGAGTGCGTTCGGCAGCCAAAGGCTGATCGCCGGCACGTAGGTCACGGCGACGAGCGCCAAGACGAGGATCAGCCAGAACGGCGCCGTCGCGCGGTAGAGCTCGGGCAGCGGCTTGTCGAAGCGGCGGCTCGAGAGAAACAGGTTGAGGCCCATCGGCGGCGTCATGTAGCCGATCTCGAGGTTGAGCAAGAACAGCGCGCCCAGGTGGATCGGGTCGATCGAGTACTTGAGCGCGACGGGGACGATGATCGGCACGACGATGATGATCGCGGAGAAGATCTCCACCATGTTGACGACGAGCAGGAAGACGTTGAGGAGAGCGAGGAAGCCCCATTGGCTCGCGATGTGCGCCCTCAGGAAGTCGAACAAGCGGCCGGGCACCTCGGCGTCGATCAAAAAGTCGGTCAGACCGAGGGCGGTCCCGAGGACGATCAAGATCGCGCCGACGAGCATCATGCTGCGGCACATGACGCCGGGGATATCTACGAGCGTGAGGTCCTTATAAACGAAGGTCTCGACGACGAGCACGTAGACCGACATGATGGCCGCGGCCTCGGACGCCGTGAACTTCCCGCCGTAGATGCCGCCGACGATCAGGAACGGCAGCGGAATCTCCCAGAGCGCGGCTCGAACCGCCGAGGTCAGGGCGGTTCGTGAGAACGGCACGCGCCTAACGCCGTGCTTCCCGGCGACGAAGACCGCGTAGGCGGACAGGGCGACGAGCAGGATCGCGCCGGGCACGGAGGCCGCGGCGAAGAGGCGGTCGACGCCGACCTTGCCGACGAGGGCGTAGAGGATGATCGGCAGGCTCGGCGGAAAGAGAAGCCCCAGGCTGCCCGTCGTCGTGACGAGGCCGAGCGAAAAGCTCTCGGGATAGCCTTGGCGGCGCAGCAGCGGCAGGATCAGCCCGCCGAGCGCGATGATCGTCACGCCCGAGGCGCCCGTGAACGCGGTAAAGAGCGCGCACGTAAAAAGTCCGGCGATCGCCACGCCTCCCGGCAGCCAGCCGACGGCCGCCTCCGCGAGCGCGACGAGGCGCTGCGGCGCCTTGCTTTCCGCGAGGACGTAGCCGGAGAACGTGAAAAGCGGCACGGCGATCAGCGAGGGCATCTCCGCGAGGCGGTTGAGCGCGATGATGGCCGCCGAGGCCTCGATGCCCGACGAGCGGAACAAGTGCAGCGTCAAAGCGCCGATCAGCGCGAACACGGGCGCGCCCGCCGCCGCGAAAAGGAGCAGGAGCGCCGCGACGAAATAAGTCACGGCTTAAGCCTCGCGGCGGACTCCGCCGCGCGGGCGAGGCTGTGCAGGCCGACGAGGACGAACCCCACCGGGATGGCGACCGCCATGAGCCAGGTGCGCACGGCCAGGGAGCCGACGGTGAAAAGCACGGTGCCCGACGCCTTCTCGTCGAGGAAAAATCGCCACGCGGCCGAGGCGAGCGCCCCGGAGACGGCCGCGGCCGCGAGATTGGCCGCGACCTTCATCGCCGCGCCGGCCTTGCCGCCGCGCTGCGCGGCGGCCTCCCAGGCGAAATGCTTGTCGTCGGACGCGGCGAGCGCGGCGCCCAAGAAGCCAACCCACAGCACGAGATGGCGCGCGAGCGTGTCGCCCCAAATGATGCCCGAATGGAAGAATTGGCGCAGCGCCACCTGCAGGAACGCGAGCGCGATCATCGTCGAGAGCATGACGACGAGGACGGCGCTTTCGGCGAGGACCAGCAGCCGCTCAGCTTTTTTTAGCTTTCCCACTCGGGTGCGCGCCGCCGCCTCCGCGCTTGTCGTCGAGCGCCTTCTCGATCTTGCCGAGCAGCTCGGCCGAGTAGAGCTTGCCGGCGAGCTCGCGACGCGCCTTGATGCCGAGCTCCTCGTAGCGCGCGACCTGCGCCGCGCTCGGCTTGGCGGACATCACGAGGCCTTGGCTCTGCATCGTCGCGAGGGCCTCCAGGTTCTCTTTGCGGGAGAGGTCGTTGAGCTCGTGGAGGTGCCTGGCCGAGACCTCCTTGAGCGTCTTCTGCAGCTCGGGCTCGAGCGAGTCGAAGAATTTTTTCGAGATCAGCACGGCGCCCGAGGAATAGGCCATCGGCATCGAGTAGATGTATTTCGCGCGGGTCGACCACTGCAGCGCGTTGACGTAGGTCGGCGGGCCGTAGACGCCGTCGATGAGGCCCGTCTGCAGCGAGCTCATGACGTCGATGACGGGAAGGGAGATGGGCGTGACGCCGAGCGCGTCGTAGGCCGAGTGGGCGATCGGATCGCCCTCCCAGACCCACATTTTCTGCGCCGGCAGGTCCTCCGGCGAGTTGATCGGGTTCTTGCTGAAGACGTAGACCCAGCCGAGCTCGGTCCAGCCGAGCAGCACGTATCCGCCGCGCTCGATCGAGGCCGACAGAGGCTTGTCGAAGGCCTTGTAGACGTAGTCGACCTCTTTCTCGTTGCGGAACAGCCACGGCGCGTCGAGGATGCGCGCCTCCGGCGCGATCTCGCCGATGCCGACGCCGGTGAATCCCCCCGCTTGGAGCTGCCCGATGCGGATCTTCTTGACGACGTCCTGCTCGTCGCCCTGCACGCCGCCCGCGTAGAACTTGAACTTGAGCGCGCCGTGGGTCTTGTCCGCGAGCTCGTCGCTCAACTGCGTCATGACCTTCATCGCCGTCGTGCCCTCGGGGGCGAGCGTGGCGAACTTGATGACTTTGGTCTCCGCGGCGGAAACGGCGCTTCCCCCGGTAAGGGCAAGTACGAGGAGGCTAGAAATAATCATTGATCTTCTCCAACAGAAGTCCCGCTTTTCGCTTGGCGACCTCGTCGGTCAGCCGCGCGTCCGGCAGCGCGCCGGATTCGGCGTCCTTGACCTTGGCGAGCAGTCCCTTGAAGAGCTCTTGGTCCTGCGCCGCCACGGCGTAATAGCGCGCCTCGAGGACGTACGTCATCAGGTACTTCCCTCCCGTGCGGCGGCGCGCTTCCTGAAAAAAGGCCTTCGCCTTGGCCGCGTCGCCGCCCAAGATGGCGGGCCGCGAGGCGTAGTACGTCCCGAAAAACAGGTCCGACCCGGCGAAGTGATAGTCCGGATCGAGGTCGTGCACGCGCTGCATCAGCGCGACGGCTTTCGGCAGCGCCGCCACCGCGGCGGGGTTGTCCTTGGCGAGGTTGACGTAGCCCGCCCAACCGAAGCCCGCCCAGAAGAGCGCCGGCACGTCGTTTCTATCGGCGCCTTGGACCGCGCGGGTGAACTCCTCGAGCGTCGCCGTCGACAGTCGCGCCAGCGGCGCCCGCCGGGCCAGCGCGCGCAGCGCGTAGTCCCGGCCTCTCGCGTAGAGCCCCTTGGCGCGATCCGGCTGGCCGTCTTCCAAGAAAAGGAACGCGTAGCCGTTGAACCCTTCGGCGCACAACAGCAGCAGCTCCTCATTGGACGGATCGCCGCGCAAGAGCTCCTCGGCGAGCTTGAGCTGCGCGGGGATCGCGTCCTTCGCGAAATCCGGGTCCGCTTCCTCATAGAGCGCGGGCGCGCCGCGCGCCATGAGGCTGACTTCCTCGCGCAACGCGAACGTCCGGGGCGCGCAGCCCGCGAGGATCGGTAAAAGCGCCAGAAAATACGGCGTTTTCAAGCGCGCCATTCTAGCAAATTAATCGGATTGGGGCGGCAACAGCTGGAACGACGGCGACTCCTGGATGTTCTTGGTCGAGCTGTTGAAAATTTGGAAAGCCTGGCTGCCGCGGATCGACACGACCCACCGGCTGCCGCCCGGCCCCGCGTTGAGCGCGTAGGCCAGGTCGGCGCGCACGATGTTGCCGCTTTCGGAGCGCGTCGGCGCGAAGCGCAATCCCAGGCCGGCGTCCGAGTTGAACCTCTTCCAGGTGACTCCGATATTTTCGGGGACCACCGAGCCCGTCTCGATGAACGCGGCGCCGCCGAACCGGAACAAGTGAAAGTACTCCCCCGGCAAGAAGAAGCGGTTCTCGACGTTGAACAGCGCGGACTTGCCGCCGACGAAAGCGTAGTTCTTGTAGCCGCGCAGGCCCGTGTTGCCTCCGAGGATGACCTGATTTTCGCCGTCGAGGTTGCGGCCCCGGTTGGTCTCGAAGTGAGCCACCCACGTCTGCGGGTAGAGGAAGTCCTCTTTCCAGAAGAGGTTGCAGTTGCCGAAGAAGAGCACGTTGTCGGCATGCCCGCCGGCGACGCGGCCGACGGCGCCGATCTGCCCGAGCGCGAAGCGGCCGGGCCCGAGGAAGAGGCCCTGCTGATCGAGCGCGTTGAAGATCCAGCGGTCGCGGTCCGCCCCGAGCTCCGAGCTCATGTAGCCGCCGAAGGCGTAAAATTCGTTTCCTAAGTTGAAGTCCTCGACGCGCTCCATCTTGTTGATGTAGGTCTCCTTGATGTAGCGCGGCTGGATCCAGGAGTAGCCGACGACCGGGCCCGAGAGCGTGCGGTCGGCGGGCACGGGCAGCTGAAGCGTGTCGGCGTTGGCGGCGAACTGCTCCTTGTCGAAGTGCCAGCCGGCCTCGACGCGCTGGACGAAAAAATCGTCGGGCTCCAGGCGCGCGCCGTAAGTCGCCGTGACCTTCTGCGTGCGCTGGAAGAACTTGTTGAGCGTGTCGCCGGCGGAGTAGAGCGTCGTCTCTCCGACGTTGCGCGTCCAGCTCGTCCCGAGCGCGTAGGGCGTCTCGAGCGCGAAAAACGGCCGGTAGAGCGCCGTCGAGATCAGGTCTCCTTGGTTGGTCTTCGCGTAGCTCGGCGTCAGATGAAAGCGCGTCCCTCCCACGCGGGAATCATCGTAGCCGACCGACGTGCCGCGGATCGGGCCGTTCTGGAAATGTGAGGCCGAGACCGATTTCCCGGAGCCGAGGAGGTTGTCCTCGGCGACGCCGTAGCTGTAGAAGCTCTGTCCTCCCTCGGTCCCCGCCGAGAGGTTGATGTTGAGGGTCCAGCTGTCCTGCGTCCGGACGTCGAGATCGAGCTTGCCGTCTTGGCGCTGAACCGGATGGATTTCGGCCTTTCTAAAAATACCGAGAGAACGCAGGTTGCGCTCCGACTGCAGCGCGGACAGAGCGCTGTAGCGGTCGCCGGGCCCGATCAGCATCTCGCGGCGCACGACCCGCTCCTGCGTGATGACGTGGATCTTATCGGCCATGTAGAAAGGCCACCAATCCTCGCCGGGCACGGCCGGATCGAAGACGTTGAGGCGATGGATATGGATCTCGGCGATCTCGGCCGTCGTGTTCGAGAGCGCGGTCACCGGCGCGGTCGACGCCGGGACGCCGGGCGCGGGGGCCGTAGACGCCGCGACGCCCGCGGCGCGGGCCGGCGCCGCCAGCAGCGCGGCGAAGATCAGGGCGAGCACTACGCTTTCCGGAGACGGGCGAGGATCTCGCGCGTCGAGCGCGTGCGGTTGAGCGTGTAGAAGTGCACGCCGGGCGCGCCGCGCTCGAGCAGCTCGCGGCATTGGCGCGCCGCGTACTCGACGCCGTAGGCCGCGACGGCGTCAGGATCGTCCTGGATCGCCTCGAGGCGCTCGACGAGCGCCGCGGGCAGGCGCGCGCCGCAGAGCGCGGTGAAGCGCTTGAGCTGGGGGTAGCCGGTCACGGGCATGATGCCCGGGACGATCGGCGCGGCGATCCCCGCGGCGCGCGCTTTTTGGACGAACCGGAAATAATCCGCATTATCAAAGAACAGCTGGGTGATGACCCAATCGCCCCCGGCCGCCACTTTGCCGGCGAGGTTTTGGAGGTCGGCCTCGAAGGACGCGGCCTCGGGGTGCTTCTCCGGATAGCCCGCGACGGCGAGCTTGAACCCCCCGCGCTTCTTGACGTAGGCGACGAGGTCGCGGGCGTACGCGAATTCGCGCTGCCCGACGGGCTTAGCCGAGCCGTCTTGGGGCACGTCGCCGCGCAGGGCCACGAGGTGACGGATGCCGCCCGCGGCGAGACGATCGAGGATCGTCGTCACCTCCGGGCGAGTGTGCGTGATGCACGTGAGGTGGCAAGCCGTCGTCAGCCCCGTCTCCTTTTGGAGCCGGATCGCGGTGTCGATCGTGCGCTCGCGCGCCGAGCCGCCGGCGCCGTAGGTGAGGGTGACGAAAGACGGGCGGAGCGCTTGCAGCTCCCGGACGCTCCCGAGGAACCCGTCGATGTCTTCAGGCGCCTTCGGCAGAAAGAACTCGAAGGAGAATACGGGCTCGCCGCGGCGCCCGAAAAGCTCGGGAATGTCGATCGGCACGCGCCGATTGTATCATTCCGTCACCCGAACGTTACAGCTAGCTCTTGCCGGTGGCGGACTGCTGCTCGGCGTCGTCGATGAGCTTCTTGTACTCCTCGACGAGGGCGGGATCGGTGTTGAGGAGACTCGCGTTCTTGTAGTCGGTCGCCGCGTTCTGGAACGCCTTCATGTTCGCGTAGGTCGAGGCGCGATTACGATAGAACCGGTCTGCGTCCGGGTTCATGGCGATCGCGCGGCTGAAGTACTCGAGCGCGTCCGAGTATTTGCGCAGCGCGAAATAGCCAAGGCCCGCGCCGTTGGAGGCGGCAGGGCTCGTCGGGTCGTTCTTGACGGCGAGGAGGTAATCGTCCAGCGCCTTCTGGTACTCCTTCTGGAAGTAATGGATGTTTCCCGCCCGCAAGTACGCATCGGAGCTCTTGGGGTCGAGCTTGACCGCTTTCTGGCAGGCGGCCAGCGCGCTCTTGTAGTCGCCCTTGAGCGTGAGCAGCGTGGCCAGCCGCACGTAGGTCTGAGCGCTCGCGGAATCGAGCTCCAAAGCGTGGACCAGGTCCTGCTGGGCGCTGTCGTAAGCCTCCTGCGCCATCAGGCTCATGCCGCGCCCCACGTAAGCCTCGGGCACGTTGGCGTCGAGCTCCATGGCCTTGGTGTACTCGGAGATCGCCTTGTCGTGATGCTCGGCGTCGCGCAGCGCGTCGGCCTTGACGACGAACATGTAAGGGACCGCGGCGTCGGCGTGCATGAGCGCGTCGAGGTCGCCCACGGCGCCGTAGAAGTCCTCGGCGTCGCCTCGCGTGGGAGCGAACAAGACCTCCACCGACCGCGCGCCCGGGTCGAGGTCCATCGCCGCCTCGAAGTCCCTGTGCGCTTGCTTGTACTCGCGCGTCGCGGCGTGAGCGATGGCCTGCACGAGCAGCCCTTGGGAGCGGCGCAGGCCGAGCTGCGCCGCCGTGTCCGCGTCCTCGATCGCCTTGCTGGCGCTGCGCGCCGCGAGCTCGCTGAGCGCGCGCTGGAGATAGGCCGGCGCGAAATAAGCGTCTAGGTCGACGGCGCGCGTGCAGTCTTTGACGGCTGCGTTCGGGTCGCGCATGAGCCGGCGGGCTTGGCACAGGTCCGTCCAGGCTTCCTTCGAGCGCGGGTCGATCTCGGCCGCGCGCCGGAAATCCTTGAGCGCGCTCTTGAGCGCGCCGAGCGCGCCGTAAGCCTCGCCGCGATGGACGAGCGACGACGCGTTTTCAGGGTCGAGCTGCAGCGCTTGGCTGAGGTCCCGGATCGCCTGCTCGTAGTCGCGCGCGCGGATGCGTATGACTCCGAGCGCGTCGTAGGCGCCGGCGAATTTCGGGTCCTTCTCGAGCGCGACCTGGACGTCTTGGATCGCCTGCGCGTAGTCGCCGAGCTGGGAATAGGCGTCGGCGCGCTTGCTCAAGATGCGCGCCGGCGGCCCTTGGTTCTTGAGCGCGAGATTGAACTGCTCGATCGCCTCGAAATACTGGCGGCGCTTGAGCAGCAGCATGCCCAGGTTGAAGAGGTAATCGGGACTGCGCGGGGCGAGCTCGACGGCCTTGCGGATGTCGGCCATGGCCTTTTCGTGCTCGTTGAAGGCGTTCTCGTAGAGAGCGCCGCGGTTGTTGTAGGCCTCGGCGTCGTCGGGCTCGGCGGCGGCGGCGGCGTTGAAGTCGTCGAGCGCGGCCTTCGGCTTGTCGGTGCGCGACAGGAAGCTTCCCCGGGCCACGCGCACGTGCGCGTCGCGCGGATCGAGCTTGACGGCGTTGTTGAGGTCGCCCTCCGCCTGCTGGTCGAGTCCGAGCCGTAGCGCGAGCAGCCCGCGGGCCGCCCAAGCGGGGCCGGACTCGGGGGCGCGGTCGACGGCCTCGGTGAGGTCCTCCATCGCGCGCTTGTCGTCCTTGAGCGCGGAGTAGGCCGCGGCGCGCCGGACCAGCGCGAGCACTCCGACCGCCGAGAGGGTCGCGCGCGGATTCTTGGGCGCCGCCCTCTTGGCCGAGGACTCGTCGGACTTGGGGTTCGAGAACGGCGAGCTCACGGGCGTCGCCCGGTCGATGTCGCCGCCTGCGAGGTCGTAGGCTTTCGAATAGGCGGGCACGGCCTCCTTCCAAAGAAGCAGCTGGGCCAGGCGATCGCCGATCTTGATCGCGAAGCCCGCGTCGAGGGAGACGGCTTCGAGCGCTTTCCTGTAATCGGCCAGCGCCTCGTCGCGGTTGCCGCGCCGCCAATAAGCCTCGGCCCGGTTGTAATAAGGAGCGAAGTCGTGCGCGTCGACGCGGATCGAGCTCTCGAAGTCCGCGAATGCCGCGTCGTCCTTGCCTTGGGAGAGCTCGAGGGCGGCGCGGCCGAGGAACGCGAAGCTGTACTCGCCGTTGAGGTTGGCGGACTTATTGTAAGCCGCCATCGCGCGCCTGGCGTCTCCTTTCTGCGCGAGCGTCGCGCCGACCAGGCCGTACGCGGGATAAAAGTCCTTGTTGACGCGGAGGGCGGCGGTGAGCGCCGCGACGGCCTCGTCGTAGCGGCCGAGCTCGTAGAGGCTCGCGCCCATGGAGTAAAGATAGACGGCCGTGTCCGGCTGCCTCTTGAGCGCGTCGCGCAGGTCCTCGAGCGATTTCTCCGGGCGGCCGACGGCGCGCCAGACCCGCGCGCGGCCCGCGAGGGCCTCCGCGGATTTTTCGTCGAGCTGGAGCGCGGCGTCGAAGCTCGCCAGCGCCCGGTCGGTCTGGCCGCGCACGAGAAGCGCGGTCCCGTGCGCGATCAGCTCCTCGAGGTTGAGCGCGGATAACGAGGATCCGACTTTCGACAGGACGCGATCGGCGTCTTTTTGCGCCAACGGCAAGTCGCCGAAATCGCTCCACAGCCGGGCGCGCAGCGCGTACGCGGGCAAGAGCGTCGGGTAATCGTCGACGGCGTCGTTGACCGCGGCCAGCGACTTCTTGAAGTCGCCGCCGAGATAAAGCTCCAGCGCGTCTTCGTAGTTGCGGCGTCCGCGCGAGCGATCCAAGGCCGCGACGGGACGCGCGGCCAAGACCGCGCCGATGAGAAACGCCGCCCAAAGGCGGCGCCTGATGGTTGCCATCCCTGGAAAGATAAGGGAAAGATGTTAAATTTTCAAGTCTCGCCGAAAGTGGGTATAATCCCTGCCTCATGCGGCTGCCCAGCGGAAAGGAGATCCGGGTCGTCACGATCGTCGTCGCCTATAACGAGGCGGTCAAGCTCAAGACGGAGTTCGAGCGCTTCCGTCCGGGCCACACCGACGAGGTCGTGCTCGTCGACGACGGCTCGGACGACGGCTCGGCCGACGTCGGGCGCAAGGCTGGGGTCACCGTCATCTCCCACCCGCGGCGCCGGGGCGTGGGCGCCGCCGTCAGGACGGGCATCAAGTACGGCCTCGAGCACGGCTACGACGTGATCACGATCATGGCCGGCAACGACAAGGACCGGCCCGAGCAGATCGAGCGCCTGCTCGCCAAGATCGACGAGGGCTATGACTTCGTCATCGGCTCGCGCTATCTGCCGGGCGGCGAGATCGGCAACACCCCCGCGTACCGCGTCATCGCCACGCGCTTCGTGCATCCGCTCGTCGTCCGGCTCACGACGGGCCGCAAGCTCACGGATACTTCGACCGGGTTTCGGGCGATTCGGGCGAGCTTTTTCTCCGATAAACGGATCAACCTCGACCAGGACTGGCTCGAGTCCTACGATTGCGAGATGTACATCATGTACAAGGCCGCGGCGCTCGGCTACAAGATCGCCGAGGTCCCGGCGTCGAAGATCTACCCCCCTTGGAAGCTCAGCTACACCAAGATGGCGCCGATCAGCGGCTGGTGGAAGATGCTGCGGGCGTTCTTCCTGCTTCGCCTCGGGCTCAGGGACTGAGCCGCTGAACTAGATCGCGGTCTTGAATACTTGCAGCGTGCGCGCCAGGCCGGAGCGCAGGTCGACGCGCGGCGAGAAGCCGAGCTCGGTTCGGATCTTGTGGAGATCCGGAAGGCGCCGCTGCGGCTCGTCCTTCGGATAGGCGTTCGGATACTCGACGTGGTCGATCCGGACGGTGCCCGGCTCGAAAAGCTCGGCCACCGTCTCGGCCAGCGCGGACATCGAGATCTCCCCTTGGTCGTTGCCGACGTTGTAGACCTCGCCGCTCTTGTCTGAAAGAAGGACGAGCAGGAAGCCCGTGACGGCGTCGGTCACGTAGCAGAACGTGCGCGTCTGCAAACCGCGCACGTGGACCGGCAGCGGCTCGCCGCGCAGCGCGCGCAGGAAGAACGTCGGCACGACGCGGTAGTCGTTGGGCTTCATTCCGGGACCGTAGACGTTGAAGGGCCGCACGACCTTGATCGGCACGCCGAAGCGCTGGTGGTACGTCATGCACAGCGTCTCGCCCAGGCGCTTGGACTCGTCGTAGCAAGAGCGCGGCCCGATGCAGGAGACGTTGCCGTTGTAGGTCTCGGGCGTCGGGATGAATTTCGGATCCGGGTCGCCGTAGATCTCGCTCGACGAGAAGAAGAGGAAGCTCTGGACCTTCTTGGCCTTCGCGAGCTCTAGCAGGCCCTTCGCGCCCCAGATCGCGCTCTCGATCGCCTGCACCGGGTACTTGCGGTAGTAGACCGGTGAGGCGATCCCCGCCGCGTGCATGACGTAATGCAGCGGGCCGTTGTGCTTGTAAGGCTTGGTCACGTCGTGGGTCACGAACTTGACGTTCTTGTCGTGGATGTCCATCAGCACGTTCTTCTTCGAGCCCGTGATGTAGTTGTCGAGCACGATCACCTTGCACGGCTTCTTGAACTGCGTGCGGTTGAGGTGGTCGAGCACGGCGACGATATAGCTGCCGAGAAAACCCGCGCCTCCCGCGATGAGCAGAGTCTTGCCCTCGAGCTTGCGCGCCCGCGCGCCCAGGCGCGCGGCGATCGAGGCGACGTCTCCGGCGACGATGGCGTTGGTCATGAGACGATCCTCGGTTCGGGCACGGGAATGATGAACTTGCCGCCGTCGGCCTTGAAAGAGGCGAGCTTATTCATGATCGGCTCGGCGAAGTTCCACGCGAGTATGAGAAGGTAATCCGGGCGGCGCTGGGCGAGCTCGCCCGGCGCGACGACGGGGATGTGGGTCCCCGGCGTCAGCAGGCCTTGCTTGAAGACGCTGTCGTCGACCACGGCGGAGACGAAGCCGGGGCCGATGTGGAAGTAATTGAGCAGCGTGTTGCCCTTGGCCGGCGCGCCGTAGCCCATGATCGAGCGGTTCTCGGAGCGCAGCCGCTCGAGCATGGCGATGAGCGTGCCTTTGTTCGTCTCGACGCGCTCGGCGAAGGCTTTCCAAGTCGAGATCGACCCGAGGCCCAGGCGCTTCTCGAGCGCGACGAGCTCGGCGACCGCCGGCGTCTTGGCGCGCTTGCCGCTTTTCCGCTGGACGAAGAGACGCAGCGAGCCGCCGTGCGACGGCACGCGCCAGGCGTCGAAGATCTCAAAGCCGCGCTTCTCGAAGAAAGGGATCAGGGGCGTGACGGCGAGGTAAGAGAGGTGCTCGTGATACACCGTGTCGAAGAGGTTCTTCTCGTAGAAGTCGGCGAGATACGGGAACTCGGGCATGAAGACGCCGTCGTCGGCCAGAAGCTCGTCGAGGCCGGCGACGAAATCCTCCAGGTCGTTGACGTGCGCGAAGACGTTGCACGCCGTCGCGGCGCGCGCGCGGCCTTTCTTTTTCGCGATCGCGCGCGCCGTTTCCGGCCCGAAGAACGCGCAGACGGTCTCCAAGCCCGCGTCGTTGGCGAGCTTGGCGACGTTCTCCGCCGGATCGACGCCGAGCGCCGCCGCGCCGAGCGCCTTGAACGGCTTGACGAGCACGCCGTCGTTGCTGCCGATGTCGACGGCGACGTCGCCTTTCTTCAAGCCGAGCGCCTTCCAGACGTCCTGGGCGAACTTCTCGAAGTGCGCGACGAAGACCGGAGAGGTCGAGGACACGTAGACGTAATCCTTGAACATGATCTCCGGCGACACGACGTCGCGCAGCTGCACGAGCCCGCAGCCGCCGCAGAGATAGACGTCGAGCGGGAAGAACGGCTCGTCTTTATCCGCGTCGGCGGGCTTGAGGAAAGAGTTGGCGAGCGGCTGGGGCCCGAGGACGAGGAAGCGCTCGAGCGCCTTCGAGCCGCAAAGGCGGCAGCCCGCGTTGGCCGCGCAGTCCGGCTTACTTGACGAGCTCGATGCGGACGGTGTCGGCTTCATATTCATCCTGCGAGCGCAGCTCCGTGGCGAGGGCCAGGAACGTGGAATCGCGAAGGAACTTCATCGCGTGCGCCGTCATCGGGCGCGTGAGGACGAGGTCTCCGGGCACGAGCGTGACGGTTTCGATCTTCGCCTTCGGGTCGGCCATCGACTTCTCGGAATACTCCATCTCGCCTTCGAGCATGTAGACGTAATGCCAGTCCTTCTTGTGATAGTGGTTGGCGCGGATCGCGCCGGGCTTGGACGTGATGATCTGCACGCTGCGGATCGCCTTGTCGCGGTCGATCAAGCTCGTGATCGCGCCGCGTCCGTCCACGAAGGAAGGCTTGACTTTCTTGACCTCGATCACTTGGCCTCCGAGAGGCCCGCGCCGGCGCGCTTGAAGCGCCGCCCGCAGTCGCCGCACTTGATGCTGGCCGGCAGCGGCTTGCCGCAGACGCAGGCCCAGCCGACGCGGCTGGCCGGGTTGCCGACGACGACGGCGTGGTCGGGGACGTCGCGCACGACCACGGCGCCCAAGCCCACCGTGGCGAAGCGCCCGATCTTAACGCCCGCGAGGATCATCGAGCCCGCGCCGAGCGTCGCGCCGCGCCGCACGAGCGTGGGCTTGATGACGTCGGAAAGCTTTCGTCCCCGGGCTTCGGGCAAGCGCGCCGACCGGGGGTGCAGGTCGTTGGTGAAGACGGCGTTCGGGCCGACGAAGACTCCGTCTTCGAGCGTCACGCCTTCCCACAGCGAGACCTCGTTTTTGACCGTGCAGCCGTCGCCGACCTCGACCCCCCACTCCACGTAGCAATGGGCGCCGACGTTGCAGTCGCGGCCGATGCGCGCGCCTTCCTTGACGACGGAGAACTGCCAGACGCGCGTCGCGTCGCCGATCACGGCGCCGGCATCGACGAGAGCGGACGGATGGATCCGCGCTCGCATAGGCTTCGTAGCCTTCATTCCGGCGAGACTATATCAAAATATGTATTATTCGTCCGATGATTCGCTTCGTGGACCTCCCCGCGCAGTACAAGTCCATCAAGCCCGAGATCGACCGCGCCGTCCTCGGCGTGCTCAAGGATTGCCGCTTCATCCTCGGCCCCCGCGTCGAGTCCTTCGAGAAGAAGTTCGCGAAGTTTTGCGGCGTCAAGCACGCGATCGGCGTGGCCTCGGGGCTTGAGGCCCTGCGCCTGCCGCTTCTCGCGCTGGGACTCGGACCTCAAGACGAGGTGATCGTTCCCGCGAGCACGTTCATCGCGACCGCCATCGCGGTCAGCCACGCAGGGGCCAAGCTCGTGCTGGCCGATTGCGACCGCGGCACCGGCAACCTCGATCCCGAGGCTTTCCGCCGCGCGATCACCCCTCGCACGAAGGCCGTCATCCCGGTCCATCTCGCGGGGCAGCCGGCGAACATGGGCGCGATCATGAAGATCGCCTCGGAGCGCGGCATCCCCGTCCTCGAGGACGCCGCGCAGGCCGCGGGCGCCTCCTACGGCGGAAAGCCCTGCGGTTCTATCGGCTTGGCCGGCGCGTTCAGCTTCTATCCCGGGAAAAATCTCGGCGCTTACGGCGACGGCGGCGCGATCACGACCGACGACGACGAGCTGGCCGCGCGGCTGCGCCGGCTGCGCGACTACGGCTCCGACGTGAAGTACGTCCACGTCGAGAAGGGTTGGAACGCGCGGCTCGACGCCCTGCAAGCCGCCGTCCTCGAGGTCAAGCTCAAGCGCCTGCCGAAGTGGAACGCCGTGCGCGCGCGCCACGCCAAGCGCTACCGGGAGCTGCTCGCGGGCGTCGGAGACGTCTCGTTCCAGGCGCCGGAGCCGCGCGCCGAGCACATTTACCATCTTTTCTGCGTCGAGACGACGCGCCGCGACGAGCTCGCCGCTCATCTGAAGAAGCGCGGCGTCGAGTCCGTGATCCATTACCCGATCCCGGTCCATCTGCAGAAGGCGTACGCCGACCTCGGGCTGGAAGCGGGCTCGTTCCCGAACGCCGAGCGCCGCTCGGACCGCACGCTCTCGCTGCCGATGTTTCCCGAGCTCACCGACGCGCAGCTGCGCGGCGTCGCTAAGGCCGTCCAAGAATTTTACCGATGAAGCGGCCGGTCGCCCTCGCCGTCGCGCTGGCCGCGTTCGCGGTGCGCGCCTCGTGGCTTCTCGCCGTCGGCCCCGATCCGAGCTTCGCCTGGACCGCCGACTCCGTGAACTACGTCGCGGGCGCGGGCAACCTGCGCAACTATCAGGTCTTCTCGCAAAGCGCGCGGGAGCCCCTCGCGCCGGACACGGTGCGCACGCCGGGCTACCCCGCGTTCCTCGTCGCCTTCGTGGGCGCCCCGGGGCCGCTCGACGCCATGATCCGCGCGCGCGACGTGGAGTGGGCGCAGGCCGCCTTGGGCGCCGCGACGGCCGGCCTGATCGCGGCGGCGGCGCTCGTCTTGTGGGAGAGCGCGGCGGCTGCTGCTGCTGCCGGCGTCCTCGCCGCCGTCGATCCGATGCTCTTGATGCACACGCCGCTGCTGCTGACCGAGACGCTCTTTCTCTTCCTTTTCTCCGCGGGCTTGCTCGCGCTGGCGCTCGGGCTCAAGAAAGACTCACCGCTCGAGGCGGCGCTCGCGGGGCTGCTTTTCGGCCTCGCCGCGCTGACGCGGCCCGTCGGCTTGTACTATTTCGTCCCCGCGGCGCTCGTCGCCGCGTGGGCGCTGCGCCGCAAGAGGTCGCGCGCGGCGTGGCTTGCCGTCTTCGTCGCCGCGTCGGCGGCGCTGCCCCTCTGCTGGATGGCGCGCAACGAGAGCGCGTGCGGCGTCTTCACTTTTTCCTCCATACAAGGCCTGAACTTCACCGTGCGCGCGGCCTCGGTCGACGCCGAGGTCAAGAAGATCTCGATGGGCGAGGCCACGGCGGACGTCGAGGGCATGATCAAGGCCGAGCATCCGGCGCCCTTCGCGTCCGTCGCCGAGGAGTCTCAGTTCGAGGGCCGCTGGTCGGGCCGATTCATCATGAGGCACCCGCTCGGCTACGCCGCCGTGATGGCCAAAGACGTCGTGAAGATCCTGGGCGGCCACGGCATGGAGCTCTTCGCGTGGGAGATCCTCAAGGACTCGCGCTACGACCCGCTGCACACGGACGCGCCGAGCGGCCGTTTCGCCGGCACGCGCGCGCTCTTCGAGCGGCATCGTCCGCTGAAGGTTTTGATCCCGGTCTATTGGGCGTGGCTCGTGGGAGTCTACTCTTTGGCCGCGTTCGGATTTTTCAGCGCGTGGGGCAAGCGCGAGACGCGCTGGACGGCGCTGTTGTGCGCGTCGGTTATCGTGTACTTCCTCGGCGTCACGGCCGGGCTCGGCGCGTATTATCGCCTGCGCATCCCATTGCTCGGCGCGGTCTATCTGCTCGCGGGCTTCGGGTTCGCGGCGATCAGCGGGTCAGGCAAGCATCCCAAAAGAAATTCCTGAGTTCCCGAGGAGGGTTTTGGGACAAAAGGAAAGCCGTCGGTCTGTCCCAAAACCCTCGTCGAAAATCGCAATAAACGCCGAAGGGATGCGAGCCGGCCCACGCGCTATTTAAGGGACGGTGAGCTTGTCGACGACGCTCTTGACGCCGTCGGTGTCCTTGGCGAGCGCGACGGCCAGGGCGCGCTCCTGCGCGCTGTAGGCGATCCCCGACAGCGTCACGACGCCCTTGTCGACGGCGACCGAGATGTGGCGCGACTTGAGCTTGTCCTCGCCGGAGAGTTTGGAAGAGACCTTGGTGAAGATCCACTGGTCGGACATCGCCTCGCCCGCCGTCTTGTCCTTCTGGCCGGCGACGTAGCCCGCCTCGCCCGCGCCCGCGCCGACGACGAACAAAAAACAGCCGTTCATCGAAAGGCAAAGGGCGGCCGGCAAGAGGAGCTTAGTGATAGAAGTTGCGCACCCAGCGGTGCGCGGCGATGGCCTTGAGCTCGGCGGCGCCGTAGTATTTCCCGTCCGAGGCGCGCGCGTTGTGGAAGACGTGGGTCACGCGGCGCATGCCCGGGATGACCGTGCTCACGGCGTCGAAGCTGAGGCAGAATTTGAGCGCGGCGATCGGCAGGCTGTCGGCCTTGGAGCCGAGGACGACCTTCGATAGGGCCTCGACGCGCTTGCAGGTCTCGGGGAGCCGGTCGCCTCCGAAGTAATGGCTGCGGAAATCCTCGGGCTCGAACTTGGTGTCCGGGCGCAGCTGGCCGGTCAGGCCGCCCTCGTCGAACGGGCAGCGCACGACGACGGCGACGTCTTTCTGCTTGCAGAGCGGGAAGAGCTTGTCGGCGGCGCGCTGGTCGAAGAGGTTGAAGAGCACCTGGATCTGGTCGACGAGGCCGGAGCGCACGAGCTCGAGCGCCGTGTCCGGGTCGTCGTCGCCGATGGAGGCGCCGACGAAGCGGATCTTCCCCTCTTTTTTGAGCGCCGCGAAGGTCGCCGCGACCTCCGGCCAGAGCGGGTCCTTGAGCCAGGAGTCCGTCCAGACGTGGAATTGATAAAGCGTGAGGCGCTCGACGGCGAGGTTGCGCAGCGAGCGCTCGACGCAGAGCCGGATCCACTCCGGCGGGAAGGCGTCTTGCAGGCGCGTCGAGGAACGCGCGGGCCACTCCATGTTCTTCGGCGGGATCTTCGTCGAGACGACGAAGTCGACGCCGCTTTCCTTGCGCAGCCGCGCGATCAGGCGCTCGGAGTGGCCGTGGCCGTAGGCGAAGGCCGTGTCGAAATAGGTGATGCCGGCCTCGAGCGCCGTGCGCAGCGCGCGCATCGACTCGAAGTCGTCGGTCTTGCCCCACATCGACTTGCCGATGCCCCAGCCGCCGAAGCCGATCTCGGAGACCTTGAGCTCGGTCCTTCCGAGCCGGCGCTTGCGCATCGAATTCTTCGTCGACGTCTGTTCGGCCATAGGGAAGACTGTAGCAGATTTATTTTGAGACCTTCACCAGCAGGCCGATCGAACCGAGCACGTCGGCCACGGCCTCGCAGCGCTCGCGCGCGCCGCGGTAGACGACAGCCGAGCCCTTGGTGTGGACTTCCATGGAGATCCGGCGCGCGCGCGAAAGCGTGCAGCGGATCGCCTTGAGCAGCTGGCGCTCGACGTCGTCGAAAGTGTGGCACTCGCAGTTGAACAGGATCGTGGTCCAGCCGGAGTCGAGCCCGTCGTCGGTCTTGTCCTCTTCCTCGACGACCTGCTCGGTCAGAGTCTGAGCCACTGAAGGATCTTCCACCTCTCGACCGCGGAGACGGCCGCGCCCTCGCGCGTGAGGCGATACTTCCGGCGCAGGCGCTTCTCGTCGGCGGTCAGGGCGCGCTGCTCGGGCGCAAGGAGGCCGAGGCGGTTTTGCGTGCGCATGAACTCGATGAACGCGAGCGCGTCGGCCACGGCCGGGACGGCGCCGGTCGTCTCGCAGCGCTGCGCGTGGGCCAAGAACAGCGAGCGGTAGCGCGTGCCGAGCAGCCGCACCGTCTGGGGCAGGTAGCGCGAGGCCTGCCAAAGGCGCTCGACGCCGGCGTCGACGCGCCGCTCGTGGCTCATGGGCCGAGTCTACCAAATCCAGGATAAGTATAATGTGCCGTGGCCATCGTCGACGTCGACGCGCTGTTCGCGGCTTTGGCCGAGCTCGACGCGCGCTTCGAGGACCGGCCGCAGCAGCGCGCGATGGCCGAGGCCGTCGCCGACGCGCTGCGCTCGGAGAAGGGCTTGGTCGTCGAGGCCGGCACCGGCGTCGGCAAGTCGCTCGGGTATCTTCTCCCCGCCGCGCTGTGGGCGGTCTCCAACGAGCGCCGCGTCCTCGTCTCCACATACACGCGCGCGCTGCAGGAGCAGATCCTCGAAAAAGACCTTCCTGTCGTCGCTCGCATCCTGCGCCGCGTCGGCGCGGGCCTGACCTACGCGATGCTCCAGGGCGCGGATAACTATCTGTGCGCGCAGCGCCTGGCCCGTCTGTCGAGCCAGCCCGAGCTGCTGCCGGACGCCGCCGGGAAGATCGACGAGCTCGTCGGCTACGCCCGCGACGCGAAAACCGGCCACCGCTCGTCGATCCCGTTCCACGTGCCGCAGCAGTTGTGGAGCCGCGTCGCGCGCGATCCCGACGTCTGCTTGGGCGCCAACGGCCCGTACTGGTCGAGGTGCCTCTTCCGCAAGGACCGCGAGCTCGCCGACCGCAGCCACATCGTCGTCGTCAACCACGCCTTGCTGCTGTCCGGCGCGCGGCTTCCTTCATACGACGCGCTGATCGTCGACGAGGCGCACAACCTCGAGGAAGCGGCCGTCTCCCATTTCGGGCTCGTCGTCTCGCAGGGGCGCTTCGCGCGCTTGCTCGACGACCTGCGCGCGCACGCGCCGCGCGTGCCGGCGCTCGAGGAGCCTGTCGAGCGCGTGGCGGGCGAGGCGCGCGCTTTTTTCGAGTCTTTGGCGAAATCTCATAACGCGGGAACGGAGCCCGGCGGAAGGCTGCTTTCCGCGAAGGAAGCGCCCGCGGCGCCTGAGACCCTCGCGGCGCTCGAGCTCGCGGTGGCGTCGGCCGCCGGCGGCGAGAAAGATGCCGACCGGGAAACCGAATTGAGGCTGCTGCACGGGAAGACCTCCCAGCTCCGGTCGGACCTCGCCTGGATCCTCGGCGAGGCGGCCGAGGACACGGCGCGCTGGGTCGAATGGTCGAGCCAGGGCGCCGTCGAGCTGCGCGCCGCGCCGCTCGAGGTCGGCTCGCGCCTGCAGGACGGGCTTTTCTCGCGCGGGGTTCCCGCGATCCTGACGTCGGCCACGCTCTCGTCCGGGCGCGGCCTCGCGCAGTTCTCGCGAAGCGTCGGCTACGAGGGCGCGCGCGAGCTCGCGCTCGACTCGCCGTACGATTATCCGAGCCAAGCGGGGCTGCTCTTGTGCGACGATCTTCCGGAGCCGTCGGAGGACAAGAAGTACGTCGCCGCCCTGGCCGAGCGCTGCGAGGAGATCATCGCGCGCGTGCCGGGCGGCCTATTCATCTTGTTCTCGAGCTGGCGCTCTTTGCGCGCGACGCACGAGAAGCTCCGCAAGAAGATCGAGGGCCGGCCGTTGTGGATCCAGGGCTCGCAGGGCAGCGAGGCGCTCATCGAGGACTTCTCTCGCGCGGGCAACGCCGTGCTTTTGGGCGTCGACACGTTCTGGCAGGGCGTCGACGTGCAAGGCGCGGCGCTCTCATGCGTCGTGCTCGTCAAGCTTCCCTTCCCCAATTACGGCTCGCCGGTGGAGGAGGCGCGGCGCAAGTGGTACGAGTCGATGGGGCGCGATTATTTCGGCGACCACTCGCTGCCGCGCGCCGTCCAGAAGTTCCGCCAGGGCTTCGGGCGCCTCATCCGCAGCTCCACCGACAAGGGCGCCGTCGTCGTGCTCGACTCCCGCGTCGTCAAGCGCGGTTACGGCCGCGCGTTCATCGAGGCGCTGCCGCGCTGCAAGCGGCTCTCGTCGCTCGACGACCTCGCGGGGTTCTTCAGCGCCGAAGCGCCGAAACCGTAGGCCCGAGCCGCGCGACCTCGCCGGACATCTCTCCCTTCCACATCAGCGCGTACATCCGGAAGTCGGCTTGTAGCGAGAGCAGGGGATAGCGAAACGTCGCCGGCGAGTTCTTTTCGAAGAAGAAGTGCCCGGTCCAGGCGAGCCCGTACGAGCTCACGAGCCCTATAAGAAGGAAGAGCGGGCGCCCGGCGAAAGCGGCGCAGGCGAGACAGGCGAGCCCGAGCGTCGTCCCGGCGAAGTGGAGGCTGCGGTTCGTCGGGTTGAGGTGCTGCGACACGTAGTACGGCCAGAACTCTTCGCGGGTCATGCGGGCGCGGCTCAAAAATGGCGGAGAGAGAGGGATTCGAACCCTCGATACCAGTTTACACCAGTATAACGGTTTAGCAAACCGCCGCCTTCAGCCGCTCGGCCATCTCTCCAGCGCCGCTATTCTATCAAATAGTCCCCGCGTCCACGAACAGCATGTTCACGGACACAGAGTTCTCGACGGTGGAGAAGTCGAACGGCTTGACCAGGAAGTCGCAGGCGCCTTCCTCGATCATCAGCGCCGCGCTTTTGGAGGTCGGAAGCCCCGTCATGACGATCACGCGCGCTTCCGGTTCGATCTCCCGCATCTCGCGCAGGACGAACAACCCGTCGACGTTCGGCATGTGTATGTCGAGCAGCACGAGGCCGGGTCGCTCGCGGTCGAAGGCGTGCAACGCGACGTCGCCGTCCTTGGCCGTCAGGACGCGGTAGCCCAGCGACTCGAAGCGAGCCGCCAGCATGTCGACGAAGTCTTGATCGTCGTCTGCGATCAGGATGAGTCCCGGGATCATGGCTTTTACTTATGGATAGGATAGACCTGCGCAGGCCCGGCCGCCAATCAAATCCGACTCAGTTATTGAGCTTGTCGAGCGGCGCCCCTCACGCGGGACGTTGATGGCGGGGCTTCCGATTGACGCGGCGCGTCACGGACCTTTTCCGCGGAGGTCCCGGGTCTTACGCCGCCTGCCGCCGGCGCTTGCCGGAGCTACCATTTGATCAGCCGCTCTGGAGGAGAACTTTCGATGAAAACGAAAAATGTCTCGCTGCTTCTGGCCGCGGGATTGCTGGCGACGCCGGGCTTGGTCTCGGCGGCGGAAAACTGGGACGCGGCGGTGGGACAGGTCAACGCTCTTACGACCGCGGTCAAGGCTCAGGCCAAGACCGTCGCGGCGCCGGCCGCGCCCACCCCCGCGCGCGACCATCGCCAGCAAAATGAGCTCGACGACGCGCTATTGAAGGAAACCGGCCGCGGCAACATCGACCAAGTCCAGGCTCTCTTGGCGCAGGGCGCCAACCCGCAGACCGAGAGAGGCGACGGGACGACGCCGCTCATGCTCACCGCTTCAAGCGACTTCGCCGACGTCGCCGCCGCGCTCCTCAAGCGCGGAGCTTTCGTCAACACGCGCAACAATATGGGCGACACCGCCTTGATGTACGCCGCGCAAGCCGGCGCGGTCGACATCATCCACATGCTGCTGTCCGCGCCCGGGATCAAGGTCGATCTCGGCAACACGGACGGCGACACGGCGTTCCTTTTCGCCTGCGGCGCGGGCCAGACCGACGCGGTCAAGGTCTTGGCCGAGTTCGGCAAGTCCGACGTCAACCGGCACTTCGCGAAACCCGACGAAGCCTGTCTCCCTTATTCGCTCGAAAAATCCGATTGGAACACCGCCGCGGCCGTCCTGGACGCCGGCGCCGATCCCAGCGCCCCGGACCTCTACGGCAAGCTGCCGATCATGACCGCCGCCGAACAAAACCAGCCCGCTTTGGTCGACAAGCTGCTGGCCCGCGGCGCCGATCCCCGGGCCGTCTTATATAGGAATGATGTCCTCTACTTCGCTTTGACCTGTCAATCAGGCCCCTGCCCGGGCATCGTGGGCACTCTCATCAAGGCCGGCGCCGACGGCAACAAAGTCCAGGAGATGTGCGTCTATTACAACGAGTCTTGCGAGATCACGCCGTTGATCTACGCGATCTCCAGGGCGCAGGTGGACGTGGCTCAGTCTTTGATCGACGCCGGCGTCGACGTCAACGGCCGCGACTCGATCAAGAACCGGACCGCGCTCGGTTGGACGACCTATCTCGAGGCTCAGGAAGCCAAGGAGCCCGCCACCGTACAGAAGCTGCGCCAGATCGAGGGGATGCTGCGGAGCCGGGGAGCGCAGCCTTAGGGCCTGCGAAGCTCTGATTCCGCGGCCGCGCTGACGAGCAGGTTGACCTCGACGCTGTTCTCGAGGGCGCGCATGTCGATGGGCTTGAGGATGAAGTCGCTGGCCCCTTCAGCGAGCATCAAGCGCGCGACCTTCTCGTTGGGATCGCCGCTGATGGCGATCACGCAGACGTCGGGGTAGCGTTCCTTGATCTCGCGCAGGACGACGAGTCCGTCGAGCCGCGGCATGTGGATATCGAGCAGCACGAGGGCGGGACGCCTCAGCTCTAACTGCGCGAAGGCCTCGTTGCCGTCCGACGCGGTATGGACCTCGTAGCCGCGCCCCTCGAAGCGGCCCTTCAGGACCGCGAGCAGGTCCGGGTCGTCGTCGGTGATCAGCAGCGCGCCTTGTCCCATGGCCGTTAGGGATAGGATACGCCGCCTGGGGCAAGACGCCAGTCATATCTAGTTCAGATATCGAGCCGCCCGATGGCTACGGCTCGTTGGGCGAGGCGAGATTGAGGCCGAGCAGCGGCCAAGACGAGCGCTCGTAGATCTTCAGGTACTCGAGCAGAGGGAGGTCGACGACTTGGCCCTTATCAGAGGAAGCCTCGCGGAAATAGGCCTTCCCCTTCGCCTGGATGATGAAGCCCATGTGGGAGACCAAGGTCTCGTGCTTGTCGCCGTCGTCGGCGCGCACGAGCGAGACGATCGTTCCCGAGGGGATCTCGGAGACGTGCTCGGCTAAAGCGGCGATCGGGACGTAGGCGAGCGAGGCCGTCGCGTCGGGCATGCCCGCGCCGAGCGCGCGCAGCTCGGCGACCAAGGCGTCCTTCTCGGTCGGGCTCATGCGGGCAAAGCGCGGGCCTTTCAAAGTCGAGGCGTCCTTTTTCGCGTACCAGGCTCGCTTGGAGATCCGCTTGGTGGCGACGGCGGCGTCGGCGCCGGCGACGGCGCGGGTGATGTCCGTGAGATAGCCCGCGGCGACGTTGTTCGGCAGCCAATCGAGGTCCGTGAAGTGGTTGCGGCGCGCATATTCGATCACGCCGTCCTTGTAGCGAATGCGGCGCAGCTGGTCCATCATCCCGGCTTGGTCCTTCGCGCGCGAGAGGGCCAAGACCTCCTCGACGAAAGTCATGCAATCGACGCGCGTGAAATCGGCGAGCGGGTCGCTGTCGAACTCGCCGTCCGGTCCTTCCCCGAGAGGGCCGAGCTTGTAGGGCGTCCCGAGCATCGCCTCGCTGAACGCCTCGACCCTCTCGCGGCCCGGCGCGTCGGCCTTCTTCTGGAAGTCGACGTGAAGCGCGGCGGCGAGCGCGAGGACGATCATCACGAAGAATTTAGCCTTATCGGCTTGCGGCGTCAAGGGCCGTCGCGCACATCTAAATGCCTGGCACGCGTCTAGGCCTAACGGCCTAATTTCACATAGGCCTACCGACCCTATGCGGACTGGGCCCAACGGCTATACTCGCGGTCTAGGAGGTGGAAATGGAACATCGCTTGAAGTCCCTGGCCGTGATCGCCGTGCTCGTCGTCGCCGTCGCCGCAACGCTCGCCCCCCGCCGTCCCGCGAAGAAGGTCTTGTGTGACGGGTTTTTGCCGAAGAACAACATGAAGATTCCCGTCGGTGACGTCCGCGCGTTGGGCATCGACGAGGTGACCTTCAACAAGGTCATGGACCGCATCCAAGAGGTCTACGGGCCGATCGTCGCGGCCCACGGGGGCACGCTGCAGATCAACCGGCTCTGGGAGGACGAGACCGTCAACGCGTCCGCGGAGCAGCAGGGCACCACCTGGATCCTCAATATGTACGGCGGTCTCGCCCGCCATCGCGCCGTCAACTACAACGGCATGATGCTCGTGGCCTGCCACGAGATGGGCCATCACCTGGGCGGCCAGCCGCTCTACGGCGGCACCGACTGGGCCGCCAACGAGGGCGAGGCCGATTACTTCGGCGTGACCAAGTGCCTGCGCAAGACCTTGGGCACGAAGGCGGTCGACAACCTCGACGCCTTCGCCAAGGCCGCCTGCGACAAGGCCTGGGACGGCAACGCCGACGGCCAGAAGAAGTGCTACGTCGCGGCCGAGGCCGGCTACGAGCTGGCGGATCTCCTCGGCGAGCTCGGCGGCACGGGCACTCCGGCGTACACCACGCCGGACACGAGCGTGGTCGCGCAGACCAACGACGACCACCCGGCGGCTCAGTGCCGGCTGGACACTTACTTCGGCGGCGGCCAGTGCACGAAGAGCGAGACCGAGGATTTCTCGCGCACGACCGCGCGGCCCGGAGCCTGCAACCAGGCGGAAGGCGCGAAGGTCGGCTATCGCCCGCAGTGCTGGTATAAGGACGTCGAGGGCCTGACGAAAGATCAGGTCGCCGTCGCGTCCCCGAAGCAGATCAACGTCAAGACGGTCGAGGCGCAGCTCAAATCCTTGCGCTCGGCCTTGAGCGGTGGCCGCTAAGCTCGCGGTCTTATTAGGAATCGTCCTCCCCCTGGCGGCTTCGGCCGCCAGGGGCGAGGGCGGACTTCCCTCCGCGGACCAGCTGGTCAAGGAGGCGAAGACGCGGGCTCGCGCGACGCCGTCCGTCGCCGCGGGACGCAACGAGACGCCCGAGGTCGGCGGACTGTGGGGCGCTTTCTCGACGGCCGACTTGCCCGCGCTGCGCAAGGCGGGCGTGCCTCTTTACGATCCGGTCGCCAGCGGAGGCGGCGCCGCCGTCTTCCGGATGTCCAAGGACGACCTGCCGGCGATCTCGCGCGTCATGCACGAGCAGTTCAACCGCTGCGGCGGCTTCTTCGCGTCCGACACGCGGTCGAAAGCCGAGGCCGCCCTCGCGCCGGCTCCGGCCGCCGCCAAGGCGGTCGAATACACGATCGACCAGCAAGCCTGGCTGCGCCCGATCCTTTCGCGCGTCCAGGAAAGCTCCCTTCGCTCGACGATCGAGACGTTGGCCGCGTACAACAACCGCTATTACGAGGCCGACACGGGCGTCGAGGCCGCGCGTTGGATCGCCTCGCGCTGGGGCGAGCTCGGCAAGAGTTTTCCCGGGGCGTCGGTCGCGCTCGTCTCGCACTCCGGCTGGAAGCAGCCCTCGGTCGTGCTGACGATCCCGGGCACCGATCTCAAGGACGAGGTCGTCGTCTTGGGCGGGCATGAGGACTCCATCAACCTGGACGGCGGCTCCGAGGCCCGCGCGCCGGGCGCCGACGACAACGCGTCGGGCATCGCGACGCTCACCGAGGCGCTCAAGGTCCTCGGCCAGGCGGGCTTCAGGCCCCGGCGCACCGTCGAATTCATGGGCTACGCCGCGGAGGAAGAGGGCCTGCGCGGGTCGCAGGACATCGTCGAAGGCTACGCGGGCAAGAAAGTCGTCGGCGTCATCCAGTTCGACATGACGAACTTCAAGGGCGCCGACAACGACATGTACTTCCTGACCGACAACGTCGACAACGACTTGACGGCGTTTCTCGAAAGGCTGGCCGACGAGTACCTCAAGATCAAGTGGGGCACGATCGAGTGCGGCTACGGCTGCTCGGATCACGCCTCGTGGAACCGGGCCGGCTTCCCCGCCTCCTGCGCCTTCGAGTCCACGATGGAGGGCATGGACAGCCATATTCACACCGAGAACGACACGCTGGCCAACTCCGGCGGCGACGCCCGGCATTCCGTCAACTTCGCCAAGCTCGCGATCGCCTTCGCCGGCGAGCTCGGAAAGAACGGCGCGTCGTTCAAAGCCGCGGCCGCGAAGTAACCGGGGTATTGACAAGAACCGGTATCTCCTCAATACTTCCTCGTCGGAGAATCCATTTTCGAGGAGGATCGTTATGCTCAAGCGTTTAGTTCCGGCGGCGCTCGCGCTCTGCGCGTTTTCCGCGCTCGCTTTGGCCCAGGGCCCGGCCGAGCCGACGGGAAGCTCGGCGCCGGCCGAGAAAAAGTCCGACAAGAAGATCGTCTCGGCCAAGGAAGCGCCGTCCGAGGTCCAGGACGACGCGCTCGATCGCGAGCGCTCGATGATGGACGCGCGGTTCGCCGCGCGCGTCGGCGCGATCAAGGCCGACGCCGACCGGCGCCAGGCTTATCATACCCTCGTCGCGAAGAGGCGCTTCGACTTCGAGCGGCACTCCTCCGAGGAGCGCAAGGCGTTCTATCTCTATCTCAAGTCCGTGAGCCCCGACGAGCGCCCGGCGCGGCTCAAGGAGTTCGACGAGCGCCAGGACAAGGAGCGCTTGAGGTTCGACAAGGACCAGCTTTCCGACGCCAAGACCTGGTTCGACGACGAGATCGAGAATCGCTGGAAGTCGGAGAGCCTTCTCGCGCAGGCGCTGCCGATGAACGCCCAGGTCGCGACGCCCGCGAGCGCGGAGGCTCAACCCGCGCCCAAGGCGCGCAAGCCCGCGATCGCCAAGAAGCCCAAAGCCCAGAAGAGGCGCCGCTCGCGCATCGAGCATGATCAAGCGTCCGCGCCGGCCTCGGACGGCGGCGCGGCTTCGGGCTCGGGAGCCGCGTCGGGCGGCGCGCCGACCGACGACAACTAGGCGGTCTTGGCTCCGGCTTCGAGCCAGAAGCGCTCGATCCGCCGGGCCAGGGCGACGTAGCCTTGGAGGCGCATCGGCTTCGTGAGGTAGGCGCAGCGGCGCGCGTCGTGTCCTTTGAGCAGGTCCTGATCCGAAGTCGACGTCGTCAGGACCACGAGCGGTATGCCCGCGAGCGCCGGATCGGCCTTGACCTGGGCGAAGACCTCCCGGCCGTTTCTCTTAGGCAGGTTGAGGTCGAGGATGATCAGGTCGGGCGTCGGCTTTTTCCGCAGCCGGACGAGAGCCTCGTCCCCGTCCCAGGCGAGCTCGAGGGCGTGCGGGGATTCGACGGCCTTGAGCCCCTCGCGCATCAGCAGGACGTCCCCCTCGTCGTCGTCGACGAGCAGGATGCGGATCGCCGCCGCTTTCGCCGTCACTCCGGCGCCGCGATCGTGAAGAAGAACGTCGCGCCCTTGCCGGGCTCCGACTCGACCCATATCTTGCCGCCGTGGTGCTCGACGACCTTCTTGCAGATCGCCAGGCCGATGCCGGTCCCAGGGTACTTGTCGCGGCTGTGCAGGCGCTTGAAAAGCGAGAAGATCCGGTCGTGGTAAGCGGGATCGATCCCGATCCCCTCGTCGCGCACGGAGATCACGACGTCGCGCGCGCGGGTTTCCCCCTCGATGCGCACGCGCGGCGGGCCGCTGTGGAACTTGAGCGCGTTGCCGATGAGGTTGAGGAGGAGCTGGCCCAGCTCCTGGGCGTCGCCGACGACAGCCGGAAGCTTCCCCCACGTGACCGAGGCGCCCGACTCGCGGATCGCGACCGACAGATCGGCGGCGGCGCGCTCCGCGACGTGCTCGAGCTCGACGCGCTGGAGCGGGCGCTCGCCGCGGCCCACGCGCGAGTATTCGAGCAGGTCGTCGATGAGCGATTGCATGCGGTCGACGCCGTCGACGATGAAGTGCAGGTACTCCTTCCCTCGCGCGTCGAGGCCGTCCTTGAGCCGAGACTCCAGCAGATCGGAGAAGCTGGCGATCTTGCGCAGCGGCTCCTTGAGATCGTGCGAGGCGACGTACGCGAACTGCTGCAGCTCGGCGTTCGAGCGCTCCAGCTCCCGGTTGATCTCCTCTAGCCGGCGCGCCTGATGGCGCAGCTGCTCGGTCTTGTTGAAAAGATCGACGAAGATCGACACCTTCGCGCAGAGGATCTCGGGGACGAACGGCTTGAAGATGTAGTCGACGGCGCCCGTCGTGTAGCCCTTGGCGACGAACTGCTCGCTCTTGCTGATAGCGGTCAGGAAGATGATCGGCGTGTGCCGGGAGCGGTCGCGGTCGCGGATCAGCGTCGCCGTCTCGAAGCCGTCGAGCTCCGGCATCGAGACGTCCATCAGGATCACCGCGAAGTCGCGCTCGAGGACGTGGCGCAGCGCGTCCTTGCCCGACGCCGCGGAGACGATCTCATGGCCGAGCGGCTTGAGCACGGCTTCCAGCGCGAGGAGGTTCTCGGTGTGGTCGTCCACGAGAAGGATGGCCGCGCGAGCGGAACTCGTGGTGCCGACGCCGGTAGGCGTCGGTGCAACCAATTCTAAAGAAAAATCCTTCTTTTTTACCTGTACAGCCATACCCGCAGTACGGAGAGCAGCTGGTCGATCTCGACGGGTTTCGGGATGTAGTCGGTGGCCCCGGCGTCGATGCACTTCATCCGGTCCTCGCGCATCGCCTTGGCCGTCAGCGCGATGATCGGCAGATGGGCGAACTGCTCCATGCGCCGGATCTCGCGCGTCGTCTGATAGCCGTCCATGTCGGGCATCATGAT
This sequence comes from uncultured Elusimicrobia bacterium, assembly GCA_964600165.1. Classification (GTDB taxonomy): domain Bacteria; phylum Elusimicrobiota; class Elusimicrobia; order UBA1565; family UBA9628; genus CAZRIP01. The sequence goes on along the minus strand of CAZRIP010000028.1, from coordinate 3,865 downwards.
GTCCATCAAGACGATGTCGATCCCCTTTTCTTTTTGGAGGATCTCGAGGGCCTGCTTGCCGGTCTCGGCGTAGATCACGCGCATCTGATAGCGCTCGAGGATGCTGGTCAGCGCGAAGATGTTGCGCAGGTCGTCGTCGACGACGAGGACCTTCTTGCCGGCCAGGAGCTCGTCGGTCCGGCGCGCGGAATCGAGCATCTTGCGCTGCTCCTCGGACAGGCGCGCCGGCGCTTGGTGCGCGAAGAGCGTCGTGCGGTCGAGGAGCTTTTCGGCGAAGCGGTCGTCCTCGACGAGGACGGCCTGCGCGAGCCGGCGCAGGCGCGACTCGTCCTTCGAGGAAAGGGGCTTCGAGGCGTGGACGATGACCGGCAGATCGGCGAGGTTGAGGTCGCGGCGCGCCTTCTCGACGAGCTGCGCCGCGGTCATGTCCTCGAGCTTGAAGCCCGCCACGACGCAATCGTAGCTGGAGCGGGAGAGCTCGTCGAGCGCCTCGGCGCCGCTGGCGACGGTCTTGACCGCGATCCCCTCGCCGTTGACGAGCCGCGAGATCGAGCGCCGCTGGTCCTCGTCGCCGCCGACGACGAGCACGGAGCGGCCCTGCCTCAGCGCGAAGGCCTTGACCTTCTGAAGGACGTCCTTGAGGTTGTCCCGCGGGATGGGCTTGACGTCGTAGGAGAACGCTCCTTGGCCGAGGCCGCGCTCGCGGTGCTCGTCGGCCGACATGATCTGGACCGGGATGTGCCGCGTCTGCGGGTCGTGCTTGAGGCGGTCGAAGATCGCCCAGCCGTCGACGTCCTGCAGCCGCAGGTCGAGGGTGATCGCGCTCGGCTTGAACTGCCGCGCCAGCGCCAGTCCGGCCGTGCCCGCCGTGGCGACGAGGGCCTTGAAGCCTTCGTCGCGCGCCATGTCGAGCATGATCTTGGCGGTCGGCACGTCGTCCTCGATGATCAGCAGCACGAGATCGCCCGCCTGAAGCGCCGTGCGGTCGTCGGGCACCTCCGCGGCGACCAGCTCCTCCGGCGGGTTGTTGGCCTCCCGCGCTTCCCTCGACGCCGGCGCCGTGGAGGCCTGGCGCAAGGCCGCGCGCGGGCCGAACGTCTTGTGCGCGGGCTCGGCTTGCCGCGTCTTCTGCGGGACGTAGCGCAGCGGCAGGTAGAGCGTGAAAGTGGAGCCCTTGCTGACGAGGCTGTCGACGCGGATCTCGCCGCCGAGCATGTCGGCGATCTCGCGCGAGATCGACAGGCCCAGGCCGGTGCCGCCGTATTTGCGGCTCGTCGTCATGTCGACCTGCTGGAAGGCCTCGAAGATGATCTTGTGCTTCTCGGCCGGGATGCCGATGCCGGTGTCGCTGACGGAGAAGGAGAGCACGCAATCGGCGGCGCAGAGCGTCTCGCTCTCCTGCGACCAGCCGGACTTGACGCGGGCCACCTTGAGCGCGACGCCGCCCTTGTCGGTGAACTTGAGGGCGTTGGAGACCAGGTTGCGCAGGACCTGCTGGAGCCGCTTGTTGTCGGTGTAGAGCGCGTCGGGCAGGTCCGTGTCGAGCTCGACGGAGAAGTTGAGACCTTTTTGCTCGGCGACCTGGCGGAAGCCGCGCTCGACGTAGTCGCGCAGGTCCTTGAAGCCGACCTCGCCGATGTCGATCGAGATCGTGCCGGACTCGATCTTCGAGAGGTCCAAGATGTCGTTGATGAGCGAAAGCAGGTCGTTGCCCGAGGCGTAGATCGTCTTCGCGAACTCGACTTGCTTGTCGGAGAGGTTCTTCTCGATGTTGTCGGCGAGCGTGCGCGCCAGGATCAGCAGCGAGTTGAGCGGGGTGCGCAGCTCGTGCGACATGTTCGCGAGGAACTGGGACTTGTACTTGGACGTCAGCGCGAGCTGCTCGGCCTTTTCTTCTAGAGACTGCCGAGCGACTTCGATCTCGCGGTTCTTGGCCTCGACCTCTTTCTTCTGTTCTGAGAGAAGGGTGGCTTTCTCCTCCAACTGCGCGTTGGTCTGCTGCAGCTCTTGCGCCAGCGACTGCGACTGCTTGAGCAGCGCCTCGGTGCGCATCGTCGCGGCGATGTTGTTGAGCACGACGCCGATGGACTCCGTCAGCTGCTCCAGGAAGGAGAGATGGATCGGCGAGAAGCGGCTGAAGCTCGCCAGCTCCAGCACGGCCTTGGTCTGGCCCTCGAAGAGCACGGGCAGGATGCAGACGGAAAGCGGCGCGGCTTGGCCGAGGCTCGAGCGGATCTTGACGTAGTCGGCGGGGGCCTCGACGAGGATGCGCTGCTTCTCGACGGCGCACTGGCCGACGACCCCTTCTCCGAGGGCGAGGCGCTCCTGCAGCTTGAGCCGGCCCTTGCCGGCGTACGAGGCGGCGAGCTTGAGCGTCGCTTCCGTATCGGCCTCTTCTAAGACGTAAAAGGCGCCCTGCAAAGAGTTGACCAGCGGGGCCACCTCGGCCAGCACGAGGCGCGAGACGGCGTCGAGGTCGCGCTGGCCCTGCAGCATGCGCGAGAAGCGGGCGAGGTTCGTCTTGAGCCAGTCCTGGTCCGCGTTCTTGTGCGTGGTCTCCCTCAAGTTGCGGATCATCTCGTTGATGTTGTCCTTGAGGGCGGCGACCTCCCCTTTCGCCTCGACGGCGATGGACTGCGTGAGGTCTCCCTTCGTGACGGCGGTCGACACGTCCGCGATCGCGCGGACCTGCGTCGTCAGATTGTCGGCGAGCTGGTTGACGTTGTCGGTCAGGTCGCGCCAGATGCCTGTGGCGCCCGGGACGCGGGCCTGGCCGCCCAGCTCCCCTTCGACGCCGACCTCGCGCGCCACCGACGTGACCTGATCGGCGAAGAGCGCGAGCGTGTCGATCATGTCGTTGATCGTATCGGCCAACGCGGCGATCTCGCCGCGGGCCTCGAGCGCGAGCTTCTGCTTCAAGTCGCCCTTGGCGACGGCGGTCACGACTTTCGCGATGCGGCGGACTTGGCTCGTCAGGTTCGACGCCATGACGTTGACGTTGTCGGTGAGGTCCTTCCAGACGCCGGCCACGCCCTTGACTTCGGACTGGCCGCCGAGCTTGCCCTCGGTGCCGACCTCGCGCGCGACGCGCGTGACCTCGCTCGCGAAGCTGTTGAGCTGGTCGACCATCGTGTTGATCGTGTTTTTGAGGGCCAGGATCTCGCCCTTGACGTCGACGGTGATCTTCTTGGAGAGGTCGCCGTTGGCCACGGCCGTCGTCACTTCCGCGATGTTGCGGACCTGGTTGGTCAGGTTCGACGCCATGAAGTTGACGTTGTTGGTCAGGTCCTCCCAGACGCCGGCCACGCCCTTGACCTGCGCCTGGCCGCCGAGCTTGCCGTCGGTGCCGACCTCGCGCGCGACGCGCGAAACTTCGGAAGCGAAAGACGAGAGCTGGTCGACCATCGTGTTGATCGTGTTCTTGAGCGCCAGGATCTCGCCGCGCACGTCGACGGTGATCTTCTTCGAGAGGTCGCCCGTGGCGACGGCCGTCGTCACCTCGGCGATGTTGCGCACCTGCAGCGTGAGGTTGAGCGCCATCGAGTTGACGTTGTTGGTCAGGTCCTTCCAGATGCCGCCGACGCCGGCGACATCGGCCTGGCCGCCGAGCTTGCCGTCCGTGCCGACCTCGCGCGCGACGCGCGTGACCTCGGAGGCGAACGCGTTCAACTGGTCGGTCATGATGTTGATCGTGTTCTTGAGCTCGAGCATCTCGCCGCGGACGTTGACGGTGATCTTCTTGGAAAGGTCGCCTTTGGCGACGGCCTTGGTGACCTCGGCGACGTTGCGGACCTGGTCTGTCAGGTTCGCCGCCATCGAGTTGACGTTGTTGGTCAGGTCCTTCCAGATGCCGCCGACGCCGGCG
>CAZRIP010000027.1:0-33389 GCA_964600165.1 uncultured Elusimicrobia bacterium | reverse complement strand
GATGTTCCGCAGCGTGACGCTCAAGGTCGGCAAGCAGCTCGTGAAGATGCCGATGCGCACGCCCGAGCCCATCGCCGGCACGCCTTTTAAAGTCCAGGCTGACGTCATGATGCCGAACTTCACGATCAACCAAGGCCAGGCGGACACGGCCTCGCTCGACCTCAAGAATCCCGCGATCAAGCTTTCGTTTTCCGTCGGCCCGCACAAGACCGCGCCGGTCTGGCTGCTGCAAAACGAGCCGGACGTGAGCTTCGCCGAGGACGCCGACGGGAACTTGTCTCAGGCGGGCAAGCCGCCGTTCCAGATCGCCGCGATCGACCCGGTCCTCTTTTCCGGCATCCAAGTCGCCTACGATCCCGGCTTCAAGCTCGTCCTCGTAGGCGCGATCATGTGGCTCGTCGGGATGATCGCCCTGTTTTATCTGCACCGCCGCCGCCTCTGGCTCGTCGTCGAGCCCGAGGGCGACGGCAGCCGCGTGTCCGTCGGCGGCTGGAGCTCGCGCGGAGAGAGCGAATTCTCACGCGAGTTCGAAAGCCTGATGGAGTCGTTGCGGCGTCCCCTGAAAGCGGAGGACGAAGATTTCAAGGTGACCAGGAATCCCCTGGCGGAGGTCTCGCAAAAATGAACTCGTACCATATACTTTGGACCGATCCCCAGGTCATCACCCTGGGCGTCACGTCGCTCTTTTACCTCGCGGCGACCGCGCTCTCCGTCGTTTATCTTTTCTCGAAAGACGAGAAGTGGAGCCTCTGGATGCTGCGCCTCATGGGCGTCGGCATCGTTTTCCATCTCGCCTGCTTCGGCTTCCGGATCCACGCGTTCTGGCAGATCCCGGAGAACCGGTATTTCTTCCCGATCAACTCGTTCTTCGGCGCGCTGTCGTACTTGTCGTTGGCGATCGCGGGCGTGTTCTTCATCGTGGAGGGGCGCCACCGCCTCGGCATCCTCGGCGGGTTCGTGCTGCCTTGGGCGACGATCGGGGCCGTTTCGGCCGTGGTCTTCGCCGATCCCGAGGTCTCGGGCCTGTCGCCCGCGCTGCAGAGCTACTGGATCAATATCCACCCGATGGTGCTGATGACGGCCTACGCCGCGTTCGGCAACGCGTTCGGCGTGGGCTGCGCGCTCCTGATCCAGGAGCACCAGATCAAGTCGCGCAAGCCGTCGGAGCTCTGCTACCGCCTGCCGTCGATCGAGGAGCTGGACACGCTCAACTACAAGATCATCGTGTTCGGCTTTCCGGTGCTGACCGTCGGCATCATCATGGGCGGCATCTGGGCCTACAACGCCTGGGGCCGCTTCTGGGGCTGGGACGCTAAGGAGACGTGGGCGCTGATCACCGCGTTGATTTACGCCGGCTATCTGCACATGCGCTTCGTCAAGAACCTGCGCGGGCGCAAGGCAGTTTACGTGTCCATGCTCGGATTCGCGTCCGTCATCTTCACGTTCCTCGGAGTGAACTATCTCTCCGAGCTGCACGGGTATCTCTCGGGCCGCGGTTGAGATGAATCTGTCGTTGGTCGGCGTCAGCCACAAGAACGCGCCCGTCGGCGTGCGCGAGGTTCTCGCGCTCGTGCCGACGGAGAAGCTCTTCACGCAGCTGCGCGACGAAGGCCTCCAAGAGGCCGTCATCCTCTCGACTTGCAATCGCTTCGAGCTCTATCTCGGCGGCGACGGGGGGAAGCCGCGAAGCCCGCAATGGGCGCTCGCCTTCCTCGAGCGCGCGACGGGCGCGGCGCTCTCTGCGCACGCTTATCTCAAGCAAGGGCCCGCGGCCGTCGCGCATCTCTTCGAGGTCGCGGCGGGCCTCGACTCCCTCGTCGTCGGCGAGACCGAGATCCTCGGCCAGGTCAAGGCCGCCTACGAGGCGGCCAAAGCCGCGCGCATGACCGGCAAGCAGACCAACGTCCTTTTTCAGCGCGCGCTCTACGTCGGCAAGAAAGTGCGCAACGACACGGCGATCGCCGTCGGCCAGACTTCCGTCGCGTCGGTCGCGGTGCAGCTGGCTGAAACCATATTCGGATCCCTTTCTGGAAGTGAGGTCCTGATCCTGGGAGCCGGCCAGATGGCGGAGCTCGCCGCCAAGCATCTGCAAAGCAAGAAAGTCGCGCGCCTGTCGATCGCCAACCGGACCTGGGAGCGCGCGGCGGGCCTGGCCGGCCAGCTCAAGGCCGAGGCGGTGCCGTGGGAGAAGTTCGAGACCCATCTGGCTCAAGCCGACATCGTGGTCTGCTCGACGGGCGCGCCGACGGCCGTCGTGACGCTTCCCATGCTCAAGAAAGCGGTGGAGGAACGGTCGGGGCGCTCGCTTTTCGTCATCGACATCGCCATGCCGCAAGACGTCGAGGAAGGCGCGCACGAGCTCGAGCACGTTTACGTCTATCGCCTCGCCGACCTCGAGCGCATCGTCGCCGAGAACGTCAAGAACCGCGGCGACGAGATCGCCAAGGCCCGCGCGTTGGCGCTTTCGAAGGCCGAGGAGCTCTGCGCTTGGGCCGCGTCGGTCGCGGCCGGCCGCGAGGTCAGCCTCAAGCACGCGCCGGCGGCGGGGAGAGCCGAGGCGTGAAAGGCGCGGTCCTCTACGGCGTCCTGCTTCTCGCGCACGGCGGCGCGCCGCAATGGAACGCCGACGTCGAGGCGATCCGAAAGACGGTCGACGCGAAAGTGCCCGCGGAGGCCGCGCTCGGCATGGCCGACGACGAGGCGATCCAGGGCGCGATCGACCGGCTCGAGGCGCGCGGCGTTCAGCGCATCGTCGCCGTGCCGCTCTTCGTCAACTCGGCCTCCGAGGTCCTCGATCAGACCCGCTTCCTGCTCGGCTTGCGCAAGGACCCGTCGCAGACGCTGCGCGACGCCCTCGCCAACCTGCCGCCCGAGGAGCACGCGCGCATGATGAAGATGGAGGGGCACCACCGCATGTTCTCGACGCAGCGCGTCAAGCACCGCGTCCCGCTTTCGATGGCGCCGGCCTTGGACGACAGCAAGACGCTGGCGGAGATCCTGCTCGCGCGCGCCAAGGCGCTGAGCAAGGACCCGCGCAGCGAGGCCGTCGTGCTCGTCGCCCACGGCCCGGTCGACGACAAGGCCAACGACATCTGGCTTGCGACTCTCGGACGGCTCGCCCAGCGCTTGCGGTCGAAGGGGGGGTTCGCCGGAGCGCTCGTCGGGACGCTGCGCGACGACTCCGTGCCCGACGTCAAAGACAAGGCGATCGAAGAGCTCCGCAAGAAGGTCTCGGAGGAGATCGCCCGGAAGCATCGCCTGCTCGTCGTTCCTGTGCTCATCGCGCGCGGCGGCATCGAGGATCACGTGATCCAGGCGCTGACGGGCCTCGACTACGCGTGGAGCGGGGAGACGATCTGCCCCGATCCCCGCATCGCGGGCTGGATCGAGGCCGAGGCCGCGAAAACCGCGCGTGACAGCGCGCGCCGCAAATGACTAGAATCTACGCGCCTCTCGACTTACCCCGGGGTAAGTCGAAATTTATCCCGGATTAGTTTTTTCTATATATAAGGAGAACGCATGAAGATCCTGACTCTCGCCGCGCTGCTCGTCTTGATCCCTCTGGCCGCCCGCGCCGCCACCGCCGTCGCCTCTATTAAAGGAACGGCCGACAACTCGCCGATCTCAGGCACCGTCACCTTCGAGGACACCAAGAAAGGGCTCAAGGTCGTCGCCAAGCTCGCCGGGCTGCCTCCGGGAGAGCACGGCTTTCACATTCACGAGTTCGGCGCCTGCTCCGAGGCCGGCAAGGCCGCGGGCGGCCACTTCAACCCGATGAACTCGCCGCACGGCCTCGTGACCAAGGTCGGGATGAAGAAGGCGCACGCCGGCGACCTCGGCAACATCACGGTCGGCGGCGACGGGACGGCGACGCTCGAGGCCGTGCTCCCGCACGAGACCGTGACCGGCGGCAAGTACGACGTCGCGGGCCGCGCCGTGGTCGTCCACGAGAAGGCGGACGACTTCGGCCAGCCGGTCGGCAACGCGGGCGGGCGCATCGCTTGCGGCGTGATCGGCATCTCGGCCAATTGAGGCGCTCCGACGACGAATTTGACACAAAATAACATCAATTGATATCTTCGTGACACACCGATGACCGATCCGACCCCTTCGCCCGCGGCTCCGGCGCCAAAGCCCGCCCCCGCGGCCGCCGCACCCAAGGCTGACATGACGCGCGGCGATTTTCTTTGGCTGGGCTGGGGCATGCTCGCGGGCTTTTTCGCCGCGAGCGCGGCGGCCACGGCGCGCTTCTTCTTCCCGAACGTGATCTACGAGCCGTCCCAGCGCTTCAACGCGGGGCCGGCGAAGAACTTCGACGTCGGGGTCTCGACCAAGTTCCAGAACGAGCAGCGCGTCTGGATCATCCGCACCGAGAAAGGCTTCTACGCGCTGTGGGCGCGCTGCACGCACCTCGGCTGCACGCCGAACTGGTTCGGCGACCAGCAGCGCTTCAAGTGCCCGTGCCACGGCTCGAACTACACCGTCGAAGGCGACGTCATCGCCGGCCCGGCGCCGCGGCCGCTCTGGCGCACGAAGATCGACATCAACTCGCAGGGCGAGCTCGTCATCGACAAGGCCATCCTCGAGGACCTTCCCGGCAAGCGCCAGCTCGCCCCGTTCTTCGTCGCCTATTCCTAAGGATCTCCGCCCATGCCCAAGCTCCCCACGATAGAAGAGGTCAAGAAAGAAGTCATCGACTCGCAGATCTGGCGGTCGGTGTTCCGCGGCGGCGTCTGGAAAGATACCCCGCGCGACCGCGCCGCGCACATCATCGGCAACGTCTGGCTGCACCTGCACCCGGTGCGCGTGCGCAAGAGAGCGCTCGAGTGGACGTACTCGTGGGGCTTGGGCGGCCTTTCCTTCGCTTTGTTCATGCTGCTGACGGTCACGGGCGTTCTGCTGATGTTCTACTACCGCCCGACCATCGACCTCGCCTACCGCGACATCAAGGACCTCGAGTTCGCGATCACGCTCGGCAAGCTGATGCGCAACATGCACCGCTGGGCGGCGCAGGCCATGGTCGTCATGGTCATCGCGCACATGGTGCGGGTGTTCTTGACCGCCGGCTACAAGAAGCCCCGCGAGTTCAACTGGGGCGTGGGCGTGCTCTTGCTGACGCTGACGCTCTTCTTGTCCTTCACGGGCTACCTGCTGCCGTGGGACCAGCTCGCGATCTGGGCCGTCACCGTCGGCACGAACATGGCCGGGGCTACTCCGTTTCTTGGAAACGAGGGACCTTTCGGCGCCGCCATGGGCATGCACATCAACAACGACGTGCGCTTCGTGCTGCTCGGCGGCACGATGGTCGGCGAGAACACGCTGTTGCGCTTCTACGTCATGCACTGCGTGGCCGTGCCGCTCGTCGTCGGCGTGCTGCTGATCCTGCATTTCTGGCGCGTGCGCAAGGACAGCTTCTCGGCGGCGCCGTACGAATCCAATGAAGAAAAGGTCGAGGTCTGGCCCCACCTCGTCAAGCGCGAGTACATCGCGGCCGCGGCCTGCATGCTCTTCATGCTGATCTGGAGCTTCGGCATGAACGCTCCGCTGGAAGTCATCGCCAACCCGAACGTGACGCCGAACCCGTCGAAGGCGCCGTGGTACTTCGTCGGCCTGCAAGAGCTGCTCGTCTACTTCGATCCGTGGATCGCCGGCGTGCTGCTGCCGAACCTCATCATCGTCGGCCTCATGGCGATCCCGTACATCGATCCTTCGCCTAAAGGGATCGGGACGTACGATTGGAAGGAGCGGCCGTTCGCCAACGCCCTCTTCATGCTCGGCATCGTGATGTGGTTCGTGCTGATCGCGATCGGCTATTGGTTCCGCGGCCCGAACTTCTTCTGGTATTGGCCATGGGAGTCTTGGCTGATGCCCAAAGCGGCGCCGCCGCTCACCTGGAACCTCTTCGGGCCGAACCCGACCTGGAAGCTCTTCCAGACGCCGAACCTCTCGGCCTATCCGCTGTGGCTGGGCATCCCGGTCATGGGCGGTGGCTTCGCCGCGTGGCTCGTGCTGCCGAAGCTGATCCAAAAGGAGTTGAGCGGGCTCAAGCTCAACCTGGGCTTCTTGGGGCTCGGCGCGCTCTCGATGGCGCTGTTCAAGGTCGGGCTGCACGTGCCGCTGACCAACAGCATGTTCCTCGTGTTCTTCAGCTGGCTGGCCTTCGAGTTCGGCTTCGTGCTGCCGCAGCGGCACATCCGCACGCTCGACTGGGCGCGCTACCTCGTCACGATGGTCCTCGTCATCAGCACGGTCGGCGTCCTTCTTAAGATGGGCGCGCGGCTGGCCTTCAACATCAAGTACGTGCTGACGATCCCGACGATCAGCTTGAACGTCTAACGCCATGAGCTATCGATCCTTGTTCTACGGCCTCAACCTCGCGATGCTGGTCGTTTTCGCGTGGGCGTTCTACGCGGACTACACGCCCGAGTGGAAGACCTACCAGAAGCAGTACTACAAGATGGCGGCCGACGAGCTGGAAAAGGCCGGCAAGCACAAGGAAGCGGCCCAGATGCGGGACAACCCGCTCGAGATCAAGCAGGTCATCAACAAGGATCTCGGCCGCTACGACCGCTGCACGACCTGCCACGTGGGCATGGACTCTTACACCAACCCCACGCTCAAGAACGACTTCACGAAGAACCCGTTCAAGGCGCACCCGAAGATCGATCTTCTCGCCAAGAACCATCCCTTCGAGAAGTACGGCTGCACGATCTGCCACCAGGGCCAGGGGCTGGCGACGACCGTCGCCGGCGCCCACGGCAAGGTGCGCAACTGGGAGGCGCCGCTGCTGGAAGGAAACATGGTGCAGGCGTCCTGCGCGCGCTGCCATCAGAACTTCGAGAAGCTCCCGGGCGCGGAGGTCGCGGCCAAGGGCAAGCAGCTCTTCTACGCGCACGGCTGCCAGGGCTGCCACTCGATCCGCGGCGTCGGCGGCATCATCAGCGTCGACCTCGGCGACATCGCCGACAAGCCGCTCGAGCGCATCGCGGGCTTCAACTTCTCGCGCGTCAAGATCAACGACAAGCCGCTCTCCGAGGACGACTGGACGATCCAGAACTGGATCATGGGCCACCTTGAGAACGATCCCATGGAGGTCACGCCCAACGATCCGCACGCGCAGTTCAACGCGGAGCCGATCGCGCCCTCGGGCATGCCGAACTTCACGGAGCCCGACGCCACCGGAAAGCGCGAGATCTCGTTCGAGGACGCGCAGTCGATCGCGACGTGGCTGATGTCCATGCGTTCCGAGCCGATCCCGAACACCTATTACGTCGCTCAAGCCGCGCCGCCCGAGCCCAAGCTCGGCGGCGCCGCGCACGGCAAGTTCGTCTTCGAGAAGTACGGCTGCGCCGGCTGCCACGGCCTGCACGGCACCAAGGGCCGCCGCAACTTCAACGCGCTCGGGCCGGGCCAGGTCGACAAGGAAAACGACATGGACAAGGGCCGCGAGCCGACCTTGGTCGACGTCGTCGGCACTTACACGCACGACGAGCTCGTCAAGAAGATCTCGAACGGCGTGCCGACCACGGCCATCAACCGCTGGAACCTGAAAGGCCCGATGACGCCGCTTTACATGCCCGCGTGGAAAGACAAGATCAAGCCCGCGGAGATCGACGATCTCGCCACTTATCTGCTGAGCATCGCCAAGAAGCAGCCGGACGTGGGCTTCTAAAAGGAGAGACTAGGATGAAAAAATTCGCCGTTTTCGCCGCCGCGATCCTCACCCTGGGTTTGGGCGCCGCGCGCGTTTCCGCCGAAAAATCGGCCGCCGAGCTCGAGAAAGAGAAGGCCCTGGCCAACCCGTATCCCAACGACTTCGGCCCGGACCACCTCACCGACGAGGAGCTCAAGGATTATCCCGCGGATAAGAAGGAAGGATACAAGCTGCTGCTCACGCGCTGCGCGCAGTGCCATACGCCCTCGCGCCCGCTCAACAGCCGCTTCGTCGAGCCCGCCGCCGGCCTCAAGGCGGCCGCCGGCCCGGCGCGCGACAAGGCCGAGGACGCCGCCGTCGCCGCCCTCAAGAAGGGGCACGACGACCTCAGCGTCTGGCAGATCGAATCCGGCGTCTGGGCGCGCTACGTCAAGCGCATGCTCAACAAGCCCGGCTGCGGCAAGGCCCAGGGCGGCCAGATGACGCCCGCCGACGCCAAGAAGATCTACGAGTTCCTGGCCTTCGACGGCGAGAAGCGCAAGCTCGGCGACAACGCCGACAAGTGGAAGGCTCATCGCCTTTCTCTCGTCGAGAAGCTCAAGAAGGAGAAGCCGGCGCGCTACGAGGAGCTCAAGAAGGACAACGACCTTTAATCCGCGATCTCGACTCGCGCGGTGTTTTGTCTTGTGGACCATGACGCGGGGGGGCGCGCGCCCCCCCCCCTTCTCATTTCTCAGTCTTTTCTCAGCCGGCGAGTACATACTATGGGCGCCCATAGTATGTGCGCGGACGAATACATAGTGTGTCCGGACACACTATGTATTCGTCCGCGATGTAGGTTAAATGCGGAGATTTTGCTAGCTTAGCGCGAATGCGCATCCTCTTCGTCTACGGGTTCGAGCCGTCGGGCCACGCCAGCGCGGCGCACGCGCTGGAGGCCGCCGCTTCCGCGGCGGGGCACGACTGCGTCCTGGTCAACGTTTCGGGAAGCTTCCATCGCCGGCTCGGCCCGCTGATCGCCGTGCTTTATCTCGGCCTCATCGCGCGGTTTCCCGGCGTTTGGCGGGGAGTCTACGACAACGGGCCCGTGGCGCGAATCGTGTCGTATTGGCGCTGGGCCTATCGCCTGTTCTTCGGCGAGAAGCTGCGGACCGCGCTCGCCGCCCTCGCGCCCGACGCCGTCGTCTGCACGCATGCCCCGCCGCTCGGCGCGCTCGCGCTCGAGAAGAGGCGCGGGACGCTACGTTCGCCGCTCGTCGCCGTCGTCACGGACTTCAAGATGCATACGTACTGGTTCGCGCCCGAGCCCGCCGATCTCTACGTGACGGCCGCGCCCGATCCCCGGCTGCCCGACGGCCGCGTCGTCGCGACGGGCATCCCGATCCACCCGGTCTTCGAGAGCGCGCTCGGCAAGCTGCCGGCGCGCGCGCGCCTGGGCCTGCCGCCGGACGCCCCCGTCGTCGTGCTGTCGGGGGGCAGCCGCGGCCTCGGGCGCCTCGCGGCCCTGGCGGAGACGCTGCTCGAGCGCCTGCCGCGCGCGCGCGTGCTGGCCGTCTGCGGCAGCAACGCGCGGCTGGCCCAGGAGCTCAAGGCGCTGGCCCTGCGCCGCGAAGGGCGGCTTTGGGTCTACGAGAACGCCTCTCCGGAGCAGATGCGCGACATCAAATCCGCCGCCGATCTCTTGATCGGCAAGGCCGGCGGGGTCACGATCGCCGAATGCCTGGCCTTGGGACTGCCGATGGTCTTGTTCGAGCCGATCCCGGGGCAGGAGCGGCGCAACGCCGACTATCTCCTTTCGCGGGGCGCCGCCGTCGAGGCGGACACTTTGGAGGACGCGGCGACGCAGGCGGAACGGCTGCTCGAGCCCGCGGCCCTCGCCGCCGCCGGCGCGATGGCCCGCGCGCTCGGCCGCCCGGACGCCGCGCGCCGCGCCATCGAGGCGATCGAGGCGGCGGTCCGCGCGGGTTCTTGAAGCCGCCGCGACGCATCTGTTATACTGGCGATATGCCGAAGACGCTGACCGCCGAGCCGCGCGCGGGGGACTTGGCTCCGGATTTTTCCGCCGCGGACGAGACCGGCAGGGTCCACAAGCTCAAGGACTACCGCGGCAAGACCGTCGTGCTCTATTTCTACCCGAAAGACCAGACCCCCGGCTGCACGATCGAGGCCTGCGACTTCCGCGACCGCCATGAGAAGTTCTCGAAGAAAGGCGCCGTCGTCCTCGGCGTCAGCCCCGACAACGCGTCCTCGCACGAGAACTTCAAGCGCAAGCAGAAGCTGCCCTTTCCGCTGCTCGTCGACGAGGACAAGGCGCTCTGCCGCCTCTTCGGCGTCTGGCAGAAGAAGACCCTTTACGGCCGGGATTTCATGGGCGTCGTGCGCTCGACCTTCGTGATCGGGCCGGACGGCCGGCTCAAGGACGTGATCAGGAAAGTCTCCGTCGCCGGACACGCGCAAGCCATCTTGGAGGCCGTCTGATGCCGCTGCCCCCCGACCACCCCGACCGCCCGAAGTTCGTCACGCGCGCCGCGAAGGTGCCGCTCAAAGCGATCGTCAATCTCGGCGCCTGCACGGGCTGCGAGGTCTGCATCCAAGTCTGCCCGATCCCGGGCTGCATCGACAAGTTCGGCGAGGACCCGTCCAACTTCGGCGTCTTCGTCAACTACGACGTCTGCATCGGCTGCCGGCTCTGCGCCAAGGACTGCCCGTGGGACACGATCCGCATGGTCCCGTCGGCGTCGGTCAAGGGCCACGCCACGAGCTTGGACACCCAGCCCAATCACGAGCACGTCGTGTTCTCGCAGCCGGAGCTCGTTCCGGCCGAGGTCCGCGGCTTCGTCGACAAGCCGGTCTACGTCGAGCCGACGGCGGCGCCCTTGTTCCAGCAGCAGAACAAGGAAGTGCCGAACATCATGTCGCCGAAGTAGCTCGAGATCCGACCGTCGCCCGCGGGCCGGGCTCCAGCGTAAAAAAGAAAGTCGCGCCGGCGCCCGGCCGGCTCTCCGCCCAGATCCTTCCTCCGTGCCGGGAGACCGCTTGGCGCGCCAGGGTCAAGCCTATGCCGACTCCGGCGTACTGATCGGGCGAATGAAGGCGCTCGAAAGGATGGAACAGCCTGGCGGCATAGGCCATGTCGAATCCCGCTCCGTTGTCGCCTACGAAATAGACGAGCTCCTCCGCTTGGCGCCGGGCGCCGAACTCGATGAAGCCCTCGCCGCGGCCGCTCGTGAATTTCCACGCGTTGCCTAACAGCGCGCGCAGGGCGAGCTGCAGGAGCCTCGGGTCTCCCCGCGCCGTGAGCCGTTCCTCGATCACGGGCCGGACCCGGCGATCGGGCGACGCCTTGCGCAACTCGTCGAGGACGCCGCCGGCCATGGAGCTGAGGTTGACCTCCTCGCGGCGAACGTCGGCGACGGGCACGCTGCTGATGTCGAGAAGCCCCTCGATGATGGCGTCGAGGCGGCCGACCGCGGCTTGGATGCCCTCGTGCCGGCGCGCGAGCCTGGCGATGCCGCGCAGCGGCGAGCGCAAGTGGTGCGCGACGGCGTAATTGAAGGCCCGCAGCTCGTTGGCGCCGAGCTCGAGCTGGGCGGTCCTTTCTTGGACGCGAAGCTCCAGGCCCGCGCGCAGCTCCCTTTCCCGCTGGAGCGCCTCCCGCAGCCTCGTCGAGAGCACGGCGACGACGAGCAGGAACGCGATCTTCATGACGTCGTCCCAATAGACGATGGGACGACCGGCGGGGCGCTCCACGACGTCCTCCATGACGAACATCGCGATGGAGGAGGCGGCCGCGGCGATGATCCCCGCGCCCGTTTTCCCGCGCCAGGTGGCGACGAAGATCGGCAGCAGGTAGAAGATCGAGACACTCACGTCTCCCGTGGCGTAGTCCAAGACGAGGATCGCCGCGAGGGTGACGGCCGTGGCCGCGGCCCAGCCCAGCCGCGCTCGGCGGATCATCTCAGCGCGTCGGCCGTGATGTTTCGAGCCAGCCAGTAGCGCGCCATGTCGGCGACTGCGGCCGCGAAGTCGCTCGGATCCACCGGTTTGCGCACGTAGCCGTTGACTCCGAGCGCATACGCGCGGGCGACGTCCTCCGGCCTGTCGGAGCTGCTGAAGATGACGACGGGGACGCTCTTCGTGCGCGGCTGGGCGCGCAGGCGTTCCAGCACTTCCAGCCCGCTGAGCTTGGGCAGCATCAAGTCCAGCACTACGAGCGAGGGGACGCGGCTCAAGGAGCGCGAGCCTTGCATGGCGGCGAGCGCCTGGACGCCGTCGGCGAGGAAGGCCGCGGCGTCTTGGAAGCCGCAGGCGGCGAGCGCTTCCTGGATAAATTCTTTGTCGTCGAGGTCGTCCTCCACGACGAGCATGGATTTTAGTTCGATCGCCGATCTTACGAGAATCGCGCGGCGGCGGCCATGGAAGATCGGTTATGAAGAGATGACGAAGCCGTCGTTTTGGTAGAATGCCTGTCTCGCCTCATGATACTCTCCGACCTGTCCATCAAGCGGCCCGTCTTCGCCTGGATGCTCATGGCGGGGCTCGTCGTCTTCGGCTTGATCGGCTTCTTCCAGATCGGCAAGAGCCAGCTGCCGGACGTGGACTTCCCGGTCCTGACGGTGACCGTCACCTGGGAGGGCGCCTCGCCCGAGGTCATGGAGACCGAGGTCGTCGACGTCATCGAGAGCGCGGTCACTTCCGTGAAGGGCGTCAAGAAGATCTCCTCGGTCACGCGCCAAGGCCAGGCCCAGATCACCTGCGAGTTCGACCTCAAGACGAACGTCGACGTCGCGCTGCAGGAGGTGCAGAGCAAGATCTCTCAAGCGCAGCTGCAGCTGCCCAAGGACATCGATCCTCCGGTTATAATGAAATTTAATCCGGATGATCAGCCGTTCATGTGGATCTCCCTGTCCGGCGACCGGCCGCAGCGCGAGCTGATGACCTACGTCAAGGACGAGCTCAAGGATAAGTTCACGACGTTGAACGGCGTCGGCGACGTCTTCCTGGGCGGCTACGTCGAGCCCGCGATCCGCGTCTATCTCGACCCGGACAAGATGAAGGCGCGCGAGATCACCGTCGACGACGTGCTCGGCGCCCTGCGCAACGAGCACTCGGAGCGGCCCGCGGGCTTTCTTTCCACCGACAAGAAGGAGTGGAACCTGCGCGTGATGGGCGAGGCGCAGTCGATCCCGGAGCTCGAGAAGCTCGTCATCGCCAACCGCGAGGGCCGGCCGATCTACCGCCCGTTTCGCTTGGGTGAGATCGCTTCGGTCGAGGACGGTCTCTCCGACCCTCGCGGCATCTCCCGCGTCGGCGGGCAGGCCGCCATCGGCCTCGGCATCTTGAAGCAGCACAACGCCAACGCCGTCGAGGTAGGCCACGAGGTGGTCAAGCGCGTGGCCGAGCTGCAGTCGACTTTGCCCAAGGGCATGAAGCTCGTCGTCAACTTCGACGGCACGCAGTTCATCGAGCAATCGACGCGCGAGCTCAACTTCAACCTCATCTTGGCCGCGCTGCTGACAGGCGTGATCTGTTGGCTCTTCCTGGGCTCGTGGAGCTCCGCCGTCAACATCTTCATGGCGATCCCGACGTCGATCCTCGGGACGTTCGTCGTCTTGTATTTCATCGGCTATACTCAGAACGCCTTCACGCTGCTCGGCCTGACGCTCGTCATAGGCATCGTCGTCGACGACGCCATCATGGTGCTGGAAAACATCGTGCGCCACCGCGAGGCGGGGCAGTCCCAGGTCAAGGCGGCCATCGTCGGCGCGCGGGAGATCTACTTCGCGGCCATGGCGGCCTCCGTCGCCATCCTCGCGATCTTCGTGCCCGTCCTCTTCGTCAAGGGCGTGATCGGGAAGTACTTCCTCCAATTCGGGGTGACGATCTCCGCGGCCGTGATGCTCTCGCTGCTCGAAGCGCTGACGCTCGCGCCGATGCGCTGCTCGCAGTTCCTCGAGGTCGGGCACCCGACGGGCTTGCCGGGCGTGATCGACGATCTGATGGCGCGCGCCTCGCGCCTGTACCGCGTCGCGCTGGGCTGGTGTCTGGGCCGGCGCTGGAAGGTCCTCATCGTCTCCACGCTGCTCTTCGTCGGCTCGTTGGCGCTTTTCATGGTAGTGCGCAAGGAGCTGATGCCCGCGCAGGACCAGAGCATGCTCTTAGTTCAGCTAGAGACCCCCGTGGGCTCGTCGCTGGAGTACACGGACGGGGTGTTCAAGAATGTCGAGGACTATCTGACCAAGCGCGGGGAAGTGGACCGCTACTACTCCGCCGTCGGGGGTTTCGACGGAGGGGAGATCAACAGCGGGATGATCTTCGTCACCCTCAAGGAGCTCAAGAAGCGCGCCGTGGAGGCGGGCCGGCGCAAGCCGCTGTCGCAGCAGGAGCTGCAAGACGAGCTGCGCCAGTCGCTCGCCAAGCTTCCGGGCCTCGAGAAGGTCATCATCCTCGACCTCTCGACGGGCGGCGGCGGCGCCGAGCCCGGCTTCCCGGTCGACTTCACCATCCAAGGGCGCGATTGGGACCAGCTCGCGGAGCTTTCCGGGAAGTTCCTCGAGGAGATGAAGAAGACCGGACTCATGGTCGACGTCAACTCGAACTACAAGCTCGGCATGCCGGAGGTGGAGATCTGGCCCGACCGCGTCGCCGCGGCCGCCCGCGGCGTCAGCGTGGCGACGATCGCCGACGCCGTCAACGCGACCTTGGGCGGCGTGCGCGCCGGGAAGTTCTCGCGCGGCGGGCACCGCTACGACATCCGCGTGAGCTTCCCGAAGAGCGATCGCGCGGGCGCGAGCGACGTCGACAGGATCGAGGTGCGCAACAACCGCGGCGAGATCGTGCCGCTGCGCACGGTCGTCGACGTGCGCGAGAAGAAGACTCTTTTGAGCATCACGCGCGAGAACCGCTCGCGCGCGATCCGCCTGCAGGCCAACGTCGCCAGCGGCAAGTCGCAGTCCGACGCGTTGAAGGCCGTCGAGGCCATCGCCAAGCGCATCCTGCCCGACGGCGTGAAGCTGGCCTACGCCGGCGGGGCGCAGGACTTTCAAGAGGCCTTTCTCGGGCTGGTGATCGCCTTGGTCTTGGGCGTTTTCGTCGCGTACATGGTCCTCGGCGCGCAGTTCAACAGCTTCATCCACCCGGCGCTCGTGCTGCTCGCGCTGCCGTTTTCCGTGACCGGCGCCGTGCTCGCCCTCGTGATCGGGCATCAGTCGCTCAACATGTTCAGCATGATCGGAATCGTTTTGCTCATGGGCATCGTCAAGAAGAACTCGATCCTTCTCGTCGACTTCACCAACGAGCAGCGCAAGCTCGGCCTCGGCGTCGACGAGGCGCTCGCGCGCGCCTGCCCGGTGCGTTTGCGGCCGATCGTGATGACCTCGACGGCGACGATCGCCGCGGCGATCCCGCCCGCGCTGGCGCTCGGCCCCGGCGCCGAGACGCGCGTGCCGATGGCGCTCGTCATCATCGGCGGCGTGGCCGTCTCGACGCTCTTGACGCTTTTCGTCGTGCCCTGCGCCTACAGCCTCGCGGCCGCCCTCGAGAGCCACAAGCACGACGCCAAGCTCAAGGAAGCGCTGCTCGAGCTCGGCGAGCTGCCGGCCGAGACCGTAAAAGGCTAGAATGACCGATGCCTCATCTCATTGTCGGCGCCGCCGAGGAGCGCGTCCGCATCCGCGCCTCGATGCGGAAGTGGCGTAAAATGGACGAGACCGCGCGCCTGCTCGGGCGCGGCCTCGGAAGGAATGAGCTGCTCGATCGCGTGTCGAGAGAGGTCGGAGCGAGCCTCCGGCGAGTGGAATCCGCGCTCAAGACCGACCGGCCGTAAACTCGAGAGCCCTGGCGCGCGGCGCGCGCGCCTGTTATCCTGTGAGCGTGCGGACCCCTCTGCTCGCGTTGCTTTTAGCGTGCGCCCCGGCCTCGGCGGCGACCTGGCAGTCCTTCGTCGACGCCGGTCTGGCGAGCCCGGCGCCCGTCCCGGCCCTCCAGGAGCTTCACGTCGAGGCGCTCAACGCGCCGCAGCTCGTCTCCGTGCTGGACTCGGCGCGCGTGTCCCTTCCCGCGATCGCGGCGCTGCCGAATGAGGCGCAGGCCGCGGCCATCCGAAACGCCGTCGGCGTCTACGCGCAGACGCTGCTCTCCGACCTTCCGGCGGAGGAGAAGCTTAAAGCCCTGGCGTCGGGGGACGTCGCCGATACCTACCGGCGCCTCGACGCGCTGCGCGGCGTCCTCGGCGCTCTGCCCGAGGACAAGCGCGAGCCGCTGCTGGCCGCGCACGCCGCGCTCTGGCGCGAGGCCTCGCGGCGCGGCATGGACAAGCTTTTGCGGGAGCCGGCGTCGTGGAAGCCGCGCGAGGAGGACGACGCCGTGGCGGTCCCCGCCGCGGGCGCGCGCAAGCCCTGGGCCGGGCTCGTCAGGGCGACGCCCGGCGAGCAGGCGCCGCCGCGCCGCGGCGAGCCGCCGCTTCCTCCGTCTTACGATGGCCACGCGGTGACGATCGACGGCCGCCCGTTCGCGCGCACGGGGCGCGGCCTCGAGGAGCTCAAGGGCGTCTTCCCGGACGATTTCCTGGACGCCTCGGGCCTGCGCGGCAAGAAGGTCCTCGACGCGGCGACGGGCGCGGGCACCTTCGTCTACGATCTGCGCGCGCTCGGCGTCGACGCGGTGGGCTCCGACGCGTTCCTCGGCCCGCGCCAGCGCGAGCATCCCGAGGCCTTCCGCCCCGGACGCCTCGAGCGGCTGCCCTACGCCGACGGGGCGTTCGACTACGTCTACTCGAGCTGGGGGCCGTTCGTCTACGACCACGAGCAAGACGACAAGTACGTCGTCTATCTCAAGGAGATCGCGCGCGTGCTCAAGAAAGGCGGGCGCGCGCGCCTGTCGCCGTTCCTCGCGCGCGACCTTTCGGCCGTGCTCAAGGAGGTCCCGGAGCTCGCTCTTTCGCCCGACGTGACGTACGGCCGCCTCGAAAGAGGCGCGTACATGCAGCGCGCGGTCGAGTGGAAAGGGAAAACCTGGACGGGCGACCCGTTCATCGAGCTCGTCCGCCGCTGAGATTGTCGACTCGCCCGGAAATTCGATATCATGGCGGCATGACCGAGATTTCCTGGAGCCGTCTTGTCTTGAGCGCGGCGTTCGCGCTGTCGCTGTGCCGCCCGGCCGGAGCGGAGGAACGCCGCGAGGAGCGGGTGCACCGCCCGCGCGTCGTCATCAAGATGCGCCGCGTCGCCGTGCCCGCCCCGCGGCCGATCGTCCACGAGGAGCACATCGTGCGCGACGAGCATCGCGTCGAGTATCCTCGTCGCGACGAGCGCGGCGTGGCGATCGTCAAGACGGCGGCGCTGGTCCCGCCGGCGCACCACGCGACGATCATGGGCAACGCGGCCTTCCTGACGGCCGCCCTCGGCCTGGCGGCCGTCGAGACCGCGCGCAACCACTATTACTGGCACACGGACCACGGCGTCAAGTATTGCCACTACGACGACGCCCACGGCAACCACTGGTACGGCTTTTACCACGGCAAGACGTTCTACTGGACGCGCTATAACGCGGGCCGCTGGTGGTGGCACGACGACCGCTTCGGACGCTGGGTCTATTGGTCGGACGGCTATTGGTGGTGGCAGGGCCCGAACGGGCACTCCTACGTCTACGTTCAGAACAACTACTATCCCTACGAGAACGGCGCCGTCGTCGTGCAAAACCCGGAGCTCCAGCCGCCGGCGACGACCAACCCCGCTCCCAACGAGGGCAAGACGTATCCGAGCCCGGACGGGACGCGGCTCGTGCAGATCTACGGCCCGCGCAGCGAGGCGTTCCTCTACGCGCAGTCGCCGACCGGCCCCGCCTTCTTGAAGTACCTGGGCGAGAACGTCGCGGTCGCGAAGTTCTCGGCGTCGGGCGGCCAGACCGAGGTCCTGCTCAACTTCAAGGACGGCAGCTTCGCCGTGTACGACTCGAACGGCGCCGCGCTCGAGGCTCCGAGCTCGACGGCCTCGCTGCCGCCGCCTTCGCCCGACGCGCCCGCGCCCGCGCCCGCGCCCGCTGACGCCTCGGCGCCGCCGGACGCGCCGCCTTCGGGCGACGCGCCGCCCGCCGCTCCTCCGGGACAGTAGCGCTTAGTCGTCGAGCGGCTGAAGCGTGGACACCGTGAGGGCATTTTATCTATCTTAGGGCGACGTCACCATTTCACACCGGAGGTACCACCATGGCCGCAGCCCGCAAGCATTCCGCCGCTCCCGTCGCGCACAAGCATTGGATGGAGAACGCCTGGCCCGAGGCGCATCAGAAGTTCCGGGATCTCTACACGACCGTCAACGAAGGCGGCGTCTTGGAGCCGAAGACCAAGGCCTTCATCGGCTTGGCCGCGGCCTCGCTGCTGCGCTGCAAGCACTGCGTCGGCAACAAGGTCGAGCAGCTCAAGTCCGACTTCAACGCCACCGACCGCGAGATCGCCGAGGTCATGATGGTCGCGAGCCTCTCGGCCGCGGGCACGAACATGGCTTGGGCCAAGGAAGTCTTCGAAGAAAAGCTCGGCTAACGCCGCGCCGTCGACCGCCTTTCGGTTTACCCGGAGGGCGGTCTTTTTTTTGGGCCGAATGGCCCTTGGGCTCGCCGCGCCCCCCTGTTAATCTAACCTCATGCTGCTGCAGGCGCTCCTTGCTTTATTCCTGCTGCCCGCGCGGGCTGCGACGATCGACGCCGCGCCGGTCGAGGCCGTCGGCGCCTTCTTGCGCTCCCCGGCGCCCGATTGGTCGTCGCTCGAGGGCGTCGGCCGCGTCGTTCGCGGGCTCGACCCCGCCGATCCCGCGGCCCTCCAAAGCGCCAAGCCTCTCGTCGATCTACTGCAAGCCGAGGCGGCTGATATTCTCGCGTCGCGCCCCGGGCCCGCGGCGACGGAGGCCGAGCTGCGCGCGTCGGCCGACAAGCTCGCGCTGCTCAACGACCCGGCGTTTCGCAACCTGCTCGCGCCCGAGCAGCAACGCCGGGTGGCCGCGGCGTTCTGGGCCTATAGCTCCCAGCTCCACGCGGACGTCCGCGCCGACGTCTGGACGCCGTCGCCGCTGACGCTCGCCGAGAAGATCGAGGGCATCTCGCGCGCCCTCGACGCCTCGCGCGCCGTTCCCGCCGAGGAATCGGCGCCGAGGCTGCGCCAAGCCGAGGGCGTCTCGGTCGAGGCCGTCGCGGGCGACGTCGCGCGGCTGCCGTCGGACTGTCTCGTCTCTGCGGTCCAGCTTTCCGGCTTCTGCCACGGCGGCATCAACGCCTTGATCGCCCGCCAGGGGCGAGAGTTCGCGCGGCAAGTCGAGGCCGCCAAGCCGCTCGAGGACGGCAGGACGCTGCTCGCCGCGCGCGCGCCGGGGGGCAAGGCCGCGTTCAAGAACGTCGCTTTCGTGGCCGACGACATGCGCCTGCCGCTCTCGGAGGTCGTCTTCCGCGGCCTCAAGGCGGCCGACGACGCGGGCGCCAAGACCGTCTCGCTGCCCGCGCTGCGCACGGGCTGGAACTTCGGCTTTCTCGAGGGGACCTACGAGCGCGTCGTTTCCGAGACGGTCCTCGGACTCAATAGGTTCCTCGAGACGGCGCGCAAGAGCGTCGAGCGCGTCTCGATCGTCGTCCGCAATAATCCTCGCCTGCTCGCCCTGTTCAACGACGTCAAGCCCGCCGACCCCGAGCGCGAGGCGCTGCGCAAGGCGGCGCTCTCGGGCCGAGGCTTCGAGCTCGCGCCGCGGCCGGCGCGCGTCCCGGCGCGCGATCTGAAGTCTCCGATCCACCGGGACATGCTGGCGCCGTGGGACCTCGGACGCATGCTCGTGGCCAGGGCGCCGCTGCGCATCGGCTCCATCGACGACAAGAAGACGTTCGGCGGCCCGGTCGCCTCCGTCCTCAACCTCCCGATCAAGATGCCGGGCAGCGGATTCAAGATCCCCGCGGAATTGGAGCCGATGCGCGAGTTCTTGCAGAAGATCATCGATTACGAAGCCTCGGTAAATCCTCGTATGGAGGAGTTCTACGCCTATCTGACCGTCGACCACGGCGAGGTCAAGAAGGGCGACACGCACCGGCGCCCCGGCATCCACATCGACGGCGTCCAGGGCTCACGCTACCCGGAGAAGATGCCGCCGGAGCACACCTACTCCGCCAGCGACGCCGTCGGCACCGTTTTTTACGCCCAGCCCTTCGACCTGCGCCACGTCGACCCGGACCGCGACTACATCCACGGCGAGCTCGAGCGCCAGGCCGACGAGTCGAAGGCCGTCAAGACCGCCGACTTCGGCATCTACCATTGGGACTCCTACTCCGCCCACCGCGCCGACGTCGCCGAGAAAGACACCCCGCGCACGTTCGTGCGCGTCGAGTTCAGCAAGAAGGTCTACGACAGCGTCGGCGACAGCGTCAACCCGCTTTTTAACTACGCCTGGCCGCGCGTCTCGCGGCCGATCCCTTACGAGCTCAACTGGCACGCGCAGCCGCTGGCGAAGGTCGTCTACGAGAAAGGTCAGCGCGCGAACGCGATCGGCCTGGAGCTCGAGGGCGGCGTTCCCGCGGGAGAGGCGCGGCGCCTGCGCCGCCTGGCCCGCGCGCGCCAAGCCTCCGACGTCGCCCCGCTCGCTCGGGCGCTCTCGCGAGAGCCTTTCGTCAAGGCGATCCGCGTCTCGGACAAGATCCCTGCGATCCATGATCTCGTCATCGATTATCCCGCGCTGGACGGCCGCGCGGCTTTCCCGGAGCTCGGCCGGCCGCTCGACGACAAGACCGTCGTCGAGGGCTCGCGCAAGGCCGGCGGTCATCAGGCCGATTTTCTGATCGATTACGAGGACGCGGAGCTCGCCGCGCGCGTCGTCGCGCCGGCGCGCGCGATCGGCGCGTCGCGCCTGAGCGATTGGGACAAGCTGCGCGCGCTCCAGTCCGTCGTCAACGACGCGCTGCCGCGCGACGGCTGGCGCGACGGGGGCAACGACCCGGAATACGACCGCTTCGTGGCGGCGCGGGCCGACGGCGCGCTGGTGAGCCTCGGCGACTACGTGCGCCTGGGCATCGGCGTCTGCCGCGAGAACGCGCTGTTGACCGTCGTCGCGCTGCGGGCCGCGGGCTTCAAGGCGCGCTACGCCTACTTCAAGGTGTTCAAGGACGACGGCGTCTTCGACCAGGACCACGCGCTGGCGCTCGTCGACGTCGGCGGCGTGACCTACGTCCTCGACAGCTACCGGCCGCTCGGCCGCTACTACAACGGCCACCGGCTCGTCGATCTTCTTGAGCCGCCGACCGACGGGAAGTATCCGCTGGCGAGCCCCTTGGCCGACGTCAACGCGAGCGGCCCCGGCCGATGGCGGGTCGTCCTCAACCCGTTCCCGCGCGCGCGTCCGCTCTAAGCCAAGCTCGCCGCGACGGCCTTGAGCTTCTGCATGTCGAGCTTGCCGGAGCCGAGTAGAGGAAATTCCGCGACGCTGAAGAAAGACTTGATATCCGGCACCCACAGCTTCGGTACGCCGGAAGCCTGGAGCTTCTTGACCAGGGCGGCGATATCGCCGTAGTCGCGGTAGAGGACGATCAACCGTTCTCCTCGAGAAGCGTCCGAGACGGCGGTGACGATGAACGTCTGGTCGAGGGTTCCCCCCGCCTCGTGCAGCAACTCCTCGATCTTGACGTGAGGGACCATCTCTCCGCCGATCTTCGAAAAACGGCTCAGTCGGTCTGTGATCGTCACGAAGCCGTCGGCGTCGATCGCGGCGATGTCGCCGGTGACGTAGAAGCCGTCGGCCATGGCCTCGGCGGTCCTTTCAGGGTCGTCGAGATAGCCCCTCATGACGTTCGGCCCTTTGACGAGCAGGAGCCCGGCCTCGCCCTGGGCCAACGGCGCGCGCGTCTCCGGATGCACGATCTTCATGACGACGCCCGGCAGCGGCTGGCCGATCGAGCCCGCTTTCGTGCCTTTCTGATGCGCGCTCTGCCAGTCGATGTCGGGGATGTTCGCGGCGGCGACGGGGGAAAGCTCAGTGCAGCCGTAGCCCTCGAGCGGGGCCAGCCCGAACTTCTCGAGAAAGGCCTTGGCGACCTCCTCGCGCAGCTTCTCCGCGCCCGCCACGGCGTAGCGCAGCGACTTGAACTTCGCGGACTCGACCTTGCGCAGGTACACGTTGAGGAACGTGGGAGTCCCGAGGAGAAACGTCGCTTGAAAAGCCTCGACGAGCTCTCCCACTCGCCGCGCGTCGAGCGGGTTGAAGTGATAGACGGCGCCGAAGCCCGCGACGAGCGGCAGCCAGAGCGTGACGGTGAAGCCGAAGGCGTGGAAGAACGGCAGCACTCCCAGGATGCGGTCGTCGGGGCCGAACGAGTAGAGCTGGGCCAGCGCCTCTATATTGGAAAGTATGTTCGCGTGCGATAGCATCACGCCCTTGGGCTTGCCCGTCGACCCGCTCGTGAACATCACGGTCGCCAAGCGGTCGAGCGGGCCCATCGCGCGCGGGAACAAGAGCCGTTCCGTCCACGCGGAGGGAAGCAGGAAAAGAGCGGGAGCGAGCTTGAGCGCGGCGAGCGTTGAGATCGACGCGCCGACGTCCTCCAGACAGACGAGCGTCCCTTCGGGCGACCACCCGAGCTTCTCGATGAAGCGCCGGGAGGTCACGACGTGCGTGATCTTGGCCTTCGCCGCGCACCGCGCGACGACGTCTTTAGACGCCGTGTAGTTGAGGTCGACCGGCACGCGCCCCTCGAGCGAAAGCCCGACGTTGGCGAGCGCCGCCGCCACGGAGGGCGGCAACAGCACGCCCACGTTCGAGGCCTCGCCGCAGGCCTTCGACAGCGCGCGGCCCAAGAGCGCGGCCTTGAGCAGCGCCGCGCCGTAGCGCGCGCGCGCGCCCGTCGAGTCCGAGAGCGCGAAGCGCCACGGATGCCTTTTGGCCTCGCGCATGAACGCGAGCGGCAGCGGCGCGCGGCCCGCGAGGCGGTGATGGAAGGCCTCGGAGCCCAGTTCCTGCACGGCTTGGCGCACGTCGAAGGCATCGGCGGAGGACTTCAGCGGCTTGCCGAAAGAGACCGTGACGGGATAGGGCAACCGGCGCGGTCGCTTGAGCAGCACGCGTCCGCCCTCGAAGGAAAAGAGGCTGCCCCAGACTTGGTCCAAGTGCACGGGCACGACGGGCACGTCGAGGCCTTCGACGATGCGCTCGAAGCCCTTCTTGAAACGCAGCATCTGGCCGTGGCGGGAGATCTCGCCCTCGCCGAAGATGCAGACGGCCTCGCCCTTCTTCAATATTTCCCGGACGGCGCGAAACGACTCGATGAGGGCCTTGGGGCCGTCGTGATCGGAGATCGGGATGCAGCCCATGGCGCGGAAGAACCAGTGCGCGATCGGGATCTCGTAATAGGCGCGAAACACCAGGAAGCGCACGACGCGCCGGTTGGCCATCGCGATGAGGAACGGGTCGATGAACGAGACGTGGTTGGAGACGAGCAGCACGGGGCCGTCCGGGGGGACGTTCTCCCGCCCGACGGCGGTGATCCGATAAAAGACGTAAGCGAGCGGATAGAGGAGCAGGGCGGCGAAGCCCATCGCGCGTAGATAACAGGCTTTCGCCGAAAAGGCAAGGGAGGATTTCAGCGGTTATTCAGCGATTATTCGAGAGGCCCTTATGTTGCGAACGTAAGGTATGAGTATGAAGAACATTCCAATCGCCGCCGCCGTTCTCTTCGCGGGCTGCGTCGCGACGCCGCTCTCCGGGCCTCCGGACGGCGTCGCCAAGGCCCAAGAGGCGCAGGCCGCCGTCGACGCCTGGACCGCGCCCTCCGCGCTGGAGGCGCGCGTCCTCTTGGAGGAGTACGGCGCGCCGGACGAGGTCGCCGGCGACCGCCTGGCGTGGGTCGGCCGCGGCCCGTGGGACCGCGTCGACGTCTGGAACGCCCCGCTCGGCGCCGCCGAGACGCCGGTCGTCCAGCAGACCGTCGGCTATCCTCTCGATGAGAAAGCCGCGCGCGACGTCCGGGCCTTCGATCCGCGCGTGATCTGCGACCTGCCTACAGGGCGTCTCTCCGCCCGTTCCGATAGCGAGGAGAAGAACTACCTGCTCCTCAACCTCGCCGACGACGTCGTCAACGGCCGCAAGACGCCGGACGACGCGCGCGCGGCTTACAAGGAGATCCTCGATCGTTCTTACTCCGGCAAGAGCTCGCCGTATCTGCGCGGGCTGCTGTTTCGCTTCGGCTCGATCAATCCGTGACGTGATATACTGAGGCATGGGCCGCGTGTGGACGATCGGCCATTCGACGAGGCCGTTCGAGGAGTTCCTTCGCGCCTTGGCCGCCCACGGCATAGAGCGCCTCGTCGACGTGCGCAGCTTCCCGGGCTCCCGCCGCTACCCGCACTTCAACCGCGAGGAGCTCGCGCGCACGCTGCCGGCCGCCGGCATCGAATACGTCCGGATGGGTGACTCCCTCGGCGGGCGGCGGCGCAAGACGCGCGAGGGCGGCCCTCACTCGGCCCTGCGCAACGCCTCTTTCAAGAACTACGCGGATCACATGGACTCGGCGGCGTTTCGCGCCGGCGTGGAGCGCTTGCTCGCGCTGGCCGCCGAGAAGCGGACGGCTTACATGTGCTCCGAGGCGTTGTGGTGGCGCTGCCATCGCGGTATGATCTCCGACTTTCTGCTTTCGAGAGGGCACGAGGTGCTGCACATCATGGGCGAGACGAGGCTCGAGCCGCACCGGCTGCACTCGGCCGCGAGGCTCGGGCCGGACGGCCCGGTCTACGATGTCGTTGCACGACCGTTGCGCGCCCGCGATACGCGGCGTAAAGCGCCGCGCTTATAATAGCCCGCATGATCCTCTTCAAGCGGGGCGGCGCCGCCGCATTGACCCGGACGGCGGACGACGACGAGCGGGTCTTCCAGGAGATCGAGAGCACGCTGCGCGTGACGGGCGTCGGCGCCGCGCTGCGGTCTCTCGCGCGGCACGAAGGGGTCTTTCCCGCCGTCTGGGACGCCCTGCGGCCCAACGTCGAGACCCGCGCGTTCGAGGACGCGGCCGACAAGCTGCGCGCGGAGGCCATCGACGCCGCCGACGGCATGGGACGCCTGAGCGCGCTGCCCAAAGCCCAGCTCGGCGAGAGCCAGGCCTATCAAGTGCAGGCCGCCTTGGCGCTTTATCATTATCTCGACCCGAAGCTGCTCGTCTTCGCCTCGGCGCTCACGCAAGCGCTCGAGGCCCGCGGCGAGCGGGCCCGCCCCGAGGGACCGCGCGGCTCGGCCGAGCTCCTCGAGCGCGGCGCGCCGCGCAAGATGGCGGCCATGGAGCTCGTCGAGGAGCGCCCGTCGGAGGAGACCGCGCGGCGCGTCTTTCGGGAGATCAAGCGCGCTTATGGACTGTCGTCGGTGAGCGGGGACTATCGGACGCTCGCGCTCTGGCCTAAGTACCTCGCCTCGGCGTGGGAAAGGCTCAAGCCGATGGCGCGCGCGGAGGGCCGGCGCGTGGCCGCGGCGCGGCTGCGCGACCTCTCGCGCCAGCTCGCCCTCGAGCTGCCCTATCCGGCCGTCCTGCCGGCCGAGGCCGCGGGCGACGCGGCGCTCCTCGCGGACGCGCGAGAGCTCGAGCGCTCGCTGCCGCCGCTGATCCTCAACGTGGCGCTGATGTATCTCGACTGGGAGGCGCCGGAGCTCCTGCGGCGCTCGCCCTTTCCGGCGCTGCCTCGCCCCGGCGGGGAGGCGCGCTGATGCACTGGCGGCAATATCAGGAGATGCAGAAGGTCGTCGAGCTGGGCGACTCGTTCATGAGCTACGTCGACCGCGGCGAGGGGCCCGCGCTCGTGCTGGTCCACGGTTTCCCGTTCTGGGGCTACGTGTGGCACCGGCTGCTGCCGATCTTGGAGCAAAAGCATCGCGTCCTGATCCCGGATCTTCCGGGCTACGGCTTCTCGGACCGCAGCGACCGCTTCGACCGCTGCCTCGCCCGCCAGGCCGAGCGCCTGGAGCTCTTCCTCAAGGAGGCCGGCGTGGACCGGGCGACCGTCGTCGGCCACGAGCTCGGCGGCGGCGTGGCGCTGCGCTTGGCCGCCTCTTCGCCGAAGAGGGTCGAGCGCCTCTTCCTGGCCGCGCCGGTCTGTTACGATTGGTGGCCGTCCTCCATCGCCTCGGAGCTTTCGCGCTCCTCGGCCGCGCGCAAGGCCCCGGCGGCGATCGTGGCCAAGGCGCTGCGCGAGGCCCTGAGGGAAGTCTCGGCGGCGCCCGACGACGATCTTCTCGACGGGCTGCTCGCGCCGTACGCGACGGAGACGGGCAAGCTCTCTCTGATCCGCGACGCGGCGGCGATGGACGCGGGCCAGACGGCCGAGCTCTCGGGCCTGCTGCCCTCGCTCGACGTTCCCGCCCTCGTCTGCTGGGGCGAGCTCGACCGTCTCGCCCCGAAGTCCGCCGGCCGGCGGCTGGCCTGGGACCTGCCGCGGGCGCAGCTCGCGCTGCTGCCCGGCGCCGGGCACTTGAGCTTCATCGACAAGCAGGCGGAGTTCGCGAGCCTGCTGGAGACCTTCCTGGAGGGCGCGCTCCCTCGACCCGTCCCCTGATGCCCAATAGGGCGCGGCTCACGGCCCCGTGGTCAGCGTCTGGTCGGCGTCGGCGTTGCCGCTGGGGGAGATCTTGAAGCGGAACCCCGCGGTATAGTCCGACGTCTTACCGGACACGGCGAGCATGGCGCTCTTGGCCATGTAGCGGCGCGCGTCGTCGACGGAGCGGCGCCCCCTGACGACGTCGTCGGCTAGGTTGAGGGCCAAGAGGTTGAGCTCCTCGCTGTCGCCGCGCGCCGAAAGCAGGCCCGCCGTACGGTCCGGGATCACGCTGCCGTCGAAGCGCGCGAGGTCGTCGAAGCGTCCGAGCGGCACCTTGTAATCGATCCATTGCTGGAGCACGTCCTCGTGGCGGTACGGGAAGTCGTGCTCGATCGGCTCGCGCGAGACGACGGTCCTGGCCCAAGGGCCGTTGTGGCGCCAGACGAGCGACTCGTCGCCGACCTCCTCGGGAGGGCCGTATTTTTCGATCATCCGGAGCGCGACGCGTTTGGGAAGGTCGGGCCAGCGCCGCAACGCGGCCTCGGCCGAAAGTCTCTCTACGGGCTCGTCGGCGCTGGCGTCCGGCGGCGAGACCGGCGGCTTTCTCTCGTCGGCCGGCGCCGAGATCACGAACGCCAGAAGCCCGAGGCCGACGATGCAGGTCCCCAGCGTGCGGCCGAAATAGTTGTCCATGGCACATTTTAAGGCGCGGGGCCATGTCCGGAAAACGTCGGGGATGTAAGACTCTTAGGAAGAGGTCAGGGCGAGGCAGACCGGCTCGCCGCGCACGCTGACGCGCAGGAGGCCGTCGCCGCCGGAGGCCGGGCAGGACGCGCGCGTGAAGACCCATTGCACGCTCGACGAAGGCGTGAAGCCGAGCAGCGCCGGATCGAGCATCTTGTCGAGGATCGTGTGATGCTCCTTGAGCGCGGGCAGCTCCTGGGCTTGGAACCACTCCCACGTCGCCGAGCGCGGATAGGACGAGCGCACGTAGCGGTCGGCGTTCTCGATCTCGGCTCGGTCGAGCCACTGGATCCAGTTGCGGCCGCTCGGATCGATGTAGGCGAAGTCGCTGGACGGCTTCTCGTAGTGGGCGAGCTCCTGCGTGTGATAGAGGATCGCCACCGGCTTGCCGTCCGCGCCGAGCAAGAGGTGGCCGTGGTCGAAGTCCCGCTCGTCGCCGAGGTGCTTGAACGCCTTTCCGTAGAGCTTGTCGACGAACTGCTGTAGCAGCGCTTGGAAGCGCGCGGGGGGAAGGACCATCGCCGAGGCGGCGGAGGCTACGCGCCGAGCGGCCTCCGCCGGCTGAGCGACCGCCGGGCTCGCGTAAAGACTCAATGCGACGAGGACGGCGCAAACACGCATGCAGCCATGATGCCTTACCGGCGTTACGAAGTTGTGAATTCCTCGTCGACAAATCGTCACGTAGGCCCAATGGCCCCCGTGTCTCCACCCCAACGTCTCATGTCCGCGTTCGGGTGGACTGCTATATTAAGATATGAGCCAAACGCCCATGCACAGCGCCGCCTACCGCCGCCGCCGCTTCCAAAACTGGTTTCCGCTGGGCCTGACCTACGCGACCTTCTACATGGGCCGCTACAATCTCGCGGTCGCCTCGACGACCATCATGGCGCGCTTTCATCTGACGAAGGGGCAGTTCGGCGTCATCTCGACGGCCGGCTTCTGGACGTACGCCCTGGGCGTGATCTTCAACGGGCCGATCGCCGACCGCATCGGCGGCAAGCGCGCGATCTTGATCGCCGCCGTAGGCGCCGCGCTCCTCAACGCCGGCATCGGCGCGCTCTTTTTGAACGGCTGGGCGACGAAGATCCTCGTCGGAATGAGCCTGCTCTACGCCGTGAACCAGTATTTCCAGTCCTTTGGCGCGCTGTCGATCGTCAAGGCCAACGCGCCGTGGTTTCACGTCCGCGAGAGAGGGACTTTCGGAGGCGTCTTCGGCATCATGATCTCGTGCGGCTACTTTCTCGCGATGACGGTCGGCGGCTGGATCCTCGCGTACCTTCCTTGGTATGACGTGTTCCTGATCCCGTCGGTCCTCATGCTCGCGATGTGGCTGATCGATCGGCGGCTGGTCGCCGACACGCCCAAGGAAGCGGGCTTCCCGGAGATCAACACGGGCGACGCGTCCAGCCACCGCGACGACAACGACAAGCCGGTCGACCTCGCCTACCTCATGGCGAACGTCTTCACCAACCCGGTCATCCTCACGCTCGTCGCCGCCGAGTTTTGCACGGGCTTCGTGCGCCAGGGCCTGATGACTTGGTTCGTGCCGTTCTTGAGCGAGGTCCACAAGGTCAAGCCGGGCTCCGAACTCTTCTCGATCGCGACGACGGGCATCACGGTGGGCGGCATCGCCGGCGGGCTTTTGTGCGGCGTCCTCTCCGACAAAGTGTTCCAGTCGCGCCGGCCTCCGGTCGCGTTCCTCTTCTATCTCGGACAGATCGCTTCGCTCTTCGCGCTGGGGCACGCGAAGAGTCCGGGCGTGGCCTGCTTCATGATCGGCTTCACGTGCGCGTGGATCTTCGGCGTGCACGGCATGCTCTCGGGCACGGCGTCGATGGACTTCGGCGGCACCAAGGCGGCGGCGACCGTCGCCGGACTCTTGGACGGCGTCCAATACGTGGCCTCAGGCTTCACGGGCTTCCTGCTCGGCGGCCTGCTCGACAAGTTCGGCTGGGCGGCGTGGACCTACATGATCATGCCGTTCTCGCTGATCGGCGCGCTTTTGATGCTCCGGCTCTGGAACGCGACGCCGGCCAACACGAAAGTTTCTCTCCCGGAAAAGGCCTCCGCGCCGGAGGCCGTTCCCGTTTGATCACGCGGACAAGCCCGCTCGACCTGCTCGAAGACGAGATCCGCGCGCTCTACCGCCGGGGCTTGTCGCCCGTCGTCGTCTTCGACTTGGACGACACGCTCTTATCCACCGACGAGCGCCACCTGCGCATCCTGCGCGAGTTCGGCTTGACGGACGTCCCGCGCTCGGCGCTCAAATACCGGATCGTGGAGACGGCGCGCGCCGCGGGCGTCGCGGACGAGCGGACGCTCGCCGCCCTGCGCGACTTCTGGTTCAAGCGGTTTTTCCAGAACGACTATCTGTCGGCCGACGAGCCGGTGCCCGGCGGGCCCGCTTATTGCCGCGACCTCTCGGCCGCGGGCGCGACGCTCGTGTACATGACGGGCCGCGACGAGGGCATGAGGCAAGGCACCGTCTTCTCGCTCGAGCGCCACGCGTTCCCGAAGCCCGACGGGCGCGCCGTGCGCCTCATCCTCAAGCCGCGTTTCGAGGATTCGGACGTCGAGTTCAAGACGAAGGCCCTTGAGCAGGTCTCGGCGCTGGGCGACGTGGCGGGGGCTTTCGAGAACGAGCCGCTGCACGTCAACCTCTTCGGCGAGCGCTTCGGCGACGCGCGGCTCTATCTTTTGGAGACCAAGCACTCGGGCAAGCCCGTGCGCGCCCATCCGAGGACCCACCGCATCAAGGACTTCGTCCGCTCGTAATCTCCCGCTCGCGCCGGGCTTCTCGCGCGGCCTCGTGTACCTTCCCTTCGGCCCTCAGCGCCGCCGCCATGTTGCCGTGGATCCCGGGGTGGTCCGGGCTGAGCTCTTGGGCCCGCGCGAAGGCCGACAGCGCGGCCTCGGGGCGCTTCTCCTGAAGTAGGACGGCGCCGAGGTTGCCGTAGGCCGCGGCGTAGAGTGGATCGATCTCGATCGCCTCGCGATAGAGCCGCTCCGCCCCGGCGTAATCCCGCTTGGCCAAGGCGTGGTTGCCGAGGTAGAGACGCGCGATCCAGCAGCCCGGATCGGCGGCGGCGGCGTGGCTCCAGAACGTGCCGGAGTCCCGCCACGTGCGCGCCTGCCTCCACGTGAGCGCGCCGAGCGCGAGGCAGAGCGCCGCGGCCGCGGGGAGCAGGCGGCGCGCTCCGCGGACGGTCAAGGGCGCCGCGCCGAGCAGGGCTAAAGGAAGGCAGGCGAGGTAGCTGTACCGGTCCGCGACCAACTGCGGTCCGAAGTGCGAGAGTCCGAGCACGGGCGCGAGCGTCAGCGCGTAGTAGGCCGAGGCGGCGGCCAAGCCCGGACGCCGGCGGCGCATGAGAAAGACGCCGCACGCCGCCGCCGCGGCCAGGACGCCGGAGGCGACGAAGGCCGGCCAGTAGGCCCTGAGATCGGTCGGCATGCCGTAGATCGGGACCAAGCGAGAGGGCCAAACGGTTTTCTCGAGGTAAAAGACCAGGCCGTAGGCCGCCGAGCCGAGCCGCACGGAGAGCGGCAGCGCGTCGAGCGCGCGCGCGGCGCCGTTGGGGATCTCGGCCGCGAAGCCGACGAGAGCCGCGACCGCCGCGAGCGCGAAGAACGGCGCCTTCTCCTTCCATCCCCGGCGCTCGCGCAGAGGCCAGCGCTCGAGGATCAGCAGCGCGAAGGGCAGCGTCACGCCCATGGCCTTCGAGAGAAGCGACGCCGCGTAGCAGGCGAGCGCCGCCGCGCCCTCGCGCCGCAGCCAAAAAAGCAGCGCCGCGAGATAAAAGAAGCCCGACAGCACGTCGCGCCGCTCGCTGGCCCAGGCGACGGACTCCACGCGCAGCGGGTGAAGCCCGAAGAGCAGCGCGGCGAGCGCCGAGGCGGTCTCCAGGTCCGCCTCCCCGGCCTCGGGGCGCGCCTCGGCGAAAAGGCGCCGGGCGATGAAGTAGAACAAGACGACGTTGGCGCAGTGGAGCAGCAGGCTCGTGAGATGATAGCCGCGCGGGTCGAGCCCCCAGAGGGCATGGTCGAGCGCGATCGACAGCCACGTCAGAGGATGATAATGCCCGCTGTGGATCGCCGCGAGCATCCATCTTAGATTCGAGCTGGAAAAGCCCCGGATATGGGGGTTCGTCGAGAAATTCGCGCCGTCGTCCCAATCGTCGATGAAGCCGTTGCGCAGGACGGGCAGGAAGGCCGCGAACGCCGCGGCGGCGCAGGCGAGCGGGACGAGCGGGCGGGCGGGGCGCGGGCTCAACTCGGCTTGAAGCTCTTGAGGAACGCTTTCCAGTCGCCGAGATCGCTTGGAGCGGTCTCGAAGGAGCCGAGCGGCGCTTGGTAATCGATCGTCCAGGTCGCGCCCTTCTTCAAAGCCGGAATGAGGATAATCTCCTCGTAGACGGACTCGACGCCGCGGCGCTCGCCGCCATGTGAGCGCTCGTAGCGGCGGATGAGCCGCTTGGCCGGGGCGCCGGAGACGCTGAACGTCGAGACCTCGATCGACGCGCCGGACGGCGAGGCCTTGCCGCCGTAGAGCTCGGGAGCGAGCTTGGCGGCGCGCCGGGCGTCCGCGCGCCGGAGCAGGATCGAGCTCTCGCCGTTCGAAAAGTAAGTCCCGTTCTTGTCGTCGGTCTTGAGCTGCCAGCCGCGCGGCAGGCGATACGACGGCCGCGGCGGCTTGCCTTGCGCGGCCGCGGCGAGCGCGGCCACGGCGAGAAGCGCCGCGGCGAGCTTGCTACTTGAGCGCATAGTCCTTGAGGGAGTCCAGCGGCGGATTGAGCTCCTTCCAGGGAGCGGGCTGATGGATCGAGTCCTCGCCGTGCAGGGCGTTGAAGAACTTCGCGAATGCGCCCTCGGTCATCGGTTGATTCCCGGTCGCGGGGTCGGCCAGCGGATGGTCGGCGACGAGCTTCTGGAGCCGCTCGATGTCGTTGCCGTTGCGGGCGACGATCGCCGCGAATGCGGGATCATACGACAGCGCCTTGAGCTTGGCGCGCAGCGCGTCGCCTCTCGGCCCGTTGAGGCGCTGGAGCAGCTCGTTGACCTTGGCGATGCTCTTTTGCGCGTCCGCGATCAATTGCGGATGCGCGGCCTGGCGCTTGGTCGTCTGCTCGCGCAGGAGCTTGACGGGATCGGTCTGCTTGAGCGCGGTCAGCACGTCGGCGTGGCCCTGGAGCACGTGGTCGATCTGGGCGAGATGGAGAGGGTAGGCGTCGAGCTCCTTTTGGAGGGACGCCGCGAACTTTTGAAGCACGGCGAGGCGGGCCGTCAAGGCCGGGACCGGGTCGCGCAGCTCGCTTTGCTGGAGCGCGACCGCGTATCCGGCGTCCCAAAGCTTCAAGTCGTCGAAATAACGCTGGGGGTTCTCGGCGAGATCCGCGCCTTCTTTAGTGTCGCCGTCGGCCTTGCCGCCGGGGAGGGC
Organism: uncultured Elusimicrobia bacterium; assembly: GCA_964600165.1. Classification (GTDB taxonomy): domain Bacteria; phylum Elusimicrobiota; class Elusimicrobia; order UBA1565; family UBA9628; genus CAZRIP01. The sequence goes on along the minus strand of CAZRIP010000027.1, from coordinate 1,031 downwards.
GAGCTCGTAGGAGACCAAAAGTCCCACGACCCGCGCGTTCTGCTCGTCGATCAGCGCGTAATCGAGGACGTCTTCATACTGCGGCAACTGCGCGCGGAACTCCGAGTGGAGCTCCAAGTGCGTGAGCTCATGGCTCATGTTGCCGGCGGACATCAACACGGCGGCGTTTTGGTCCTTGAAATCGAGGAACTTGTGGTTGAACTGGAACTTGCGCTCCTTGCCGTCCTTCTCTATGGATTCGCCCGACAAGCCGATGATGGAGTCGACGCCTCCGGTATTGGTGACGACGCTGCCCTGGAAATCGGGGGCTTGGACCGCGACCGGCTGGCCGCCGCTCTTGCAGTCGGCCACCATCCTTTGGAGCACGCGCAAGCCGTCTTCGGAGCCCTGGACCTTGGCGACCGTATCCAAGTAAAACTTCTTGGCGGCGGGATCGAGCCCAGAGGTCGTCAGGCAGGCGTCGAGGTCCGCCTGAAGCGGGCTGAGCGTGGGAGGGAGCGTGGGAACGGAGAGAGGGGGGCGGACGTTGACCGGGCCCGCGCCCGGCGGACCGGCCGGCTGAACGACGTTGTGCTGCGCGCCGGTATAAAGCCGGTCGAGCTGGCCGGTCGCCAGCGCTCGCTGCGCTTGATCGGCGGAGTCGCTCCGATCGTCGGCTCGCGCCGGGAACGAAAAAGCGGCCGCCAAAAGCGCGGCCGCGAGCAGGCGTCTCCACGTCGGGGTCGGGTTCATCGGGGGTCCCCTCGATCCGTCTAATTAAGGATAGGGTCGCGGCCCGGTTCTGTCAAGGGCCCCCGATCGTTAGGACCATTGCCTTGCGGCTTGTGGCCCCGTCGGCCCTGGGACTTCGCGGGCGCCTCGCCTATAATCGAGGAGATGATCCTCCTGGCCGCCGTCTTGCTCGCCGCGTCCGCTGGCGCCCAAGTCTCCCAGGCGCCCGTGGTCTCCGAGGTCAAGCTCGGGGAGCCTAACTCCTATTGGCGGACCGAGCTCGCCTTCGACGATGGGAGCGCGAAAGTCCGCGTCAGCGC
>CAZRIP010000026.1:23735-33578 GCA_964600165.1 uncultured Elusimicrobia bacterium | reverse complement strand
ATATAATCCGCCGCAATGGCCAAGCGCCGCCGCCGCAGCGACGTCGAAGAGCCGCGTTTTCCCCGCTCGCTTCCCCATTACGTGCTCTATCCCGCGATGGGGGCCATCGTGGGCCTCGGCTCGCCGGTCGGGGCGTTTTTGATGCGCTATTGGCTGGCCGACCCGATCCTCAAGCATCTCTGGGTCGTCCACGAGCTCCAGTACAACTTCGCCTTCTACGCCTACATGGGCGTGGGCACCGTGGCGGCCTTCATGGTCTTCGGCTACGCCCTGGGCCTGCGCAGCGAGCGCCAGCGCGTGCACAACCGCATCTTATCGGCGCGCATCGACGAGCTGCATCTGAAGTCCGTGACCGACTCGCTCACCGGCGCCTACACTCACGGCTATCTGCACGAGATTCTCGAGCTCGAGATCCAACGCTCGCTGACCGAGAAGACGCCGCTCTCGGTGCTCGTCATCGACATCGACGACTTCAAGAAGATCAACGACACGCACGGCCACCTTTTCGGCGACCGCGTCATCAAGGAGACGGCGGAGACGATCAGCGCCAACGTGCGGGGCGAGGACATCCTGGGGCGCTACGGCGGCGACGAGTTCCTCGTGATCATGCCGGGGGCCGAGGAGGCGATCGCCTCGACCGTCGCCCGGCGCATCTGCGCGAGCATCGCCAAGAACGGCTATCAAGCGACGGTCTCGATCGGCGCGACGACCTTCACCGGCGAGGAGACCCAGAGCGGCAAGGATCTGATCCAGCGCGCCGACACCAACCTCTACCAAGCCAAGCACGACGGCAAGAACCGCGTCGCTTCGGCCGCCGCCGGTGGGGCGCGTTTTCAGCAGTCCGGCGGCCACGCCTAAAGACAGCCCAGCCGCTCCGCGACCCGGCGCGCCGACGTCACGGCGTCCTCGTGCAGCCCGTAGCCGAAGTAGCTCCCGCAAAAGAAGCTCGTGTCGCCGAGGTTGAGGCGCGGCAGCTCGGGGATCGTCGCCACCGAGCCGAAATCGAAGAGCGGCGTCCGCAGCCGCGTATCCAGCTCAACGAGGTCCTCGCGGATCGGGTAGTTCGGGTGCTGCGCGCTGATGTACTCGCAATCCTTGGACGCCTGCGGCTCGTGCCACAGGGCCCCGTTGACGGACGTTTCCATCCGGCCGCCGCGCGCCGTATATAAGAACGTGTAAGCTTCTATAAGCGCGCGCGGCGGAAACGCCGAATGATCGCGATGCACGACGACGCGTCCGTCGCCGTACCGCCACGCTCCCAGCAGCTTCTGCTCCAGCTCCGTCGGCCGCGCGAGCAGGCCCAGCGCCTGGTCCGGGTTGCAGGCGAAGACCACGGCGTCGAACTCCTCGCGCGCGCCGTCGTCCATCACGAGGACGGCCCGCTTCTCCCCCCGTTCCACGGTCTTGACGCGCGCGTCGAAGCGCACGCGGCGGCGGTAGCGCGCCGCCAGGGCGTTGACGTAGCGGCGCGTGCCGTCGCGCACGCAGCGCACCGAGTAGACGGCCTTGGGCGAGATCACGTCGTGATGCGTCCGCAGCTTGTTGAGGAAGAACTCGGCCGGCGAGGCCAGAATCTCCGAGACGCCCATCGAGGAAAGCAGGCAGAGCGCGGAAAGAAAGACGACCCGCGCGTCGCCCTGGAACTCGGGCAAGTCCTCCAGACAGCGCCCGAGAGTGACGTCCTTGAGCGCGCCGCTCGAGCGCCGCAGCTGCGCGTGCTGCAGCCCGACGAAGAGCTTCGCCAAGCTCTGCAGGTTGGCGGGGCGGAAAAGATCGAGCCCCTGGAACATCGCGCCTTGAGCGGAGAGCGTCAAGTAAAGGCCTTCCTTCGAGTCCAAATTGTGGAAGCTCATGTAGGAGTTGGGCGAAGCCACGGTCGGGATGCCGAGCTCGTCGAGCAGCGCGTAGAAGTTCTTGTAGCCGGCCCGGCCGAAGGCGGCGACGGCGATGTCCAGCACGTCGCCCTGGCGTGTCTTGAGGCTGTAGGCGTTCCCCCCCAAGCGCGACGACTTCTCGAACAAGACGACCTCGTGCCTGCGCTCCAGGAAATAGCCGGCCGTCAGGCCCGCCATGCCGCCGCCGATGATCGCGACGCGCTTGCGGCTCAGAGCGCCTCCGGAGCGAAGAGCACTCCCTGGCACCGAGGCGCGTAGAGGTAGTGCGCGAGGCGGCCGATGCCGAGCCTCTTGAAGACGTCGGCCGCCGGGTGCGCGCCGAAGCGCAGGCCGGCGCCGAGCATGAAGGACGCGCCGCGCTCGAGCTGATTGACGACGAGCCGCGCGCGCGCCGGCCGGCCCTTGATCTCGGGATAGGTATGCAGCGTCAGGCGCTCCTCGCAAGGCCGCGCCGGAAGCTTGCGCCCCTCGAACTCCAGGATCAAGTCGCGGCTCTGCTTGTCGCGCACCGTGCAGACGCGGTGAGACGACGTCTCGCGAAACGTGATGTCGGCCAGGAACTTCGGGTAGTTGAAGAAGTCGACGCCTCCGTGCAGCGCCACTTCCGTCGTCACCGGAAGCGCCTTGACGTAAGCGTGGAAGGTCCGCGTCCGAAGCGCGCGCGCGGCTTGCAAGAGAGACGTGAACGGCAGCGGGCCGCGCCGAAGCGCGATCGACAGGGAGACCTCGTTGTAGGGCCCGATGTCGCTGTCCTTGTACTCCATGCAGTGCACGGCGACCAGCGCGCGCCCGAGCGGCAAGTCGAGCGAGCGGTAGCCGCGCGCGGGCAGCGCGGCGCGCGCGGCGGCGCGGTCGGCCGCGAAGACCCCTCCCATCATGTTAAAGTCGCGAAAGAACATAGGCGACTTGCCGGGCGCGCCCCGGATCGAGACCGGCGCCTGCCGGTAGGCGTCGAAAAATGTGTCGGCGCTCATTCCTCGATCACGCCGGCGGCCTTGAGCATCCGGTAGCCCGTCTTGACCAGCGTCCCGCTCAGTCCCGGGAAGAACCGGTTGAGGTAATAAAAGAGATAGGCGTCGGCGTTGACGAGGACGAGCCGCTTGCGCTGCTTGATCGCGCGGATGATCGCCGCCGAGACCTTGGCCGGATCGGAGCCGACGGCGGCCAGGAACGCGCCCGCGTGGCCGGGCGCCTGCTTGGCGATGTTGGTGCGCACGAACGTGGGGCAGACGACGCCGAGGCCGACGCGCTCGCCGAGCTCGGCGTGCAGCGCGTCGGAGAACCCGACGACGCCGAACTTCGAGGCCGCGTAGGCGCTCATGCCCGGCGCGCCGACCAGGCCGGCCATCGAGGCCACGTTGACGATGAAGGAGCCGCCGGTCTCGAGCAGCCGCGGGAGGAGCGCCTTGGTCAGGCGCGCCGTGCCGAGGAGGTTCGTCGAAACGACGCGCTCGAAGTCGGCGAAAGCGGTCTTCTCGAAGGAGCCGAGCAGCGCCACGCCGGCGTTGTTGACCAGCACGTCGATCGGACGCTTGCCGACGGCCGCCGCCAGGGCGTCCACCGACGCGTCCGAGGCGATGTCGCAAACGAAGGCCTCGACGCGATCGCCTTCTCCCGCCGGCTCGAGCTCGTCTTTGAGGATCTCGAGCTCGGCGGCGTCGACGTCGACGAGGAGCAGGCGGCTCTTCTCGTTCCAGAAGAGGTCTTGCGCGAGCCGCCGGCCGATGCCCGACGCGGCGCCCGTGACCAGGACCGTCTTGCCTTCCAAGCCGCGCGACGCGCTCATCCCATTATTTATAGGAAATTTCCGCGCGCCCGAACGGGTTCCGCCGACTAATTCGGAATCGAGCGCGCCAAGGACGCCAGCAGAGCGGGAGAGGTGTCGCCGACGATCAAGTAGTGCCGCCCGGATCGGGTGAACTGCAGCGTCGTCGTGAAATCCAGCAGGCTCAAGGCGTCGGTCGCCGTCGACAACGGCGCGCCGCCCCTGGCCCCGCCGTGAGGCACCGCGACCGGACGATCGGTCTGAAAAACGGACAGGAAGGCCAGCCCGTCCGTGTAGCGGGCGTGCCGGACCCACGAACTGCCGGGAAACTGGAAGCCCGACTGGGACTCGAGCACGAACCCCGCGGCCAAGCGCGGCGGGAATGCCCCATCGAGAACAAGCTCGGGGGCCGCCCTAGGTTGAAGCTGCGGCGGCGTCTTCGGCGGAGCCGAGCGAGCTTCGATTTGGAACAGCGCGGGGTCGGGCCTCCCTCCAGGGATGAAGGTCGTAAAGCTCAACGCGCTGGAATGATCGGTGCCGGGCAGATAGCGCCGGTTCAGCAGGATGATGCCCGTTTCCTTGTCCACGAGCAGCGTCTGCCACGGCTTTCCGTCCGATTTCGGCCTCAACTCGACGATCCAAGACGGCCGGTTTCCCGCGGCCGTCCGTGATCCTGAGACACGGACGCGATAATTGCTCAAAAGCAGCCGCCACCTCCGCGCCGCGTCGGCGGACTCCTCGCGGCTGACCGCCAGGCTGCTGGCCGCCAGCCTTCCTCTCTTCAGGGCGTAAACTTGATCTTGAATACCGTCGCTGACCGCCAACCGCACCGTCTTGCCGCTCGCGTCGATGAACTCCTCCAGGTATCGCCCCGGCGGATCAAAATAAACCTGAGCCTCCTCGACGACGCGCTCCGCGCCGTTCCAATGAGAGAACTTGAGCCGGCCGGAGTACGGCACGCTGGCCGCTCCGAGAACGAGTTCTCTCAAGTTCGTTCGGGACCCGGCGCCGGCCGGTCCGGCCGCCAGGCTCAAGAGTCCCAGCGCGAGCAGCCCGCCTTTAACGATTACCGGTCGCCTCATTGAAAGCCCATCCATCCGAGTAGTTGGCGGCGATGAGATTGCCGCCTTCGGCCGAAGCATCGACGCTATAGCGGAAATGAGCGGCGAGCAATGGCTCGATCGGGATCGGGCGCCGCGCGGCGTCGCCGCGCGGCCCCGATCTCAACCAAAGCGCGGCGGCGGCCGCGGCGAAGACCAGCGCGCTGGGAGCCAGCCACCGCAATTGGGAGCGCGCCGGAGCGGGCGTCAAGCCGGCGAGCCAGAACTCGTTTCGATCGAGCACGGCGTCGGGCAAAGTATGCGGCCGGGCCACGCGGAGGCGCCCGCGGACTTCCCGAAGCGAGGCGAGCTCGCCCCGGCAGCGGGCGCAGCCCCGCAGATGCCCTTCCACGCGCGCGCGGTCAGCCGCCGACAGCTCGTCGTCGATCAATGCGGACAGCATCTCCTCGACGTCGTGCTCGTTGACGCTCATGATCTTCCCCCCGCCTGATTGCACCCTTCGAACATGGCCCTGATTTGCTTGCGGCCTTGATGGACCCTCGACTTGACCGTGCCGATCGGACATTGGCAAGCCCGCGCGATCTCGTCGTACGACCAGCCTTCGATGTCGCAAAGGATCACGGCGCTCCTGTAATGAGGCTCCAACCGGTCCAGGGCGCGTTGGAGCAAGAGCTCGTCCTCGCGCAGGATGAGCGCGTCCATCGGCTCCGGATCGCCGCCGGCGAGGTCCTCACCTCGACGGTCGTCGTCGACGCGTGAAAACTCCTGCTCGAGGGAGACCGTCCGCCGGGCTTCCAAGCTCGTTATCCGGTTGACGAAGCGGTGATGAGCGATGGCCAGCACCCACGACGAGAACGACCGGGAGCGATCGAACGAGGAGAAATGGCGGTACGCCTGGGTGAACGCTTCCTGCATCAGATCGGCGGCGTCGGCCTGGTTGCCGCAAAGCCTCAAAGCGAAATTATAAACCTTCTGACGAGACTCGCGGACTAATTCCTCGAACGATTTTCCGAATGCCATTCTCGGCCTTACGAATCATACAAGTTCGGCCCGGATTTGTTCGCGGCCTATCGCGAACTTTTTCGGGCTCGATCTGTATATTCTCCATGACGGCTACATATCCGACAGGAGAACCCGATGAAAAAATCCGTGACGCTGTCCGCCGCGCTCGCCGCGCTTCTCGTCCCCGCCGTGCTCGCCGCCCAGGATAATCCCGCCGCGCCCCAACCGCCCGCGCCAAGCGAAGGCCAGCCGGCGGTCGCTCCGGCCGCCGCTCCGGCTCCCGCCCCCGCGCCGGCCGTCGCCCCGTCGCCGGCTCCCGCGCCGGCCCAAGCCGTCCAACAAGACGCGAAAGCCGTCGTCGGAGATGAGAAAAAGACCGAGCAAGACGAGCTCAAGCTCCTCGACGATCAAGAAAAAGCCGATGTCGCCGGAATCCAGGCGAAGAACCTCGGCGCCGACGAGGAGGCTCGCCAGGCCAAGGCCGTCCGAGTCGAGTACGCCCGCAAAAAAGCCGCAGTCAAGCGCAAGTACCGCGCCGAAGAGAAGAAAGATAGCCAGGACGCCCTCAAGAAGGGCTAGCGTCCACGCAGCAGGTCGGCCTTCAACGCTTCCTCGCCCGCCGGGTCGTACGGTTTGGTTCTCCGTGCGACCCGCGGCGAGGGAGCGGACCGCGCGAAGGGCCGGCTCGTAGCCGCGCGCCCGAGCGTTCGCGGCCAAAAACTGCTAGGCTCAATCACTTCCGCTGGAGGAACCCGGTGCGAATCCGGGACTGCCCAGCAACGGTGACGGCGAAAGCCCAAGTCCGGTCTACCCGCGGGAGGTCCGCAACCTCTAGGGAGGCCGCCCATGACGAACGCCGTTTTGTTGTCGCTGCTCCTCGCCGTTCCCGCCCGCTCCCAGCAGTTGTCCGAGACCTGGACCCAGAGCGTCGTCGACGCCGTCAGCGGCGCCTCGCGCCTGCCGACGCCGTCTTACGACTCCTCGCGCGTGGCGGGCCAGGTCCGCGTGCTCGATCGAGCCGCCATCGAGGCTTCAGGCGCGCGCACGATCCAAGAGCTGCTCGTCAGGCAACCGGGCGTAGTGCTCTTCGACGAGATCGGCAACGACTATCAGCAGACCCTCGACATGCGCGGCTTCAACGCCACGCCGATCCCGACGACGATCGTCCTCGTCGACGGGGTACGCGTCAACGAGCAGGACTTCGGCACCATCAACTGGCAGCTCATCCCCCTTTCCGAGGTCGAGCGGGTGGAGATCTTGCCCGGACCGCAGACGCTCTTCGGCAAGAACGCCCTGGCCGGCGTGATCAGCGTCGCGACGCGCAAAGGCTCGGGCAAGACGAGCGCCGAGCTCGAGGCCGAGCGCGGCAGCTTCGAGCGCCAGCGCTACGCGGGCCGCGTGTCCGGCCCCGTCGGACCGCGCTCGCGCTATTCGCTCGGCGCGGCGCGCGAGACCGAGAACGGCTACAGGTCGAACTCGAACGCGCGCATCCACACCTTCGACGGCCGCCTTGACTTCGACGACGGAGAGACGCAGGTCTCCGGCGTCTACCGCTACGGCGACGACGACCTCAAGCAGGCGGGAGCTCTCACCGCGTCCGAGATCACTCAGGACCGGCGCCAGAACGTCAGCATGGTGGAGACCGACTCGCTGGCGCATCTCGCGACCATCAACGCGCGACGCCGGATCTTCGACGACTTGTCGATCTCCGCGAACGCCTTCGTGCGGGAGCGGCTCCAAAACACTCCCCTCAACCAGGGCCGCACGTCGATCTCGACGGCGCGCAGCGACATGTTGACGCACGGCTTCACCGGCCAGCTCGAGCACGACGCGGAGTTCGCGGGACGGCGCAATATCGCGACTGCCGGCGTCGAAAGCGGCTACGGCAAGGTGAACAGCGACTCTTCCGGCTCCTTCGGCGGCTTCGGCTTCGTCACGGGAAACATCTCCCGCGACCGGCAGTTCGGCGCGTTCGCCCAGGACACCCTCGATCTGTGGCCGAGCATCGTCTCGCTCACCGGCGGAATCCGGTGGGATCAGGACGGCCTGGAGAACCAGGACAAGGCGACGCCGACCAACAACGGCTCGCGCGAGTACCATCGCGCCTCGCCGCGCGTGGGCTTGAACGTCAACCCGAGGCCCTGGCTCCAAGCCTACGCCTCGCTGGCCGACGCCTTCCGGACGCCCACTCCCGACGAGATCACGGCGCTCGGGCCGTTCGCCTCGACGCCGTTCCTCAAGCCGGTCAAGTCGCGCACGGCCGAGATCGGCGTCCGCGTCAAGCGGCCATGGATGGACGCCACGGCCGCGCTCTATCGCACCGTGACCAAGGATGAGATCTACGCCGTATTCGATCCCGCCGAGGGCTTCGGGCAGAACCGCAACATCAACAAGACGCGCCGCGACGGCCTCGAGCTCAGCTTCGAGCCGCGCTGGGGCAAGAAGGCCGAGGGCTACGTGCGCTACGGCTACACGCAGGCGACGTTTCAGACCGACTTCGTGCTCGACAAGGTCCCGTTCGGCGACACGCAGGAGGTGAAAGCCGGCGCTTATATTCCCGAAGTCCCCCGGCAGCGGATCTCGCTCGGAGCGAGCGTCCATCCAGCCGACCGCTGGACCGTCTCCGCCGACGAGCAATGTTGGAGCTCGGCTTATCTCTTCGGCGACGAGGCCAACGAAGAGCGGCGCCTGGGCGGCGCATGCCTCCTCGGCGCCGGCGCGAGCTACGACATGAGCGGTTGGCGGCTCTTCGTCCGGGCCGACAACGTGCTCAACCGGCTCTATGAGACCCGTGGAATCTTGGCGACCAATCCGTCGACGGGAGGCGCCGACCGGTTCCTGGTCCCCGCTCCCGGCGTCTCGATCTCCGGCGGCGCGCGGTGGCGTTTCGAGTAAAATAAGGGACATGGCCAAGGCCAAGCGCTGCTCCGCCTGCGGCAAGGACTTCTCGTGCGGCCCCGGCACGGGAGACGACTGCCTCTGCGAGGCCTGCCTGAAGAAGGAGTCGGCCCGCCTGATGGCCTCGCGCGACAAGATCGTGATGTGCTGGAGCGGCGGCAAGGACAGCGCGCTGGCCCTTCACTCCATCCGGAAGTCGGGCGCCTACGACGTCGTCTCCTTGCTCACGACGGTCACCGACGAATACGACCGGATCGCCATGCATGGCGTGCGGCGCGAGCTGCTCGAGCGGCAAGCCGAGGAGCTCGGCCTGCCGCTGCGCCAAGTCGCGATCCCGAAGGCCTGCGTTAACGAGGTCTACGAGCGCAGGATGGGCGAGGCCATCGAGTCCTTCAAGTGGCGCGGCGTGACCAAGATCGCGTTCGGCGACTTGTTCCTCGAGGACCTCCGGAAGTACCGCGACGAGCGTTTCGAGTACCGCGACGTCCTCGCGGCCTAGCCGCGCGCGGCGCATTGATATCGGACGCTTCACACTCTATACTATGGCGCATGTCAACCGGCGCGCTCTTGCTTCTGCTCCTTCCCGCGTTTTGCCGCGCGGCCTCCGATCCTTACGCGGAGATCAAGTCTCTTCAGGGCGCCTGGGGCGTTGACGCCGATTGCGACGGGCAAAAGTACCGGTTCGGGGTCGGGGTCGCGAGAGCCGCGGACGGATTTCACGCCAGCATCATCGACGTCGACCAGCCGAACGCCCAAGGGTCGTCGGCTCTGATCACCTATGCCGGAGCGAAGGGCCGCTATCGGCTCTCCTATTCCATGCCGGGCAACCCCGTGGCCGCTCTGCTCGGGACGCAGTCGATCGAGGGAACGATGGCGGTCACCAATGACCCGGACGATCCCGATTCGATCGGGAACGATCTCCTGGTGGTCCACCTCACTGTGGGAACGCTGTTTACTTCGACGACGAAGATCAAGCTGGCCAGCCGAAAAAAAGCCGTCTTCAATCACATGGACCAATCGCCGGCCGGAAAGGATCGCTGCGTCGGCCGCGCCGTCAGATCGAAAGTGCGAATCGCTCGTCCCCCTTCCGCGTAGACGCGCTTCCATGGTCCGAGGCTTTAAAGCCCCAGACCGACGAAGGGGCGCGGGCTAATCCCGCGCGACGGAGTACGCGCAGTCCTTGCGATAGACGCAGCGCGGGCAAAACGACGTCTCCGGCGGG
>CAZRIP010000026.1:0-23725 GCA_964600165.1 uncultured Elusimicrobia bacterium | reverse complement strand
GGTAGCGCTGCCGCTCGATCTCGTCGGCGACGCGGACCAGGTCCTTCTTGAGCTCGTCCTCGCCCTCTGGATCGTACTCCTTGGTCTCCGTCTTGCCCGCCGCGAGGTAGTGGATCGTGAGCAGAGCGGGCGCGTAGCCGAAGCACTCCTTGACCCCGAGCGCGTAGAAGCGCAGCTGAAGATCGGAGACCTCGGCCGGAAGCGGGTCGCCGCCGCCGATCTCGAAGCGGGTCTTGTAGTCGATGACCTCGATGCGCCCGTCGGGCCGCTTGTCGATCCGGTCGATCATGCCGCGCACCGTATGGCGTCCGAGCGGGTAGACGAACTCGCGCTCGTTGCCCAAGACCTCCGTGCGGCGCGACTGCTCGGCCTCGAAGTACTTCTCGAGGATGCGGCGACCCTTCTCGAACCAGCGGTCGCGCTCGGCGGCGTCGGCGAAGCCGGAGCGCAGGAACTCGCGCTCGTAGGCCTCGAGCAGATCGTCGCGCTCCGTTGCATGCGCGCGGTGGAAGCGCTCGAGAGCTCGATGCAGCGAAACGCCGAGCGACGACGGCGGGTCCATCGGCGCGCGCCGACGATCGACGAACTGGAGCTTGTATTTCCAGGGGCACTCGCGGTAGACGCGGTAACGCGAGAAGCTAAGCTCCACGCTCAGGCGGCGTCGGCGCGCCGGACGAAGTCGAGAAAGGTGTCGCCGTACTTCTCCCTTCTGACGCGCGCGTAGCCGGCCGGCACGACGACGTCCTCTTTGACCTGGTGCTGGCACATGATCCAGCCTTTCGGGGCGAGGAGACTGGACTCAGCCACCTTCGCCAGCGCGGGCGTGGTGAACGCGAGCGGGCGCTTCTCGAGGTCCTTATAGGGCGGGCCCATGAAGATCATATCGAACCGCTCGACGCCGCCCCGAAACGGGACCCACGAAAGGTCGGCCAGCACGTTGCCGGGCTGGACGCGCGCCTTGCCGGCCAGGCCGATCTTCTTGAGCGTCGCCTCCAGATCCTCGACGACGCGGCGGCTTTGGTCGACGAAAAAGACGAATTCAGCGCCGCGAGAGAGGGCTTCTATACCGACCGCGCCCGTCCCGCAGAAAAGATCGAGCCACTTGGACCCGGGGACGAGGCCGTGGACGATGTCGAAAAGCGACTTCTTGATGCGCCCGGAGATGGGCCGGACCGAGTCGTCCTCCTTGGCTTTATACGTCCGGCCCCGTAACTGTCCGGCAATAATTCTCATCGATGGATATTATAAGATAATCCCGATGGGGCTTAAGGTTTTAGTGGTCGACGACGACGACATCGCGGGCGGCTTGTCCAAGGAGCTCCTCTCCGAGGCCGGCTTCGACGCCGAGCTGCAGACCAACAGCCTCAAGGCCCTCGACCAGATCCGCGCCAACCGCTATCCGCTCGTCGTGCTCGACATCCTGATGCCGGGCTTGGACGGCCTGACGCTCTGCCACAAGATCAAAAGCGACAGCGAGCTCAAGGACACCAAGGTCGTCATGGTCTCCGGAAAGTCCTTCGACGCCGACAAGCAGCGCGCCCGCCAATATGGAGCCGAGCTTTTCATCGAGAAGCCCTACAACATCGAGGTCTTCGCGGCCCAGATCAAGGATTTGCTCGGCAAGCCCGAGATGCCGGCGGCGGCGCCTGGCGCCAAGCCCGTCGACATCGTATCCACGCCGGGCGCGGCCGTCGAGGTCGCGATCTGGGGCTGCCGCAGCCTCGGGACCGCCGCCAAGCAGAGCGAGCCGTCGCGCTACGGAACGCGCACCTCCTGCGCGACGCTCGACCTCGGCGATCAGTTCTTGATCTTCGACGCCGGCAGCGGCCTCGAGACGCTCGGGGCGAGCCTCGCCGCCGAGGGAAAGCGCAAGGACCTCTGGCTTTTCCTGACGCACTTCCACAAGGACCACATCCAAGGCCTCGGCACCTTCGCCTGCGCGCAGGACCCGGCGTATACCCTCCACATCGCCGCCGCGCGCGAGCCCGACAAGCCGCTCGAGCAGCTCGTGCAGGAGGCGTTCGAGGCGTCGATGCGCGCGGACTCGAACATCGCGGCCGCGATCGACCTCTACGAGATGCAGGAAGAGTCCTATGAAGTCATCCCGGGCGTCCAGATCGCGTCGTTCTACGCGAACCACCCGGGCACGACGCTGGGCTTCGTCGTCGAGGCCAAGGGCAAGAAGATCGTCTACTGCCCGGACAGCGAGCTCTACGGCGACGTGGCGACGGCGATGCAGGACTACGACGAGAGGCTCGGCAAGATCTGCGCCGGGGCCGACCTTCTGATCCACGACGGGCGCTACGGCTCGGAGGACTACCGCACGCTGCGCAACAACGGCCACTCGAGCTACGCGAGCGCCGTCGATTTCGCGATCCGCCACGGCCTCAAGCGCCTGCTGCTCGTCCATCAGGACGCGCAGTACCCGGATCAGGCGCTCGACCGCATGGCGGCCGACGCCGCGCGGATCATCAACGAGAAGGCCTCGGAGCTGCAGTGCTCGCTGGGCCGCGAAGGCCTCAAGATCGGGCTGTAGGCCCGGGCAAGAACAGCGACGCGTAATACGGGATCTTCCCCTCGCGCGAAAGCGCGTCGAGCGTCGCCCACGAGGCCGTTTCCCGCGAGTTGGAGAAATTCCGGCCTTCGACGACGGCGACGCGGGCTTTCTTGCCGCGGCTCTCGGCGAGTCGCGCCAGCAAGCGCGCCAGGTTTTTCGGCACCATCCCGGCTTTGTAGACGAAGAGCGCGCAATCGGCGCGCGGGTCGTTCCTGAGAAAAAACTCGATGTCGCCGACGAGCAGGCCGCCGTCCGGCGGGATCGCCTCGCCGAGGAGGGCCAGCGAGGCGTCGAGAGCTGAGATCCCGGGCACGACCTTGACTTGCCGCCCGAGGCCGCGGGCCTCCTCGATGACCATCGCGACGACCGGCTCGAAGAGCAGCGGATGTCCGTAGATCGCGAACGCCACGGACTTGCCCGGTCCGGCCTCCTCGGCCACGCGCTTGGCCGCCGCCCGCGTGGCTTGCGGGCCGCGCGTCGAGCCGATGTCGCCGAAGGAGCGGACGTCCTTGCAGAGCAGGCCGAAGAAGCGGTCGTTGGGATCGGTGGCGAACACGACGTCGGCGCGGCGCAGCACGTCGATCGCCTCGACGGTGGCCGCGGCCTTCTCGGGGATGCCGAGGCCGACGACGTAAAAGCCCGGCTCCAACGGCTCGAGCTTTTCTAGTTTTTCTTCAGGACGGCCCACGCGGCCTCCTCCTCGCCGGGCGGCGGCTCCAATATGCCGAGCGTCGCGGCGTACTCCTCGCGCGCGAGCAGCGCCGAGAGCGCCTCGGCGCGGAGATGGCCCGCGCCCCAGGCGGCGTGATTCTCGACGCGCGAGCCCAGCAGCGCGCGCGAGTCGTTCAAGTGGAACGCGCGCACGTTGTCGGCGCCGAGCACGCGGTGCACGCGCGCGAGAAATTTGAGAGCGGCGTCGGCGGTCGAGAGATCGTAGCCGGCCGACCAGGCGTGCGCGGTGTCCAGGCACGCGTGGGCGTCGACGCCGGCTTTGCGCGCGGCGTCGACGAGCGCGCGCAGCTCCTCGAGCGAGCCGCCGAGCCTGCGGCCGCCGCCCGGCACGTTCTCGACCAAGACCGGAAGCGCGGGCTTGGCCGACGCGATCGACGCGGCGCAGAGCTTGATGCCGTCCTCGGCGTTGCCCTCGGGCGAGAAGGCTCCCGCGTGCAGGACGTAGGCCTCGGCGCCGAGACTCATCGAGAGCTCGAGCTCGCGCGCGAGCAGCTCCACGGAGCGCGCGCGGCGGGCGTCGTCGCTCGACGCGAGGGACGGAACGAAGCGCGAGTGGGCGAGCAATCTAATGCCCGCGGCTTCGCGGGCGGCGCGGAAAGCGGTCAGCTCCTCGGCGGATGGGTCGTGATGCCGACGGTAAGGAAGCATCTGCATCGCCAGGCACGAATGCTTCTTCGCGATCTCGAGAGCGGCATCGTAGCCGCGGATGACGGGACAATGCAGCCCGAGGACCATCTCAACTTACCCCGGGGTAAGTTGAGATCACGTGAGCTTCGCGATCCAGCCCGCGAGCCTGGTCTTGAGCGGCTCGTACGGGAACCACCAAAGCTCCGGCGCCTTCGCCGGCCACTCGTGCACGAGC
Organism: uncultured Elusimicrobia bacterium; assembly: GCA_964600165.1. Lineage (GTDB taxonomy): Bacteria > Elusimicrobiota > Elusimicrobia > UBA1565 > UBA9628 > CAZRIP01. The sequence continues at coordinate 19,574 of CAZRIP010000026.1, read as the reverse complement.
ACCGACTGCGGCCAGCAGAACATCCGCAGCCCCTCGTCGGAATGCCGCCGGCCCATGCCGCTCTGCTTGATGCCGCCGAAAGGCAGGGAGCAGATCGCGTAATGGCTGAGAAGATCGTTGACCCCGACCAAGGCCGCCTCGAGGCCCGTGGTCAGCCGCTCGGCTTTCTCGAGGTCCGTCGTCCAGAGGCTCGCGGCGAGGCCGAACGGGCCCTCGTTCGAGAGCCGGATCGCCTCCTCGCCGCGCTCGACGCGCATGATCGGCATGACGGGGCCGAAGGTCTCCTCGGTCATGACTTTCATCTCGTGCGTGGCGCCCAGCACGAGCGCGGGGTTGATCATGAGGTTCTCGTTGTCGATGACGTCGCCGCCGATGATCTTGGCGCCCTTGGCGCGCGCGTCCTCCAAGTGCTCCTTGACGCGCGCGAGCTGCGGCGGGAAAATGAGGCGCCCGATGTCGACGTCCGCGCCGCCCAGGCCCTGACGCAGGCCGGACATCTCACGACGCACGGCCTCGACGAACTGGTCGTGGATCTCGGACTCGACGTAGACGCGCTCGACGCCCACGCAGACCTGGCCGCAGTTGGCGAAGCGGCCCCAGACGGCGGCCTTGGCCGCGCGCTCGATGGCGGCGTCCTTGAAGACGACCATCGGGTGCTTGCCGCCGAGCTCGAGCACGCAAGGCTTGAGCGCCCCGGCCGCGGCCTGCGCGACGAGCCGCCCGGTGCGCGTCGAGCCGGTGAAGAGGATCATGTCGCTCGCGGCCGCGACCTGCTGGCCGACGGCGCCGTCTCCCACGGCGACCGAGAACAACCCCTCGGGCAGCAGCCCGGACGCGCAGATCGCGTCCTCGAGCCAGAGCGCGGTGCGCGTCGTCCATTCCGAGGGCTTGAGCAGGACGGCGTTGCCCGCGAGCATCGCGGCTACGGCATCGCCCATCGGGATCATGAACGGCAGGTTCCACGGAGTAATGAGGCCGATGACGCCGCGCGGGACGTAGCGCACGTAGGCGCGCTTGTTGAGCAAGAGCCAGGGCCGCCAAGCCGGCTGGTCCTGCAGGATGCGGTGCGCGTTGGCCGTGAAGTACTTGACGATCAGCGAGGCCGTCGTGACCTCCATCGTCTCGATCTCGGCGAAGGGCTTGCCGGTCTCGTCGTGGACGACGCGCAGCAGCTCCTCTTTGCGCCCGAGGATCTCGCGCCAAAGGGCGCGGATGATGTCGACGCGCTCGCTGAGGCTGTAGCGCCGCCAGACCGCCGAGGCCTCGCGCGCCGCGTCGGCCTTGCGGGCGACGTCCTCGCCCGACATGTTGCGCGCCGGAGGCGGGACCGTCTTGACGCTCATAGGTGCAGGGGCAGCGGGCCGGTCTTGCGCACGAGCTCGATCTCGAAAGGATCGGCCTCGTCCATGCAGTTCTCGCGGACGAGGCCGACGCCGGGGGCGTAATAGCGCTCCCCGACGCCGGCGTCGCCGCCGCCGATCAGATACGACACCTTGAGGCAGCCCCGGAAAGTCCCCGCCGGCACGCTCGTGATCGCGTCGAGCGCGGCCACCCGGTACTCGTTCGGATAGTGGCGCCACTTGCGCCCGAGCGCGATCGGCAACGGAAGCTCGCGCTCTTTTTCCGCGTAAACGCCCGTCCGGTCGCGCACGACCGTGTACTCGCTGACGTTCAAGCGCGAGCCCCAGACCGTCGAGCGCCGGCACAGCGCGCGCGTGACGTTCTGGCGCTCGGCCACCTCGAGGACTTCGACCTTGATCAACCCGGTCGATTCGGCGTTGCGGCTGCGGTACTCGAGCGTCGAGCCCTTCACGAGCGGGAAATAATCCGGCGCCGCGCCGCGCATATGCGCCAGTGTAGCAAATGGCCGCGCGGCAAGGCTCAAGCCGAGAACACGAGCTTCGCCGACTCCTGGAGGCTCTTCTCGACCTTGGACCAATAGACGTTTCTAAAGAAGGCTTCGATATAGTCGGCCCGCCCCCCCGCCCCGAAGTCGACCATGAAGGCGTGCTCCCAGACGTCCATGACGAGGATCGGGGCGAAGCCCGCCGGATGACCGCTCTCGTGCAGGTTGACCCAGTGGTTGGTCAGCGCGCGCTCCTTGGGGTCGAGGTAAAGGATGGTCCAGCCCACTCCGCGCATCTTGCCGATGGCGACGAACTCCTTTTTCCAGGCGTCGAAGCCGCCCCACGTGGCCTTCATCAGCTTCGTGAGATCCGACGATTCGGAGGGCTTCGACTCGCCTTTCTTGAGGACCGAAAAGTAATGCTCATGCAGGATCATGCCGTCGTACTCGAAGCCGATGCGCCGCTTGAGCTCGTCGAACTCGAGGCCGAAGTCGCCCTTGCCCGAGAGCTCGGCGATGCGCTCGTTGAGCTCGTTGACGTTCTTGACGTAGCCCTCGTAGAGCTTCCAATGCTGGGCGATCTGGTCCTCGCTGATGCCGTCGAGGCCCTTGGGGTGAAGGTCCTTCTTGACGCGGTACTCGTGGTGATGGGTCATGGCGTTTTCTCCTTGATGCGGCGATTGACGGCTTCGCGCAGGCGCCGCGCCGCCTCGTCGACGGCGCGCCGCTGGGCGTCGCGGCCCGCGGCCAGCGAGCGCAGCAGCTCGCGCCGCCGCGCCCGCGGCAAGCCGCGGAAATCTTGGTCCGCCCGCAGCGCCTCGCGCCGGCGGCGGTACTCGGCCTCGACGATGAGGTCGTGCGCGGCGCGCCGCGCGTCGACGTCGTCGAGCGCGAGCCGAAGTTGGGCGAGGCTGGTATGCGGCCCGCGGACCGGCGCCGGCAGCCGGCCCGGCGGCGGCGGTCCGGGCTCGGCATAGACGTCGAGGTCTCCGCGCGGCGGGCCGAAGCTCATCGTCGTGTGGTATTGCTCGAAGACCGACGCGTCCGCGGGCTCCTGGAGCTGGCCCTCGCCGATCGACGGAACGTCCTGAGCTCCCGGCGACTGTCCGGGGATCGTCGCCGGCTGGGGCGCGAGCTGATCGGGCGTCGCCAATTCGCCGGGTGATTGCCCGAGCCCCGGCGGCTGCGGGGTCAGGGACGTCTGCGCCGGGACGGGCGCCGCGAGCAGGGCGGCCATGAGGAGGATCACCGCAGCGCCGTGTACGAGTCGAGGTGCCGCCGCGACTCGAGCAGGTGACGCTTGAGCGCGGGGTTTTCGACGCCGCTGGCGACTTCCGCCTGATCGAGCGCCGCCTTGGCGTCCTTGTAGCGGCCCTCGCGCATGTAGACGTTGGCGAGCGTGTCGAGCACGTACGGCCGCAGCGCGCCCGCCTTCTTGAGCGCCGTTTCCGCCAGCTTCTGCGCCGTCTCGAGCCGGCTGCCGCGCGTCAAATAGACGACGGCGAGGTTGTTGTTCGCGCTCGGCTGCTCGGAGTCGAGCTTGAGCGCCTTGCGGTAATAGATCTCGGCCTCGATCAAGTCCGCCCGCGCGAACGCCAGGTTGCCGAGAGCGATCACGGCAGGGAGGAAGGCGCGATCTTCCCGCAAGGCGGCGCCGTACTCGCGCCAGGCCTCCGAGAGCTCCCCCTGCCCTTCATAAACGGTTCCCTGCCGCATGTGCTCGGCGGGCGTCAACGGGTCGGCGGGCAGCAGAGATTTGCGCACCGACGCGCACGCGCACGAAAGCCCCGCCGCCGCGACGACGACGAGGATCAGCCGACTAGTGTCCCGTCGCAGATGCAGCCTCCCGGCCGGGCGATGAGGTTACTCTAGCAGGAGGAAGCGGGCGCGGCCCATGCGCGCGCCGTCAATCTTGTTTGAAGGATTTTTCCAGCTCTTCGAAGGTCGCGTCGAGGGCGGGCTCGCCGGCCGCGGCGGGGTCGTCGTAGTGCCACCACTCCTCGCGCAAGGCGCGAAAGCCGGCCGACTCCATCGCGCGGCGCAGCAGCTCCACGTTCGCGCGCGCCTTCGGCGAGGCGGCGGCGCCGTGCGCGGCCCGCGGGCCGAACTCGTCGAACTCGGAGGGCATCGGAACGCGGCGTCCGTCGGGGCCGGCGAGGGCGACGTCGACGGCCGCCCCGCGGTTGTGATTGGAGCCGCCGCGCGAGGGGTCGGCGACGAAGTTGCGGTCCGGCTTCTCCTTCCACATCTTCTTCTGGACGGAAAGCGGGCGGTAGGCGTCGAAGATCACGAGGCGCAAGCCCTCCTCGCGCAGCGCGTCCGCGGCCTTCTTGAGCTTGAGCGCCGTCGAGCGGCGCAGGTACGCGGCCGGGAACGGATAGAGCGCCTTGCCGAACGCGTTGCCGTCGAACGCGTAGCGGATCTCGAGCACGGCGTCGGGCACCGTGGCGATCACGGGAACGAGCGGGTCCTTGTCTTTAGAAGCCATCGTCGCGGAGCAAGCGAGCCGCGACGCCATCACGAGAGCCGCGGGAAGCGCTATCATAAGCAAATGCGCCGGCGCTGTCCATCCCGCGGCATGGATGCTACCTTTATAGGGCGTTAGCGCGAGGCGCCGGAGATCGGCGCGACGGTCGCGGTGGAGACCGCGACGGCAATGCGGCGGTCGATGGAGACGAAGGCCGACCAGATCATCAGCGTGCAGTAGAGCGAGACGATGAAGGTATAAGCGAGCCCCTTCGTCTGCTTCTTCTTCGCCGTCGCCGTTCGCTGCATGACTAGAGTGTAGCCGTCACGTCGTCGGAGCACCTGAGTCGACGGGGCAATTTCCGGCGACAAAGGGCCCACGTCGGAAAGGACCCTAGTTGCCTACTCGCCGGGAGGCGGGATTCTTACTAGCGCGCGGACGCCGTCGTGGTGACGGCGGCCGGGGTCAGCCAGTTCATCCACCACTGCTTTTCAGTCTCGAAGCCGGCTTTCGCCTGATCGGCGGGCATGCGCGACGGCGCTCCGTTGTTGACCATTCCGTAGCCGCGGAGCAAGGTGCCGTTCGAGTCGCAGACGTAAAGCTCGGCCTTGGCGTTATTGTTATCGCTTCGAATGAGGAGGACGGTATCGGCGCCGTCGATTTTTCCGATCGAGGCTACCTTTGCATCCGTATCGGACTGGGCGCCCTTCTGCTTTACTTGCCAGGGCTGTCCACCGCAGTTGAGCTCAAAGCGCTGACAAAAAGTTGGATTCAGGACTTTGACGATGCCTTGAGAGCTGATGAGTTCCGACGCTTCGCGGAAGGTCGCAACACTCTTGGCCACGGTTTGCTGATCGACGTTGATCACGCGCGGAGCGACGGGCGCTGGCGAGGCACCCATGGAAGGCTGTCCGTTAGCGAAGGAGGATTCAACGGCAGTCTGGACGTTCTTCGCCACTTGTGCACCGATCTGAGCAATGGCCCCGGCGGGAATAAAAGAGACGGTGACGGCGACGAGAATCAAATTTCCGCGCATTTATTTCTCCTTATAAAAATTCGCTGGGCGGTTCCGGATAATAGAATTTTACGTGACTTTCAGTAAAGTCTCCTGAGCCGTTCGGGAACCTTAACTCAGGAAAAGGTCCTACGGTAGGACCTAGGGGAAACCCGGTATTGACACGCGCCGGAGCCGGGGATACACTCCGAGGAGATGCGCCCCCTCTGCACCCTCGCCGCCCTTCTAGTTGCATTATCCGCGTCCGCGTCCGCGAAAGATTGCACTCCCGCCCCCTGCCCAGCCACGAGCCCGAACCCCAGCGGCGTTGGAACCTCGGTAGGCTCCGACACCGGCGGTAAGATATACAAAGACAGGAACGATCCGCTGGATGATAATTTGCTTGGCGGCGGCGATGGGCTCGGCAGCGGCGGCACGGCCAACACGGCCGCGGCCGCCGTCCTGACCGGAGGACTCAGCTCCGTCGCGGGAACCATAGGGAGTAAGCCCCCCACCACCATTGACCCGACGCAAAGAACAGACGGCCAGACTACCCCCGCAGGGACGCCTCCGCCGGCTTCCGCCCCCGGCGCCGTAGTAGCCGGCGGCGCGCCCACGCTCCCGCCGGAGCAGCCGCCGCAGAACGCGCAGCAGCAGGCGGCCGTCGATCTCGAGAACAAGGCGCTCGACCAGTTCAAGGCCGGCGACCAGCAAAGCGCGACGAAATCGATCCAGCTCGCGCAGCAATACGATCCCCAGAACCAGCGCATCAAGGAGATCGCCTCGATCATCATCCCCCACGTGATGTCCGGCCTCAACCAGCAGACGCTCGCGCAAAAAGCCGCGGGCCTCTTGGAGCAGCGCCAGACGGATGGCGTCCCCGACGCCGGCCAAGCCCCGCAAGCGCTGCTCGCTTCCCCCATCAGTTGGGGCCAGGCCAAGGCGCCGCCGACCGGCAACTTCACGAACCCGATCCAGGAGTTCCTCAAGCGCGACCCGGCCCAAGAGGCCGTGCTCAAGATGCGCCTGCGCGATTACGCCGGCGCCGAGGACGCGCTCACGCGCCACCTCGACGCGGATCCGACCGATTGGCTGTCCTGGCGCACGCGCGCCCTGGCGCGGCAAGGGCTCAAAAAATACCAAGGCTCTTTCGACGACGCGACGCGCGCGCTCGCGCTCAACCCCAAGGACGGCATGTCGCGCGCGATCCGCGCGAGCGACCTGACGAGGATGAACCGGCCGCAAGAAGCCGTCGCCGAGGCCGAGACCGCGCTCAAGATCAACCCCGACGACGGCGGCGCCTACGCGGCGCGCGCGCAGGCCCTGCAGCGCCTGGGCCGCGACGACGAAGCCCTGACCGATCTTCTGCGCGCTTCAGAGCTCGACCCCCAATTCAAGCAGCTCTACGCGGACGCGCTGGCCCGCCGCGAGGGCGGCGGCGCGTCCGGCCGCGCGCGGCTCGCCTACGGCTCCGGCGCTCTCGCCGCGCTGCTGCTCTTGGCCGGCCTCGCGCTCGGGCGCCGCGGAACCGAGGCGCGCACGACGACGTCGCGCCGCGCCCCGCTGCGCTCCGCCGACCGCTCCGAGGTGCCCCAAGGCTTCGAGATCGTCCGCACGCTCGGCGAAGGCGGCATGGGCGTCGTTTACGAGGCCGTCGATAAATCTCTAGAGCGCCCCGTCGCGCTCAAGAAGATGCGCGCCGAGATCGCCGCCGACCCGCGCGAGCGCCGCCGCCTCGTCAAGGAAGCGCGAACCGTCGCCAATCTCCACCACCCGAACATCGTGCAGATCTATTCGATCGTCGAGGACGGCCAGGACCTGTTCCTCGTCTTCGAGCTGCTCAAGGGCGCGACGCTGCACGAGCTCATCGGCGGCAAGCCGCTCGCGCGCGAGAAGGCCCTCGCCGTCGTCGACCAAGTCGCCGCGGCGCTCGACCACGCCCACGCCAAGGGCGTGATCCACCGCGACCTCAAGCCCTCGAACGTCCTGGTCTCCGGCGACCAAGCCAAGGTCATGGATTTCGGGATCGCCCGCAGCGCTCAGCAGACGATGTCGACGGCCACGCGCCACGAGATCGTCGGGACTCCGCTCTACATGGCGCCCGAGCAGGAGCAGGGGCTGCCCTCGGGCGCGAGCGACGTGTACTCGCTGGGCGTCTGCGCCTACGAGATGCTCACGGGGCGGCTGCCCTTCCCGGGCGGCGGGCTGATGCAGAAGCTCAACGCCGATTACCCCAAGCTTTCCGAGTCGGGCTTTCCCGCCGGCCTCGACGCGACGCTCGCGCGGGCCCTGGACCCGGAGCCGGGCAAGCGCTTCGCCTCGGCCGGAGAGCTGGCGCGCGAGCTGCGGCGCGGCCTGGCGTCCTGATCAGTAGGGACGGCCGAGCGCCATCGAGTACTTGCCGGGCGCGTAGCCTGCCAGCCGCTCCTGATAGAGGGCCGCGGACTCTTCCTCGCCGTCGTGCGCGCTCGCGAAAGGCCAGATCGAGATCCCCCCGCGCGGCGTGAATTCGCCGGCGACCTCGAGGTAGCGCGGGCGCAGCAGCTTCTCCAAGTCGGAGCAGATCGTCTGCACGCACTCCTCGTGGAAGCCGCCGTGGTCGCGGAAGCTCCCGAGGTAGAGCTTGAGCGACTTCGACTCGATCATCCGGTCGGCGGCGATGTAGTTGATGAACAGGCGCGCGAAGTCGGGCTGCGACGTGATCGGGCAGAGCGTCGTGAACTCGGCGCAGACGAGGCTCACCCACTGGATGCGGCCGGGGTTCTTGTTCGGGAACGACTCCAACAGCGAGGGGTCGTAGCGGAACTTGAACTTGGTCTTCTTGCCGAGCCGGGTGATCACCCGGGTATTTTATACCTTTTGCGCGTCCGATTTCCGCTCGGCGGCGAGAGCATCGGTGAACGCCTCGCCGACGCCGCTGAAGCGGTTCTCGAGCGCGAAGCGGATCGCGGAGAGAGTCTCGGCTTGCGCGAACTTCTCGATGCGCGCCACGCCGGTGAGGCCGTAGCGCATCATCTCTCCGGGATCCAAGCCGAGGTCTTGCGCGGCTTCGCAGACGGCCTCGAGGAGCTTGACGGCTCCGGCCGCCAGATCGCCCTCGGCGAGCAGCAGGCCCTGCATGCCGCCGTAGCAGGCGTCGACGACGATGGCGCGCGCCTGGTCCGGCGCCGCCGCCTTGAGCGCGACGACGATCGTCTTCTTGACGAGGCCCGCGGCCACGGCGCTGGGGTCCTCGAGCTCCTTGAGCTTCATGGCCACCAGCTCTTTGGTCAACTGCCCGATCTTGAAGTCGTCGTTCATGGGGGTCTCCTTCACATAGGATAGCGGCTGCGGCGCGCGCGGCAAGAGAGCGCCGGTCAGCGATTGTCAGCGCGAGTCGTCATCGGATATTTGCCTGCCCGCATTGGGAAAGAGAGGCGGTTTCGAATACCCTAAAGGAAAGGGAGGAAGCCATGACTCAACGAAGCTCGTCCTCAACGGGCATGTTCGCGGCGCTCGGCCGCGCGCTCGACGAGAGCATGGAGATGGCGATGGACTTGCGCGACGGCAAGATCACGCGGGCCGACTTCGAGCGCTGGTACGACAAGCGCCGCGAGCAAGGCCGCGAGATCACGGTGACGATGAGGGACCGCGGCATGGACGCGGCCGGCAAGCCGGTCGAGATGGCGCTCGATTTCGGCAAGAGCGTGCTCTCGATGGGGCTGCCGCGCGCCCGCGCGCGGCCGCGCAGCCGCATCGTGCGCCGCCGCGCCCGACGCGGCCGCGGGCGTTGATCTCAGGCGCGCTGGGCCGCTACCGCGACGTCGCCCGGCTGCTCACGAAGTACGAGACCGCGACGGCGCAGCCCGAAGAGCTCGTCGCCGACCTCGAGCGCCTGGGGCCGACGTTCGTCAAGCTCGGGCAGCTGCTCTCCAGCCGCGCCGACGTCGTTCCGGAGGAGTACGTCGAGGCGCTCTCGAGGCTCCAGGACCGCGTCGCCCCTTTCCCGTTCGAGGACGCGCGGCGCGTCGTGGAAGAGGAGCTCGACGTCCGGCTCAACAAGATCTTCCCGGTCTTCGATCGCGAGCCGACGGCAGCGGCGTCGCTTTCGCAGATCCACCGCGCCGAGCTGCGCGACGGGCGGGTGGTCGCCGTGAAGGTCCAGAGGCCCGGCATCGGGCAGACGATCGCGCGGGACATGGACGCGCTCGAGCGCGCGGCGGGGTTCCTGGACCGGCACACGAGCATCGGGCATCGCTACGAGTTCTCGGCGATGCTCGCGCAGTTCCGCCAGCGCCTCTACCAGGAGCTCGACTTCGAACGCGAGGCCTTGAACCTCGTCCGCCTGGCGGACGATCTCGTCGAGTTCGACAGGCTGCTCGTGCCGCAGCCCTTCGACGACTTCACGAGCCCGCGCGTCTTGACGATGGAGTTCGTGCCGGGGCAAAAGGCCACGACGCTCTCGCCGCTGCGCCTCAACGAGGTCGACGGACCGCCGCTGGCCGGCCAACTCTTCCGCGCCTATCTCAAGCAGATCCTCGTCGAGGGCTTCTTTCACGCCGATCCTCACCCGGGAAACATCACCTTGGCCGACGACGGGCGGCTGGCGATCCTCGACCTCGGCATGACGGGCCGCGTCGGCCCCGAGCTTCAGCAGATCCTCCTTTCGCTTCTGCTCGCGATCAGCGACGGCCGCTGCGAGGACGCCGCCTCCGCGGCGATCGGGCTCGGGACGCCTCGCGAGGATTTCCGCGAGGAGCCGTTTCGGCGCGGCGTCTGCGACCTCGTCTTGGAGAACGTCGACTCGACGATCGCCCGCATCAGCCTGGGCCGCGTCATCTTCCAGATCTCGCGGCTTTCCGCCGGCTGCGGCCTGCGCCTGCCGCCGGAGCTCTCGCTGATCGCGAAAGTCCTTCTCAACCTCGACCAAGTGATCGCCACGCTCGATCCTGATTTCTCCCCCTCGGAGGTCGTCCGTGAGGAATCCTCCCGCCTCATGCGGGAGCGCATGACGCGCCGCATGACGCGGGCCAACATCTCCTCGAGCCTGCTCGATCTCGAGGATTTCGCCGTGCGCCTGCCTCAGCGCCTGAGCCGCGCGCTCGACGTGATCGGCAACCGGGAGCTGCGCCTCAAGGTCGACGTGCTCGATGAGAACCTGCTGATCCAAGGCATGCAGAAGATCGCCAACCGCATCGCGCTCGGCGTCGTGCTGGCCTCGCTGATCATCGGCGCCGCGATCATGATGCAGGTCCGCACGCGCTTCACGATCATGGATTACCCGGGCATCGCCATGATCCTCTTCGGCATCGCCGCGCTGGCGAGCTTCGCGATGATCCTCGACATCCTCTACTACGACGAGAAGCGCAAGGCGCATCTGCGCTCGCCGCCGGGGGACGGCTCGCCCTAATCAGCCGGGCAAGCCGGAGCCGCGCGTGCGGTTGGCCCACTCGTTGGACACGACCTCTTCGGGACGCCGGCCGTGAAACCGCGTCTCGGGCGCCAACCGCGTGCTCTGCACCTCGACGATCGAGCTTTCGAGAGTCTCGCGGACGGAGTCGGCGCCGCCGTGCAGGTGATGCGCGTGCCGCGCGTGCCAGGCGCCGAGCTCGAGCACGTCGTCGTAGTCTCCTTCGATATACAGCGAGCAGGGCAAGCCGAGGTCGGCGAGCTCCAGCGAGAAGCGACGGCGCAGAGGGCGGACGAGCCGTTCGGCCTGCTCCGCGGGCGTAACGCGTCGAGACGGCCGCTTCTCGGCCGGATGAGCGCGCGCGCGCGAAGCGGCGGGCCGCGCGCCGGAGCGCATCTCGTGGTCGAAGCCTTCTTCGCGCATGCGTCCGATCAGGCGCCCGGTCTCCCGCATGAACCCGCGTTCGGATTCCCATCGGCGCTCGCGCCAACGCTCCACGTCGCGCAGCGAAAGCGTCCCGCTCCCCAAACCGTCGATGAGCCCTTCGTCGTCCTCGATCTGGTCTACGATCACGTCGATGAGCAACTGCTCGGGATTGGAATTAGCCATGATCCCCTCCTAAGCTCATTTTACTCCGGAGACTTGAACGTCCCGTGACGCCTAGCGGCTTCCAAGGCCCAGTGACGCGCGTGCGCTACGGCTCCTCCCGCACTCCCCCCAAAAGCAATACCGCCGCGCCCTCGAAGAGCCCGGCGGTTTGCATTCTCCGTCGTGAAACTGGTGGACGTGTGGGGGATCGAACCCCAGACCTCCTGCATGCCATGCAGGCGCTCTCCCAGCTGAGCTACACGCCCGTCGAGCGTCATTCTAGCAATTTGCCGGTAGGCGTTCAACCCGCGGAGTTCTGTAACAAAATAGCCTTGAATTTTTCAGCCCGCGGGCTTACACTTTGACGGAGCATGGCGACCCCTCACGGGAAAGACCCGATCGATCTGAGCAGCATCGAGGCGATCCACGACCTCAACGCCGCGCGGCTGGCGCTGCGCTGGGCGCTGGAGCGAGTGCACGCTCTTCAGAAAGGCCACGCCGAGCTGGTCGACAAGCTCGACGCCGAGCAGAAGGCCCGGACGAAGGCGGAGAACGACCGCCGCGCCCTCGAGCGCAAGGTTTCCCTCCATCTCGAGGCGGGCGAGGAGCGGCTCGCCTATTATAGCCGCATGGAGGAGTACAACTCCCTGCGCCTCGCGCGCAAGCCGGACGAGAAGGACATCGCCCAGCGCGAGCTGGAGCTGTCCCGCCATCAAGAGGCCCTGCGCCTGCATCGCATCGAGCTCGAAAAAGAGTTCGAGGCCCGCCGCGGCATCCTCGAGTCCGAGTTCAACCAATTTCGCCTTTCGTTTCAGCAAGAAGCGTTCGAGCAAGCCCACCGGCGCGAGCAGGAGCTCCTGGAGCGCCAGACGGCGCTCGAGGAGCGCCACTCCGCCGAACGCTCGCGCTTGGCGCGCGAAGTCCAGGGCCTGGCCGGCACCGTCGACGGCGAGGTCTCGGCCCGGGTCGACGACGAGCGCCGGCGCCTCACCTCTTGGGTCCAAAACAAGGAGAGCCATTGGGCGAGCGAGAGGCAGGCCTTTGAGCAGGAGATCCACGCTCTCCTCCAGCGCGCCACCGAGGCCGAGCAGGCCGTCCGACTGCTTCAAATGTCCGGCGACCAGGAAATGGCGCGCCACGAGACCGAGAAGAAGACTTTGGAAAGCGAAAAGGCGCTGCTCCAGCGGGACGCTCTGGATTGGCGCAAGCGAGCCGAGGCGCTCAACGCGAAAGCGGGCGAAGCGGCCGGCGAAGCGGCCGCCGCGTCGAGCGCGCTGCATGACTCCGAGCGGCTGCGCGCGCTCGAGGAGCGCAAGCGGACGCTGACCGAGGAACGAGAGCGCCTGCTGCATGCGGAGCTCGAGCGCTCGCTCGCCGATAGGCAGGCCCAGCAGATGCTCTTCGCGGACGCTCAGGAGCAGCACCGGCAGGCGGTCACCGCCCTCGAGGCCGCGCTCGCCGAGCGCTTCGCCGTCTCCCAGAAGGAGGACGGGGCGCGCGACGAGGATTGGCGGCGGCGCGAGGAAGCGCTGACGCTGCGCGAGCGCCGCTGGCACGAGGAGCTCCGGAACTGGCGGCTGCTGCTCGAGGACAAGGAAGCGCGCCTGGAGGACCTCAAGACGGAGCTCTTGAGGGCGATCCAAAGCCACGGAAGACGCGCCGGCGAAGCCGGCCCTTCCTCCTCAGAAGAGGCGGCCTAGGGTTTCCCCCGATTGCGAGATTTCGTCGCGGAATCAATAATTACGCATATGCCAACGCCCGTGGACTCGAAGGCGACTCTCACGGAAGTCTGGAACCGCCTCCAGACGCTTTGCCGGCGGCTTTGGGACGAGAACTCCTCGGCCGCCGTCGGCCTGGAGTCGATCTGCGAGGAGTTCGCGGGCAGGATCCAGCGCTTCGACCAGATGCACGCGGCCGCCCAAGAAAGAGCCGCCCTTCTCGACCGGGCGTTGACGCAAAAGACCGAGGAATGCGAGGGGCTTTTCGACCGCCTCCGCGCCAAGGAAGAAGAGAATACCCAGTTCCACGAGCTTTATCTCAAGACCGAGGCGACGCACGACGAGGAGCGCGCCAAGAAGATGGACGCGTTCTATCAAGAGATGAACAAGACGAGCGCCGCCTTCGAGCGCTCGTTCGAGACCCGGCGCGCGGCGCTGGAAGGCGAATTCGAGCAGCGCGTCGCCGCGCTGCAAAAGAAGCATGACGAGCTCGCGGACGCCGTCAGGCGCCGGGGCGCCGAGGTCGAGGCGCGCGTCGCTAATCAAGAAGAGGAGCTCTCCAAGGCGCACGACCGCCTGATGCAGGAGAAGGCGGACTGGGACGCTAAGAATCGGCGCAAAGAAGAGGAGCTGCTCAGGCAAGAGAAGAATCTCGGCGATCGGCAGCGGCAGCTCGCCGAGGAGCACGACAAGACGATGCTCGAGCTCCAGAACTTCAAGGAAGCCTTGCGCGCCGAGGTCTCGAACGTCGTGCGCGACTATCAGGCCAAGCTGCGAGACAGCGGCGCTTAAGGCTTACGGCCGCCGCTCAAATCCTTGGGTCGCGGCAGAACTCCTTCATCAGGTCGAACTCGTCTTTAGGGCCCGGCCGATCCGACTTGTCGACCCGCGCGGGAGCGGCATTCCCCCCAAGCTCGGCGCTCTCATCCGTGAACAACGGCACGGGGGGCGCCAGCGGCTGCGGCTCGAGCGGCTCGGCGGCCGGCGGAGGGCTGGACGGCTCGTCGCGGATCCGCGAGCCTTCGTCGATCGCCGGCGCGACGGGGCCGGTCTGCCGTCTGACGGCGTCGTACTCGCGGCGCAGATTGCTCAACTCGGCCGACAGGCGGTCGCGCTCCGCGATCAAGGCTTGATTTTCCTCGACGGGCTCGCGCTCGACGCCGAGAGGGTTCCTTTCACCGGCGGTCCGCGCGGCCGTCTCCGAGAGGGACGCGATCTTACCGCGCAGCCCGAGCATCTCGTCGAGCATCCAAGCCAGCTCGCTCGACGGCCGTTGCGGCTGCTGGGTCCGATTCTTGTCGCCGGAGACTTCCTCGATGATCCAACTCTTGACCATCTCGCTGGCGATTCCGGCCATCAGCGGCGATCGTGAAGACGCTTCGACGTAGTCGTCCATAGGCCCAGGAGTTTCTCCTATGAAGTATAAACCGCCCTCCCCGGCTCCGCAAGGCCCAAAATGTTACAAGGGCCGCTCTTGAAACGCCGGGAGATCCCTGTTACCCTGAGTGCGATGACGGCCTCATGCCCGTTTTGCCAGGGTCAGGCGATCCGATACGGCGCCTCGGCTTGGCGGCACCTGGTGAGGTCTCTCACGGGAAGCCGCAAACGCCACTGCCTAGCCTGCGAGGGGAAGTGGATCGACCGTCGCCGCCGCATGCGAGCGCACCCCCTGTCGGGGCGAGAGTGGCGCCAGATCGCCGCGCGGGCCGGCCTGATCCCGCTCGGCGCGCTCATCGGGTATTTGCTCTTCGCCGCGGTCCGCGCGCGCCAAGCCTCGGCCGAGGCGCAGGCCGAGGCCTACCTTCCTTACCACGTGCGCTACCTGCAGACGCTCGCCGCGCGATCGGACGACGGTTTTTACTCGCCCTTCGCGTCGTCGAGCCGCCCGAGGATCAGCTCGCGCTTCGGATATCGCATCCATCCGATCTACAACGACCTGCGCTTCCACGACGGCGTCGATCTGGCGCTGCCGCTGGGCACGCCCGTTTTTCCGGCGCGCGACGGGAAGGTCGTCGAGGCCGGCTGGGCCGGCAACTACGGGCTGCGCGTCTCGGTCCGGCACGCCGACGGAGAGACGAGCGTCTACGGGCATCTGGAGCGGATCACCGTGTCGGTCGGCGACGGAGTCGAGGCGCGAAAGACCTTGCTCGGCCGCGTCGGCTCCACGGGCCTTTCCACCGGCCCGCATCTTCACTTCGAGCTGCGCGATCCCCAAGGACGGCGGATCGATCCGCTGGACTTTCTCCCCCGGCAAGCGGCGCTCTAGGCGGCTAATCCGACGTCAGCTCGCGGCCGAGGAGCATCAGCACGACGATCACGGCGAAGATCAAGAACGCCTGCGCCAGGAGAAGCGCCGAGACCAAGCGGCTGGCGGTATGGCGATTGGCGATCGCGCTCATGCCGAAGCACAAGTTCACGAGAAGGATGAATCGGACCGCCCCAGGCGCGGTCATGCCGAGGTTCATCAGGCGATGATGGAAGTGGTCTTTTCCCGTGAACTCGATCCATTCCTTGACCGTCCGCACCGCGCCGCGCCGGACGCGCGAGAGCGTGGTATAGATCATGTCGAAGACCGGGATCGCGAGGATGAGCAGCGGCGTCGACAGGGCGACGAACGGCAACTGCTGGTGCGTCTCCGTTCCCATGAGGCCCAGGCCGGCGAGCATGAAGCCGATGAACGTGGCGCCGGCGTCGCCAAGAAAGACGCGAGCCGGCTTCCAATTATACGGCAAGAAGCCGAGGCACGCGCCCGCCAGCGCCGAGGCGCCGTAGGCGAGGAACCTCTGGCGCTCCGGCCAGGCGATCGCCAAGAAGAGGGTCGCGCACAAAGCGCCGGTGCCGCCGGCCAAGCCGTCGATGCCGTCCAGAAAATTGATGGCGTTGGTGATGCCGACGAGCCAAAACACCGTCAGCGCGATCTCGACGGGATGTCCGGCGTGGACGATGTGCAAGCGCGCGCAAACGCCCCCTTCGCAAGCGATCAAAGCGGCAAGGACCTGACCGGCGAGTCGCGCGCGAGCCGAAAGCCCCCGGGCGTCCTCCCAGACGCCCATCACGAAGACGAGGGTCCCGGCCAAGACGAGACAAAGCAGCGGCCGCGACCAATAGTCGTTGCGCAAGAGAGTCAGAACCGTCGCCGCGTAAACGGCCAAGCCGCCGAGGCGCGGCGTGACGGCCCTGTGGACCTTGCGCTCGGACGGGACGTCGAGGACGCCGTAGCGCAACGCCAGGACGATCGACACCGGCACGAGCAGCGCCGAGAAGAAGAACGCGATCAGCATCAGGTAGAGCGCGCGGACGTTCTGCTCCCACGACCACGCCGAGATCCAGCCCTGGGGAAGCACGACGATCAGCGCGAGCAGGCAGGCGATCGAGAACCGGGAAACGTTGCGGCTCGCCAGCGACTCCGAGATCTGGAAGTCCACTAGCCGAGGCGGAGATCGAGCGCGAGCCGCAGCGGCAGGAAGCCTTCGGCGTATTTTATTCTGTCTTGATTACCGCGAAACATGGACGTGGACTTGGCGCTCTCGAGGATCGAGAGGTCAGGCACCTTGGTCTGGAACACCTGAGAGCGGTGCGCCTTGAGCAGCGCGAGCTTGCGCTCGATCGCGGGGCCGATGTCCATGAAGACCGTGGGATTAAAGCCGATCGTCGTCGGGGTCTCGTAGAAGAGCACGCTGCGCGCGTGGCGCGCGGCCGTCGTCGTGGCCTGGGACACTTTGCGATGGTCCTGGTGGGAGTCGTCGAAATGCGGCGTGAAGATCAGGTCCGGCTTGATCCCCTTGATCCTCTTTTCGACCTCCTGGATCAGCTCGCGCGTGAGCGGGATGTCGGTGTCGCGAAAGCCCCCCCACTCCACCTTCGCCTTGAGGATCGCCGCCGCGCGCTCCTGCTCCGCGCGGCGCACGCGGGAGTCGCCGCCGACCTCCCCCGCCGTCATGATCAGCAGATGGATTTTGTAGCCCGCCTTGGAAAGGAGGTAGAGCGTCCCGCCGCAGCCGAACTCCAGATCGTCGGGGTGGGCGCCGATCGCGAGGATCGACCTCATCGAGGAGACGGGGAGCCGACCATGTCCCGGATCGCCTCTTGCACGATCTCGGGCGTGACGACCCGAGCGCCGCGCGAGAAGCCGACCATCAGGCTCAAATGGCAGATCTGATTGATCCAGCGCGGGATGCCGCCGGAAAGCCGATGGACGAGCTCGAGAACCTCCGGAGGGAAGATCGTCGACGCGGCGCCGGCGCCGGCCACCCGAAGGCGGTGCTCGATGTAGGCCTTGGTCTCGTCGGGCTGGAAGGGGCCGAGGTGAAAGCGAAGGTTGACGCGCTGGTTGAATTGCTTGTTGGCCTCGACGCGCGGCTTGAGCTCCGATTGGCCCGCGAGGATCAGCGTGACGAGAGACCGCTGCTCGGTCTGAAGGTTGAGCAGCAGGCGGAGCTCCTCGAAGACCTTGTCGTTCTCGATGGCGTGCGCCTCGTCGATAATGACGACGGAGTGCTTGCCGTCCTCCGCGACGCCGGAGATGAACTTTTCGAGCTCCATGAGCACGTCGGCCTTGCCCGCGGGGACTTCCGCTTTCGTAAAGCCGTGGAGGATCATCCGGATCATGCCGAGCTCGTCGAGGCGGGGATTGGTCACCGTCGAAAAGACGTTGCCCTCCGCTCCCATCGTCTTCGCCAACGAATGAAGGAGAAGCGTCTTGCCGCAGCCGTAGACGCCGGTCAGCACGCCGCAGGCCTTGCGCTCGCCGACGAGGTACTGCAGGCGCGAGGCGGCTTCCTCGTGGTTGCGCGACTCGAAGAAGAAGCGCAGGTCCGGAGTGTTCTCGAACGGCTCCGCCGTCAGCCTCCAAAATTCTTTATACATAGCGGGGAATCAGGCAATGAGATTATAGCTCAAATCTAATTCAACTTATTTCGCAAATATTGCGGTGACCTCCGTCACCAAGGCGCGGACGACGCGCGCCTGGTCCCGGCGCGAAAGTCCGGGATAAAGCGGCACGGAAAGCAGCGTCTTCCAGGCGCATTCGGCGTGGGGAAACGGCCCGCGGCAGGGCACGTCCCAGTGCAGCGGGCGCCATACGGGGCGCCGGGCGGCCACGCCGGCGCGCTCGAGGCGCGCGATCAGCCGGTCCAACCGTCCGCCGGGGACCCCCAGGACGTAGCGATAGTGCACGCGGCCGGGAACCCTCGGAGGCAGCTCGACGTAAAGGTCCTTGAAGGCCTCGTCATAAGCGCGCGCCAAGCGCTCACGGGCGGCCAAGAGCTCCGGCAGCCGCCGCAGCTGGACGCGTCCCACCGCGGCCTGCAGGTCCGTGAGCTTGGCGTTCTGCCGGACCTTGTCGGGGCGGCGCTCGTCGCACTCGCGCAAGTCGCGCAGCCGCTCGAGAATCCCGACGTCCGCTGAGAGCGCCATCCCGCCTTCTCCGGCGGCGATGAGCTTGTTGGCGTAGAACGACAAGACGCAGACGTCGGGCTTGGGGCCGGGAGACGCGGCGCCCGCCGATTGCGCCCGGTCGTCGACGACCGGCAGGCCCAAGGCCGCCGCGTCCTTGAGATCGATCGGGACGCCGAAGAGCCCCGCCGCGACGACGGCGCGCGAGCGGCGGGTGCGCTTGCGCGCCGCGTCCTTCAGGCACATGTTCGCGCCGCCTTCCTCGCAATCGACGAGGACCGGCTCGGCGCCGCAGCGGCGCACGGCGTGCCAGGGCGCCGCGCAGACGTAGGTCGGGATCAGCACCTCGTGGCCCGGGCCCACGCCGAGCGCGCGCAGCGAAAGCTCCAGGGCCGCCGTGCCGCTGGAAACGGCCGCGGCGCCGCGAAAGCCGAACTTGCGCGCCGCCTCGGCCTCGAAAGCCGCCACTTCCGGACCCTGCGCGAGCTGTCCCCCTCGCGCGACCCTCGCCGCGGCGGCGGCCTCAGCCAGCCCGACGGCGGGCTTGGAGTGCGGTATATACGAGCTCATGATCGGGTCGATCGCATGATCTTGGAGGATTCGCGGCCATGATGGCATATCAGATCGAAGGCGGACAAATGGGAGACGAAGGGCCCGTCGAACTGAGAATAGACCGGATGCGCGTACTCCTGGAAGCGGACCTCGATGCCCGCGCCCTCGAAGAGCGCCATGTCCATGTAGTCTTTGCCTCCGGCTCCCGCCAAATAGACTCCGGCGCCGAGCTTGCGGCAGAGGTTGACGAGGCGCTCGGTGGACTTCCCGTCCACGCCGAGCTCCGACGAGAGCTTGAGCGGCGTCGAAACGTCGAGGATCCGGCGCAGGGCCTCGATCGTCGCCAGATTGAGCTCGAGCAGGCATTGTCCCTTTTGCTCATACAGCCGCCGGAAAGGCTCCCATTGCTCCGGGAAGCAGGCGGCCTTCGCGTAGGTCTGCGTGAGGGTCTGCACGTGCTTGTGGCGCCAATGCGTCGTCTCGTTGATCCGCACGCCGCGGATCTCGCTAGGGAACTCGTGGAGGACCGGGACCGTCAGCCACTGCGGACCCTCGCGGCTCCAGACCCGGTTGCGGTTCTGCCATTCGTTCTTCTTGAACTGCACGTCGTCGAGCAGCACGAAGAC
>CAZRIP010000025.1:0-34994 GCA_964600165.1 uncultured Elusimicrobia bacterium | reverse complement strand
GTCATCAAGAGGTATTACAACATCGGCATCGCCGTCAACGCCGGGCAGGGCCTCGTCGTGCCGAACATCAAGGGCGCCGACGGCAAGGACCTCTGGGGCCTCGCGGCCGACGTGCAGTCGCTCGCCGAGAAGGTCCGCGCCAACAAGATCGACGTGCCTTCGCTTCAGGGCGGCACGTTCACGATCACGAACATCGGCCCGATCGGCGGCCTCTTCGCGACCCCGATCATCAATTACCCCGAGGTCGCCATCCTCGGGCTCATGGAGCTCAAGAAGCGCCCGATCGTCGACGAAGAGGGGGGGCTCGTCGTGCGCGACATGATGAACCTCGTGCTCTCGTTCGATCATCGCGTGGTCGACGGCGCCGACGCGGCGAGCTTCATGAACACTTTGATAAAATTCCTGGAGAACCCCCGCACCATCTTATGAGCTTGAAAACGGACGTCTTGATCATCGGCGGCGGACCCGGCGGCTACGTCGCGGCCATCAAGCTCGGCCAGCTCGGCAAGAAGACGATCGTCGTCGACCGCGACAAGCTCGGCGGCGAATGCCTCAATTACGGCTGCATCCCTTCCAAAGCCCTCATCAACGCCGCGAAAAGCGTCTACAAGCCGAAGAAGGCCGAGCCGCTCGGCCTCTCGGTCAAGGACCTCGCCATCGACTGGACGCGCACGCAGACCTGGAAGAACACGCTGGTCGGCGCGTTCGTGCGCAACATCGGCACGCTCGTCAAGGCGAACCAAGGCGAGACGATTTACGGCAGCGCCAAGCTCACCGGCAAGAACTCCGCCGAGGTGACGAAGACCGACGGCTCGAAGGAGACGATCGAGTTCGACCGCTGCATCGTCGCGACGGGCTCGGAGTCGATGTCGATCCCCGGCTTTACGATCGACGGCAAGGACGTCATCGGCTCGAAGGAAGCCCTGGACATCACGGACCCGCCCAAGGACCTCGTCGTCATCGGCGCCGGCGTCATCGGCCTCGAGATCGGGACGGTCTTCGCCGAGCTCGGCACGAAGGTCACCGTCGTCGAGTTCACGGACGCCATTCTGCCCGTCATCGAGAAAGACATGACCGTGCCGGTCTCGCGCGTGCTTGCGCGCCTGGGCGTCACGCTGCTGCTCTCCTCGAAGGCCAAGAGCTGGTCGAAGAAAAGCGGCCGGCTCGAGGTGACCGTCGAGACGCCGGAGGGGGAGAAGAAGATCCCCTGCGACAAGGTCTTGCTCGCCGTCGGACGCGCGCCGCGCACGAAGGACTTGGGCCTCGAGAAGGCCGGCGTGGAGACCGACAAGCGCGGGCACATCCTCGTCGACACGGAGCTGCTTTCGAGCTGCCCCACGATCTACGCGATCGGCGACTGCGTGGGGCAGCCGTACCTCGCCCACAAGGCCTCGCGCGAGGGCATACTCGCGGCGCAATCGATCTGCGGCCTGCCGCTGGAAGACCGCGGCGCCGTGCCGTGGGCCGTCTTCACCGATCCCGAGATTTCGTGGGTCGGTGAGACGGAGACGGAGGCCAAGGCGCGCGGCGCGCAGGTCCTCGTCGGCAAGTTCCCGTTCTCGGCCTCCGGCCGCGCGCAAGCGGTGCGCGAGACCGAGGGCTTCTGCAAGGTCGTGGCCGACGCCAAGACGCGCGTCATCCTCGGCGCGGGATTCGTCGGGCCCAACGCGTCGGACCTCGTCGGGGAAGCGTGCCTCGCGGTCTCGCTCAAGGCGACGCTCGATCAGGTCGCGCGCACGATCCATCCGCACCCGACCTTGAACGAGGCGTTCATGGAAGCCTGCGAGGCCGCGCTGGGCCATCCCATCCACCTCCTGCCGCAAGGGCATCTGGCGAGGGCCTGATGCTCGTCCGCGCGCTCGGCCTCAAGGAATATTCGGAAGTCTGGAAGCTCCAGAAGGAGCTCGTCGCCAAGCGCCTGGCCGGGGAGATAGAAGACACGCTGCTCCTGGTCGAGCACCTGCCGGTCTACACCGTCGGCGAGTCCTCCCGCGCGATCACGCCGTGCTTCCTGCCGCACCCGCTCCACCAAGTCGAGCGCGGCGGCGACATGACCTATCACGGTCCCGGGCAGCTCGTCGGCTATCCGATCCTTCACCTGGGCGCCAACAACCTGCGCCCGCGGTCCTATCTGCGCGCCCTCGAGGGCGTGCTGATCGAGTCGCTCAAGGCCCTCGGCGTCGAGGCTGAGACGATCAAGGGCCTGACCGGCGTCTGGATCGCGGGCCGCAAGGTCGCCTCGATCGGCGTCGCCGTGCGCGGCGAGGTCTCCTACCACGGCTTCGCGCTCAACGTCAGCTGCGACCTGGAGCCTTTCTACGCGATCAACCCCTGCAACCTCGAGCCCGACCAGATGACCACGGTCCAAAAAGCGCTCGGCCGCCCCGTGGACTCGATGAAGGTCATGCGGCAGGTCGCCGAGACGTTCCTCGCCTGCTTCGGCAAGCCCGTGCCCGTCGCCGGCTGAGCCGCAACAAATCCGTAGCAGCCTCCGTCTACACTCACCGGGACGGAGGGCCCAGAAGCGGCTGGGACCTTTCCCGACGACGGACAACCCGGATGACACCTTCGAAAAGCGTCGGGAGAGGGCACACTGAAGGCATGAAGGCCGCCGCGCTCTCCGTCCTGATCTTGGCGACAGCCGGCCCCGCGAAAGCGGAGCTCGCCGGCGCCGTCGACGACGTCGCGCGGCCGGCGTTCCACGTCGTCGAGAGCGTCACGGACCAAGTCTACGACGCGCTGCGCTCGTATTTCGTCGGCGGCGTGCTGCCCGGCCGGCTGACCCGCGGGCTCGAGAGCTCGCCGACCGTCGATTCTTACGATCTCTTCTCGCGCGAGGTCTCGCGCCGCGAGAGCCGGACGCTCGATCGCCTGCGCTCCGACTACCCGGTCTTGCGCCCCGGCGAAAGCGAGACGCCGGGCCAACTCAACCAGTGGCGCGGAGAGGTCGTCGACGAGGAGGTCTCGGTGCTCATCGACAGCGCCAAGGACGCCCTCATCGAGCGCCACCGCCTGGAGAGCTTCGGGCGCTACACCGGCGATTACGCGAAGGACCAGCGCAACTGGGACGCCGATTTCCTCGTGCCCGCCGGAATCCTCGGCGGGGCTTTCCTGTACCTCAACGGCATGCACGCCGACGCCCACGTGCGCGGCTTCGACCTCGGCGTCGACCTGCGCTCGGGGCTCAAGCTGCGCGAGGCGCTGGCGGGGGCCGCCGCGCGCCGCCTGGCCGGCCTCGAGGTCGGCTATCACGGAAGCCCGCTCAAAGTCACCGCCGATTGGGGGCTCGCCGCCGGCCGCCGCGCCGACGAGAGCCTCGGCCTTCGCTATTCCCTCCGCTACTAGCGTTCGTCTCAACCGGAAATGAGCGGCGCTTGAGCGTCTGTTGAGCCCCTCCGCCTATACTGTCATGGAAAGCCGGCCGCAGCCCGAAAGCCATGATGAAAAAGGCGATAGGGACATTCGGCGTGGCACTTCTTCTTCTCGTGAGCCCGTTGGCCCGCGCGCGCGCCTATCTGGACGAGACGATCACGCCGCCGGCGAGGTCGGACCAGGTCCTGCGCTCGCGGCCGCTCGATCTCTTCATCCCGCCCTCGAGCCCCGTCGAGGAGTTCGTCGCCAAATGGCGCGCGCAAGAAACGCGCCGCCTGCGCGCGCTGCGAGACCAATACCCGACGCCCGATTTCTGGACCGGGCATTATGACCCTCAACAGCTGCGCGACTGGCAGCGCAGCGTGCTGCGTCAGCAGGGCGACGCGGTGGCGGGAGCGGCCGGCGACATGGCGCTCGAGCGCTGCCTCCAGATGCCTTTCTGTCAGAGCCCGGTCGCGCGCGCCGTGGCCACGATCGCGAGCGCGCTGCTGCGCGGCGTCCACGTCGGCACGCCGATCGGGCCCTTCCAGGCCCATCTCGACACGCCGCCCGGCGTCAAGGCCGAGATCCGCCGCGTGCGCGTGAGCGTCGAGTACCACCTCGTCTTTTGACGGCGCGCTCGAGATCCTCGAGAAAGGCGCCGACGTCCGGCACGGCGTGATACAGGGCGGCCTTGCGGGGCGTGGCGAACAGCGTCAAGTAGCAGCCCGCGCAAAACGTGACGCCGTGCTTGTCGAGCACGGCGAGGACCTCGCGGTCGCCGCCGATCAGCGCGCCGAGGGTCGTGTCTCGCTTTCGCTTTGCCATTCGAAAGGCCCGCGCGGGAAGTTCATCGCCAGCTTGATCGCCGTGTCGATGTCGTTTTTGCCGGCCACGCCTTCGGCGTGCGCGAGCGCCGCCTCCATGATCAGCGCGCCGCGGATTCGCGCCCAGATCTCGTTGGGCGGCAGGAAGCCCCCTGAGGGCAACAGCTTCTCGGCCTCGGGGTTGACTCCCGCCGCCTTTCCGCTCTCATAGAGATACCAACCACGGCCCGCTTTGCGGCCGAGCGCGCCCGATTCGACCAGACGCTCCTGCGGGAACTGCGGCTTGATGCGCTCGGGCTCGCCGAGCGCCGAATAGATCGATCTCGTGATCGCCAAGTTCACGTCGAGCCCGATCAAGTCCATCAATTCGAAGGGCCCCATCGGGGCGTGACCGACGTTCCTGCATGTTTCGTCGATCTTCGATATCGGCGCGCCTTCGAGCGCGCTCCTCTGGCTTTCGAGATAATAGGGCCGCATCACGCGGTTGACGATGAAGCCGGGCGTGTCCTTGACGTCGACGGGGGTCTTGCGCAGGCCCGATAACGCGAACTCCCAGACTGCTTGAAAAACGGCCCGGGACGTCTTCTCGGCGCGGACGACTTCGACGAGCTTCATCGCGACGGGGGGGTTGAAGAAGTGAAGACCCAAGACTCTCTCGGGCGTTTTCGTCGCCGAGGCCAAGTCGGCGATACGGAGCGACGACGTATTGCTGGCCAATATCGCGTCGCGGCAAAGCGAGTCCAACATTTCGAACAGCCGGCGCTTGAGCGCCGGGTCTTCGCTTGCCGCCTCGATCACTAAATCGGCGCCGGCCAGCGAAGAGGGGTCCGGGGCCATGCCCACGGAGTGAAAGGCGCGGTCCGCCTGCTGCGTGGTGAGCTTGCCTTTGAGCACGGACGAGTCCAGGCCCGCGCGCAGCTTTTTCGGCAGCGCCTCCAACGCGGGGGGCACGGCGTCGTAGACCAAGACGGAGAAGCCCTGCTGCGCGCACAGCTGCGCGATGCCCGAGCCCATCGTGCCGGCGCCGATGACGCCGACGCGCTGGATCATCGGCCTGCGTTCTTCGCGTGGAGCGTGACGATGTTGCCGTCCGGGTCGTTGACGAGCGCGATCCGGCAGCCGGGCGTCGCGAACGGCTCGCGGTGCGGCTCGCCGCCCGCGGCGACGAGCGTCTCGTAGGTCTTGTCCACGTCGTCGACCTCGAAGGCGATGCCGCTGCCCAGGCCCGCGAACATCGTCGTGATCGCGAAGCAGCCGTTGTCGAGGTAATACTCGACCCACTTGCCCTCGTAATCGCCGCCTTTCTCGAGGCCGAGCGCGCCCTCGTAGAACTTGCGGGCGCGGGCCATGTCCTTGACCGGATACGACGTGAACGCGATGTGCTTGACCGCCATATAGGCCTCTTTTATCCGGGGATGAACGGCTCTTCCGACATCTTGTGCGTCTCCGGCTTCCAGTCCGGCACGCGCAGGTGGAACTTCTTGCACAGGTTCGCCACGTCCAAGGCGAAAGCCTGGCGGACCTCGTCGTTGTCGCGCTTCTTGAGGCCGAGCTTGCGGTAGATCTTGTTCTTCGGGCTGTCCTTGCGGCCGAAGATGTTCATCGTCCTCGGGTACCAGCGGTCGAGCGCGGCCTGCAGGTCGTCGTGGGTCTTGTCGTCGTTGGAAAGCTGCTCCGTCCACTGGTCGCCGTGGGCCATGTGCATGGCTTCTTCCTTGAAGATGCCCTCCATTCCGTCGCACCAAGGCTTGTACGAGCAGTCGAGCGAATCCTCGAGCTGATGTCCGGCGCCGCGATCCATGCAGAAGTTGAACATGATGAAGTCGAACCACGTGTCGATCGGGTAGTAGAAGATGTTGACGCGCTTGTCGTCGGCGGCGCGCAGCGTGCCGATGTCGTCTTTTTCGACGCGCAGGCTGAAGTTGTGGTCCTTGTAGTATTGATCGACGTCGACGCCGACGCCCTCGAGCAGGCGATACATGACGCGCGCGTGCCGCACCTCGTCCTTGACGATCTGCGCGACCTGGAGAGTCTCCTTGATGTCGGGGGACTTCGTGATCCACGGCACGTAGCCGAAGGCGCCGGCGAGCTCCGAGTCCGCCTGCATCATCATGAGGTTCGTCAGATGGCCGCGATAATCGTCGGTCATCTCGTCGAGGGTCTCGACCTTGCCGCCCTTCGAAAGCTTTTCCTCGAGCTTCTCTTCTTTTACGCGCTCAGGCTCTTTGTGCGCCATCTTCATTCTCCCTTGAAAACGGGCTTGCGCTTCTCCAAGAACGCCGAGACGCCCTCGGCGTGGTCCTTCGTCCTGCCCAAGATCTCCTGCAGCTGCGCCTCGTACTCCATCTGCTCTTCGAAACCCGATTCGAGGGCTTTGTTCAACGCGCGCTTGGTCAGCGCGAGAGACAGCGGCGGCATCTGCGCGAGCTCGGCCGCCATCGCCTTCGCTTTCTCGAGGACCTGGGCCGCCGGCGCGAGCCGGTTGACCCAGCCGAAATGCAGCGCTTGCTGCGCGGTGATCGGCTTGGCGAGCCAGGCGTGCTCGAGCGCGAGCGAAAGGCCCATGCAGCGAGGAAGGAACCACGTCATGCCGGAATCCGGCACGAGGCCGACCTTCGAGAACGCGTTGATGAACTTGGCGTCCTCGGAGCAGACCTTGACGTCGCAAGAAAGGATCAAGCTCGCGCCGGCGCCGGCCGCGAGGCCGTTGACCGCGCCGACGACGGGCTTTTCCATCTTGCGGATCTGCAGGATGAGAGGATTGAAGTGGTCGCGCAGCTCGTCGCCGAGCGAGAAAGCCTTCACGCTCTGGCGCTTCTTCAAGTCGCCGAGGTCGGCGCCGGCGCAGAACGCGCGCCCCGCCGCGGTCAGGATCACGCAACGCACGGCCTTGTCTTTTTCCGCGTCCTTGAGCGCATTCGACAGTCCCGACATCATGTTCATCGTCAGCGAGTTGAGCACGTCGGGGCGGTTGAGCGTGAGGGTCGTCACGCCGCCGTCCGCCGTCTTCAGAAGTTCAGGAGCCGCCGTCGTCGTTTCGCTCATATGAGTTGTCCGCCGTCAAATCTCAACTTACCCCGGGGTAAGTTGAGATCACTTCCCAGTGAAATTCGGCTTTCTCTTCTCCACGAAGGCCTTCATGCCCTCTTTCTGGTCCTGCGTATCGAACAGCGCGAAGAACTGGCCTCGCTCGTAGCAGAGGCCCTCGCCCATCGGCGCGTCGATCGCCTTGCGAATCGCGCGCTTGGCCGCGGCGGCCGCGAGCGGAGGCTGCGCGGCGAGCTGGTCGGCGAGCTTGAGGGCTTCAGACACTACCGCTTCCGGCGGGACGACGCGGTTGACGAGGCCCCACGCGAGCGCTTCTTGCGCGGAAAAGCGCCGGCCCGTCAGCACGAGCTCCATCGCGCGCGTCTTGCCGAGCGTCTTGGCCAGGCGCACCGTGCCGCCCGCGCCGGGGATCACGCCGATGGAAATTTCGGGCTGGCCGAACTGCGCCGTCTCCGCCGCGACGATGAGATCGCAGGCGAGCGCGAGCTCGCAGCCGCCGCCGAGCGCGAAGCCGGAGACGGCGGCGATCACGGGTTTAGGGAACGCGCCGACGAAATCCCAGCGAGAGAGGTGCTTATCGGCCTCCATCTCGGCCTTGGTCTTCGTGTCCATCTCCTTGATGTCGGCGCCGGCCGCGAAGGCGCGGGGGGAGCCGGCGATCACGACGACGCGCACGGAGGCGTCGGCCTCGAAGGATTTGAGGCCCGCTTCGAGCTGATCCATCAAGGGATGGTTGAGCGCGTTGAGGGCGTCGGGGCGGTTGAGCGTGAGCACGCCCACGGCGCCCTTCTTCTCGACTTTGACCAGCTCGGCGGTCGCCGTGCTCATCTCAGTTGAGGTCCACCCAGACCGATTTGACCTGCGTGTACTCCTCGATGGCCGCCGCGCTCTTCTCGCGGCCGTAGCCGCTCTGCTTGAAGCCGCCCCACGGCGCGGCGGCGTCGACGAACTGATAGCAGTTGATCCACACGACGCCGGCCTTGATCGCCTGCGTCATGCGATGGGCCTTCTTGATGTCCTTGGTCCAGACGCCGGCGACCAAGCCGTAAGGCGTGTCGTTGGCGCGGGACACGACCTCGTCGACGGTGTCGAAGGGCATCACGGCGACGACGGGCCCGAAGATCTCCTCGCGGGCGATCTTCATCTGGTCTTTCACGTCGGAAAAGACGGTCGGCTTGACGAAGTATCCTTTCCCGTCGCCGGCTTCGCCGCCCGCGAGCACCTTGGCGCCCTCTTGCTTGCCGGACTCGATGTATTTGAGCACGCGGTCCTTCTGCTCTTGGGAGACGAGCGGGCCCATGTGCGTCTTCGGGTCCAAGCCGTTGCCTTGGCGGATCGTCTTCGCCTTTTCGGCCAACGCCGACACCAACCCATCGAACGCCGGCCTCTCCACATAAACCCTCGAGCCGGCCGAGCACGTCTGGCCTTGGTTGTAGAAGATGCCCATGAACATCCCTTTCGCGGCGGCGTCCAAGTCCGCGTCGGCGAAGACGATGTTCGGCGACTTGCCGCCGAGCTCGAGCGAGAGCTTCTTGAGGTTGCCGGCCGAGGCCTTCACGATCTCGCGGCCGACGTCGGTCGAGCCGGTGAACGTGACCTTGTCGACGTCCGGGTGCGCGGCGAGCGCGGCGCCCGCCGCGGGCCCGAAGCCCGGCACGACGTTGACGACGCCTTCCGGCACGCCGGCTTCCAGAAGCAGCTCGCCCAGGCGCAGCGCGGAAAGCGGCGTCTGCTCCGCGGGCTTGAGAACGACCGTGTTGCCGCAGGCGAGCGCGGGCGCCAGGCGCTCGGCCGCCATCAGCAGGGGAAAGTTCCACGGGACGATCACGCCGATCACGCCGACGGGCTCGCGCACCGTGTACTGCAGGAACTTGGCGCCGGGGTAGTACGGCACGGAGACCGGCGTCGTCTCGCCGTGGATCTTCGTCGGCCAGCCGCCGAAATAGCGGAACAGCGCGGCGGAAAGCGGGACGTCGCCGCTTTTCGCCTCGCGGATCGTCTTGCCGTTGTTCAGGGTCTCGAGCTGGGCGAGCTCGTCGGCGTTTTTCTCGATGAGATCGGCGACCCGGTGCAGGATCTTCTCGCGATCGGCGGGGCTCATCTTGCCCCAGGGGCCGCTCAGCGCCTGACGCGCCGCGGCGACGGCGGCGTCGACGTCCTTCTTGTCGGCCTCCGCCACCTCGGAGAGGGTCTCGGCCGTCGCGGGATTGTAGGTCTTGAACGTTTTCCCGGAACCGGAGTCGGTCCAGCGCCCGCCGATCAACAGCTTGTGCGGTTTTTTGCTCAGGAACGAGAGGAGATTGGGATGGATTTCGGCGACGGTCGTCGTCGGCATGGAGCCCTCCGTCAGGCGTACGGATATAACGGAGAATACGTTATCATTGCGGCCTCGGGGCCGTCAATCTTAACCGAAAACTTAACGGCGCGAAATTGTTTTTTAAGTGTTTTTCCCCGGAATCCGGCTATAGTATCCCCATGAAAACGATTCTCCTGGCGGCGGCGCTGGCGCTGACGGTTCGGATCGGAGCGCGCGCCGCGGCCGCGCCGCTTCCGCCGGTGCTGCCGGGGTGGGACGCCTGCAAGTGGAACGATCCGACGCACCAGACGCCGAAATATATGGTCGGCCGCATCGTGGCCGGTTTTCCGCACTCGCCCAACGGCCTTGAGGCGGCGCTACCCGCGATCGCCGGGCTTTATCCGGGGAGCTCGATCATCGCGCCCCACAGCGACAAGGTGCACATCACGTGCGTCGGCACCATCGACATGGTGGTCAACTCGGGGGGCGCGGAGAACCCCGACGGCGGCGACTCGTGGGCGTGGCAGGTGGTCCAAGACGAGTGCGGCTCCTGCAATCCCAACGCCTGCGAGGCCGTCTCCAAATCGTTGACTTGCGGCAGCGAGACGAGCGGCGGCGCGAGCGGGACCGGCGGGACGAGCGGCACGGGCGGCACGGGCGGGACCGGCGGCGGCACCGGCGGTACGGGCGGGACCGGCGGCACGGGAGGCGGCGGGTCTCATCCCGACCAAAGCGCCGTCGTGGCCCAAGCGAAGGCCGATCTCGAGGCGCAGGGGAAGGATCTCTCCGGTCCTTGCGGCGCGTTCTCCATCGTCAAGCTCGCGGCGTGGCGGATGAAGGGGGACGGCGCCGGCCTACTGAGCAAGCCCTCGGGCAACAATTGCGACAGCTACGCGACCGACATCATCGCCTATCCTGACGGCCATATCTACGACGTGCTGGTCGCCGCGGGCGACGCCAACGGTCCGTCTTGGCAAGACGACGGCCAAGTCGACCCGTCGCGCTATAGCCCGGCCATAGATCCCGGCCAGTAAGCGGACGGCTCGCGGCGCCCTTGCGGCGCTCTGGACGCGCTGTTATACTCCGTCCATGGAACCCCGCAAGCTCGGGAAACTCGTCGCCGACAGCTTCGACGATTTCTACGGAGGGCTCGCCCTCTACGCGCCGATCCTCCTCGTCAGCGTCGTGCCCGGCATCGCGCTCCAGCCCTTCATCGGCAAGGCCGCCGCGGCCGCGGACGCGGTCTTCGGGACTCTGGCCTACGCGGCCCTCGTCTTCGCGATCGACGCGCGCCAGCGCGGCGAGCCGGCCGGCGTCGGCGACGCCTTCGGCCGCGTGCCGGCCGTCCTGCCCGCGCTGATCCTTTCCGAGCTGCTGGTCGCGCTTTTCGTCTGCGGCGGGCTGCTGCTCTTGATCGTCCCGGGCATCATCATGGGCATCCGCTACGGGCTGACGCATTTGGCGGTCCTGCTCGAGGGCCGCAGCGGCCGGCCCGCGCTCAAGCGCAGCGCGCAGCTCATGGTCGCGCACATGGGCAAGGTCGTCGGCAACACCTTCGTGATGGGGCTGATCACGCTCGCCCTCACGCTCGGCGTGGCGATCGTCATCCGATTGACCGGCATGCCGTCGCTGCTCGCGGGCGGCCTGACCACGGCGTCCGTCAAGATCATCGGCGGCTGGGGCAGCGTGTTCGCCGTCATGCTTTATCGGGACCTCGCGGCGCTCCATCCGGAAGCCGCCGAGGCTCCCGTCCCCGTCGAGCCGCCGCCTCCCGCGGCATAGCTCCTCTCGAGCCCCCGGATTAAGTAGAATAGGAACAGATGCGGGTTTTCCGCCGTCTTCAGCCCTACTTGCGTCCGCACGCCGGGCGCGTCATCCAGGCTTTCTTCGTCATGATCGCCGTCGCGATCTTGAACGGCGCGACCATCGGCGTCATCAAGCCCGCGATCGACTACGTCTTCGTCAACCGCGACCCGAAAATGCTGCTCGGAGTCGTGATCGCCATTCCGACGATCTTCTTCCTCAAGATGGTCGTCACCTACACGCAGAGCTACCTCATGTCCTGGCTCGGCCAGCGCGTGACGCAGGACCTGCGCGAGGACGTGTTCCGGCATCTCCACGAGCTGTCGATGGATTTTTATTGGAAGAGCAAGACGGGCGACGTGCTCTCGCGGCTGACCAACGACATGACGCGCGTCGGCGACGGCCTGCAGTTCGTGCCGCTCTACATGGTGCGCGACACGGCGCAGGTGATCGTCCTCTTGGGGGTCATGTTCTACATCAACTGGCGCTTCGCGATCACGGCCCTGATCGCGATCCCCATCGCCGGCGGCGTCCTCGGCGTGCTCGGCCGCAAGCTGCGCTCGTCGGGCAAGCGCAGCCAGGAGATCATGGGGGAGATCTACCACCGCTTCCAGGAAAGCCTCCAAGGCATGCTCGTCGTCAAGGCGTTCAACTACGAGCCCGGCGCGATCCGAAAGTTCAAGGAAGAGAACGACTCTCTCTTCGGCCAGATGATGCGCTACTTCAGGGCGACCGCCCTTTCCGGACCGCTGATGGAGTTCCTCGGCTCGATCATCATGGCCGCCGTCGTCTTCCAGGGCGGTCGGGAGATCATCGCCGGGCGCATGACGCCGGGCGCCTTCTTCACGTTCCTCGGCTGCTTCTTCGCGGCTTACGGCCCGCTCAAGAACCTCGCGCAGGCCAACGCCACGCTGCAGCGCCTGCTCGCCGCCGCCGACCGCGTCTTCGCGATCCTCGACGAAAAGCCGACGGTCGTCGACAAGCTCGACGCCGTGCAATTCAAGCAGCTCTCATCCGATATCTCGTTCGAGAACGTCTCCTTCAAGTATCCCGGCCGCGAGAACTGGGCGCTCAAGAACGTCAGCCTCACGATCAAAAAGGGCGAGGTCGTCGCCGTCGCCGGCCCGAGCGGCTCGGGCAAGACCACGCTCGTCCATCTCCTGCTGCGGCTCTTCGACCCGGTGCAGGGCCGCGTCTTGATCGACGGGCGCGACCTGCGAGACTTCGACACGCATTCGGTGCGTCAGGCGATCGGCCTCGTGACGCAGGAGACGATCCTCTTCAACGACACCGTCGCGGGGAACGTCGCGGTCGGCAACCCGGTCGCCTCCCGGGTCGAGATCGAGAAAGCCCTGCAAGTCGCCGACGCGCAGAGCTTCGTGACCGCGATGAAGCAGGGCCTCGATACGCCGCTCGGCGACCGCGGCCAGCAGCTCTCGGGCGGCCAGCGCCAGCGCCTGGCCATCGCGCGGGCCGTCCTCAAGAACCCGCCGATCATGATCCTGGACGAGGCGACGTCGAATCTCGACGCCGGCAGCGAGCGCAGCGTCCAAGAGGCGCTCGAGCGCCTGTTCCCGGGCCGGACGGTCCTCGTCATCGCCCATAGGCTCTCGACGCTGCAGAAGGCCGACCGCATCGTCGTGATCCACCACGGCGAGATCCAGGAGCAAGGCACGCACCAAGAGCTCCTCGCCAAGGGCGGCGTTTACTCGACGCTTTACCGCTTCCAGCAGCTCGTGCCTGCGGGCGCTTAGCGCCCGCTTTCTTTTATGATCAAAGCCGTCGTCTGGGACATGGACGGCGTCATCGTCGACAGCGAGCACCAGTGGCGCTTGTGCGAGGCCGAGCTCTTTCGCCGCTACGTCGCGAAGTGGGGGGACGAGGACCACGACAAGATCGTCGGGATGGGCGTCGAGGACCTCTACCTTCACCTCGTGAAGAACTACGGCGTCAAAGGCTCGCTCGAGGCGTTCTTGAAGGAATGCCACGAGCTCGCCTCTCTCGTCTACGGCAAGCGGGTCTCGATCACGAAGGGCTTTCGCGAGGCGATCGAAGATTTGCGTCGCAACGGCCTCAAGCTCGGCCTTGCCTCCTCCTCGCCGCGCGCCTGGATCGATCAGGTGCTCGAGCGCTTCGAGCTGAAAGGGAAATTCGAAGCCGAGGCCTGCGCCGACGACGTGCCCAAGGGCCGCACCAAGCCCGAGCCCGATCTCTATCTTCTCGCCTGCGCGCGGCTGGGCATCGAGCCTAAAGACGCGCTGGCCGTCGAGGACTCGGTCTACGGCGTCGCGGCCGCCAAGCGCGCCGGGTTGCTCTGCGCGGCGTTTCGCAGCGGCCACAACGACGAGCAGGACCTCAAGAAGGCGGACTTCGAGGTGCGCGCTTTGTCCGAGCTCGCCTACGATGGAATCTCGACTATCCTCAAGGAGAGTTGAATCTCGACTATTCCCGGGAATAGTCGAGATCGAGCTGTCCCCGGGGACGGTCTCAGTGGTAGCGCGGGTCTTTTTGCCCCGCGCGGATCGCGACGGCGAGGCGGTTTTCTTTCGGCGGGATCGGGCAGTTGTAGAACTTGCTGAACGCGCAAGCCGGACTGTAAGCCATGTTGAAGTCGAGGACGTAGCGGCCGTCCGCCTGCTTCTCGGGATCGACGTAGCGCCCGACGGAGTACGTCTCTTTGCCCGTCGTCGCGTCCTGGAAGAACACGCTCAGCTCATCGGCGCCCGCGCCCGGCTCCTGCAGCCGGTAGGCCGCGAGGCGGCACGGCGTCTTTCCCGCATCGAACTCGAACCAGCCCACGCGCGTCGCGCGGCGGTCGGCGCTGTGCGAGGATTTGATCGTCACGGTCTCGCCCCGGGCGTCGGGCAGGAGAGAAAGGACGTAGCGATACGAGAGATCGACGGGGAAATACGGAACGCCGTGGTACCCCTTGACGCGCGGGCTCCTCGGGTCGAAGACGATGATCGCCGGAAAACCCTGATGTGAAAGCCTCAGCCGGTAGAGACCGACGCGCAGCGTCTCCGGGCCCACGGTCGCCTCGCGGACCTCGGGGACCGTCTTCGTGCCGCCGCCGACGCCGAACGACGCGCCGGGGTCGAGGGCTTCGACGCGGAAGCCCTCGCGCGCGGCCGTCACCTTCAGCTGCCTCGGCAGGACGCCCTCGAGGCGCACGTCGCTTCCTTCGGCCGACCCGACCATCAGCTCGGTTCGAGAGCCGAAATCGACGCGGCGGACCGCGCGAAGATACGAAGACGGATCGTCCTTGAGCCAACGCTCCGTATCCTTCCGGTCGGAGACGATCGCCGCGCGCGCCGCCGCGTCATTCACGGCGCACGACGCGGGACCCGCGAGAAGCATCGCGGCCAACAGCGCCGTCACGCGAGCGACCTCGCCAGCGCCGCCTGCGCGTCGACGAACTTGCGCCAGGACGCCGAGAGCGCGGCCGCCTCGCCCGCGTCGAGCCTCGGAGTGAACGTCCTGCCGAGCTTCGGCCGGCGCAGGCGCGCGGCCCAGTCGCGGTCGCCCGCCGCCTCCACGGCCAGGGAGGCGGCGCCGAAGGCCGTCGCCTCCGTCTCCTCGGCGCGGTCGATCGTCATGCGCGTCACGTCTGCCTCGAACTGAAGCAAGTAATCGAGCCGCGACAAGCCGCCGGAAGCGCGCGCCAGCGAGGGGGAAAGCCCTTCCGCGCGCATGGCCGCGACGATGTCCGCGATCAGGAAGCCCACGCCCTCGGTGACGGCGCGCGCGACGTCGGCCGGCTGGGTCCTGGAGTTGAGGCCGTAGAGCGTCGTCGGCGTCCGGTAGTCCCAGCGGGGCGCGCCCAGCCCGCCGATCGCGGGCAGAGCGAAGAGTCGGTGCTCCGAAGCCCGGCAGAGCCGATCGACGTCCGCGCCTTTCTTGAGGACGCCGAGGTTGTCGCGCAGCCACTCGAAGGACGTGCCGGCCGCGTGGACCGTGCCCTCGACGAGGTAGCAGGGCTTCTCATCGTCGACGCGCCAGCCGATCGACGTGAGCAGCCCAGGGACGCGCCGCGGCTGAGCCCCGGCATTGTATAAGAGAAAGGCGCCCGTGCCGTGGTTGAGCACGCTCGCGCCCGGCGCGCCGCCGCCCAGGCCCAAGGCCGCCGCCTGCTGGTCGCCCGCCGAGGCGAGGATCGTCAGAAGGCGGTGGCCGAGCTTGACCACGCCGACCTCCGACGCCGAGGGGGACAGCCGGGGCAGGATCTCTCGAGGGATCCC
The DNA here is from genome assembly GCA_964600165.1 of uncultured Elusimicrobia bacterium. Taxonomy (GTDB): domain Bacteria; phylum Elusimicrobiota; class Elusimicrobia; order UBA1565; family UBA9628; genus CAZRIP01. The sequence goes on along the minus strand of CAZRIP010000025.1, from coordinate 19,431 downwards.
GAAGAGCGCCAGCATCGTCTCGCTCCAGTCGAGCGTCTCCAAGTCGAGCAGCAGCGTGCGCTGCGCCATCGAGGGATCGCAGACGAAGGACTCGCCGCGCGTGAGCTTCCAAATGAGCCAGGTCGAGACCGGGCCCGCCCGCAGCGTCCCGGCCTCCAGCGCCCGCGCGACGGCGGGGACGTTGTCGAGCGCCCAGCGAATCTTCGGCGCGGAATAGAACGGCGTGAGGTAGAGGCCGGTGACGCGATGCGTCTCCTCTTGGCGGCCCTGGAGCGGCGCGACGATGTCCGCGGCGCGGCCGTCTTGCCACGAGAACGCCGGGCAAAGCGGCTTGCCCGTCTTCGCGTCCCACAGAACGATCGTCGAGCGTTGGGCGGCGATGCCGAGGCCGACGATCTCTTTCCCGGAAAAAGCCGATACGGCCTCGTCGAGGATTCTTTCGGCTCCGGCCGCGAGAACCGCGGCGTCGTGCTCGAACCAGCCGGCGCGCGGGCGCCTGGTCGCCACGGCCGTCTGCGCGCGGGCGAGGACGCGGCCCTTTTCGCTCAACGCGAGCGCGCGGGTGCTCGAGCTGCCTTGATCGAGCGCGACGACGAGCCGGCTCAAAGCGTCTTGACCTTGAGGTCGGCTTGCTCGACGCGCTCGCCGAGCTCGGTGAGGCGGGCCTTGAGATCGAGGTCGAGCTGCGGATCGGCCATCAGCGCCTCGATCTTCGGCGCGGAAGGGGCGAGGATTTTTTCGTAGAGCCCCGCCTTCTTGAGCAGTTCGAGAACCTTCTTCTTGTCGGCGAACTCCCACTTCTCGGAAGCCGCGCGCGAGACCTCGAAACGCTTGCCGAACGCGCGCACGTAGCCGCGCGCCTTGAGCGCCGCGACGATCTTGTCCTTGAGCGCGGAGAGCTCTTCACTGAGCGCGCCCGACTTCTCGAGCAGCTCGCCGTAGCGGTCGACGAGCGCGGAGAGGTCCTGCTCGGGCTCGGCCGGCGCCGCCGTCGGGTATTGGTGCTTGAAGATCGGGCAGATCGGCTTGTAGTCGCACCAGCGGCACTTCTGCTCGTCGGGCGCGGGCGCGAACGCTCCTTTGGTGATGCCCTCGGCCGTGCCGACGATCCGCTTCTTCAAGCCGTCGACGAGCTTCTTGCCGTGCCGCTCGACGACCTGCTCCTTGAGCGAGGGCACGTGGTAAAACGAAAGACGCGAGACCTCGGCGCCGAGGAGCGTCTCGCAGGCGAGCTGATACATCGTCAGCTGCGCGTCTTCCTCGACGCGCCCGCCCTTGAGCTGCTTGCCGGTCTTATAATCCAGGATCGCGAGCTTGCCGTCGGGCAGCTTGTCGACTCGATCGACCTTGCCGGTCACCGGGACGCCGTCCACGGAAAGATTGAAATTGTACTCGACGAAGAACGGGATCGCGAAATCCTTGATGTGCTTCTCGTAGTAGGCCGAGATCATGGCCTTGCCGTCCTCGAAATAGTCCTGCTCCTGCTGCTTGTCCTTGTACCCCGCGGAGACCCAGATCTTGGCGTAGTGCGCGAGCACGTCGACGAGACTCGGCGCGGGCGGCGTCGCGACGCCGTAGAAGAACTCGAGCGCGAGGTGCACGCTTTGGCCGAACGAGAAGAAGTGCCGAGGCCTCTCGGGGATTTTGTCGATGTATTTGAACTTGTACTTCTGAGGGCACTCGTTGTACATCGACATCGACGAGTGCGACAGCGGGCGGGGGAGCTCGAAGGCCATTGCCGACGGAGATTTTACTAAATAACGGCCTACGGCCGGTATTTTATCAGCTCGGTGTTCGGGTTCTCGAAGTCGGAGCCGGCCACGCTCGTGAGCACGCGGCCGACGAAAGGCGCGAAGTAGTCGTACTTCCAAGTTTCCGGGTACTTGCCGTTATATTCGCGGACCTTGAGGCAGCCGGTGAAGGTTCCCGCCGCCGTCTTGACCCGCGCGTCGTCGGCCTCGATGCGGTACTCGAGCGCCTCGCCGCCGCGCGTCGTCGTCCAAGCCTCGCCCTTGCGAAAGGGATAGCGCAAGATGAGCGATCTCTCGGAGCCCCGGATCTCCCAAACGCCCCAGTCGCGCTTCTCGTAGCCGACGTCCTCGGCGCGGATTTTCTTGGCCCCGGCGAAAAGGTCCGAGTGGATCTCCGCGTCGGCCCCGTCTTTACCGGGACGCAAGTCCAGCTCGATGCGCGCGGCCTGGCCGCCGCTGGCGCTGTCGCCGAGCGTCCAAGCGCGGCCCGCGTCGAGCGGGAAATAATCCGGGCAGTCCATGATCCCGGCCTTGGCGAGGCCGGCCCAAGGCTCGAGCTTGGGGAAATCGCGCGCCGCGGCCTCGAAATGCCGCCGCGCCTCGAGGCACTGCTGCAAGCGCCGGTAGATCAGCCCCGCGCGGACGTGGACCTCGGCAGAGCGCGGCGTCGACGGCTCGCGCCGCAGGAGCGCCTCGTAATGATCCAAGGCGCGCAGATCGCGGTGCGCGCCCTCGAAAAACCGCCCGGCGTGATAATGATACGAGTCGCAGCCCGCCAGGAAAAGCAGCAGCGGCAGCGCCAGACGCCTCATGAAAGCAGCCCCTGCTCCTTGAAGCTCAGGAAGCCGCGCTCGGAGACGATGACGTGGTCGAGGACCGGGATGCCGAGCAGGTCGCCCGCGCGGCGCAGCCGGCGCGTGGCCTCGCAATCCTCGGCCGACGGCGTGCAGTCGCCGGAAGGGTGGTTGTGGGCCACGATGACTCCCGCGGCCGAGTGCGACAGCGCGGGCGCGAAGACCTCCCGCGGATGCACGAGGCTCGCCGAGAGCGTGCCGACCGAGACCGTCTCCGAATAGACGAGCTGGCTGCGCGCGTTGAGATAGAAACCGACGAAGTGTTCTTTCTTCGATGAACGGATTTCAGGGGCGATCTGCTCGACGACCCGCCGCGGGAGATCCAAGACCGGCCTCGGGTCTTGTCTCTGATAGCGCTGCGCGAGCTCGAGCGCGGGTCCGCCTCCCGTGCGCAGCACGAGGTCGACGAGCTCGCCGTCGGACATCCTCTGGTAGTTCATTCGGATTTCGCCGGCTTCCGGCGCGCTTTGAGCCGGTCGTCCTTGAGCTTCTGCTTGGCCGCGCGCATGTCCCGCTCCGCCGCCTCGCGCTCCGGAGTGCCTTCTTTCGTCTTTCGCAGCGCGTAGCGGGCGCGCCGGACCGCGTTCAAGTCCCCGTGAATCGACGAGCGGAGCCCGTCGCCCTGACGGCTGTTAGGAATGGCGTTAGCCGTCATGGGCTGCAAGAACATATACGCTGCCAGCAGCAGAGCTCTCACCGCACCGACTCCGCGACGCGCGCGAGCTGCTCGGGCGACAACGGACCGACGAGGAGGAACTTCGAGCCGGCCTTAGACCAGCCGAGCACGCGGCCCTCGGGCGTCCACGCCGTCGTCGCGCGACCGAAGCCGGCGTCGATCTGCTTGGCGTTCTCGCCGCCGAAGTCGAGCGTGACGTGCGGCGGGCATTGAAAGAGCGAAAGCACGTTGACGCCGTCCGAGAAGCGGAAGTGCAGGATCTTGCGCCCTCCTCGCGGCAGGACGTCCAGGCTCTCGAATACGTAGCCGGAAGGCAGCCAGGCCGGAGTCTTCGGCTCGAGACCGGCGGCCGACTTCGCCTCGTCGAGCGCCATGAAGTCGGGCTCCGTGCGCTTGACGATCTTCGCGCCGGGAGGAATCTTGAACATGAAGGGCGTCTTGGCCGAGGACTTCCGGTACTCGAGCTTCGTGAACTTCATCTCGGTGGCGAGCTGGCCGTCCGGCAGGAACATCTGGCTCTGGAGCACGAGTCCTTTTCGCTTGTCGATCCACAGCCGCCGCTCCAGGCGGCCGCCCTCCTTGGAGCGCAGCTCGACGAGCCACGCGGCGTGGCCGGCGACCGGCGTCGAGGACGACACGAGGGCGTCGTAGTTCTCGCTCAGGAGATCGAACTCGTCGTCGGGGCCGAGGCGCTTGTAATAGGGGTCGGCGGGCTCGCCTTCCCAGACCTTGTTGCGCGCCCGGTCGTAGATCCATTCCGTCTTGCCGTCGCTGACGATGAGCTGCGAAGGCCGGCCGTCCTCGCCGAGGATCTCGCGGCGGTAGCGCCCGCCGTCGGCGACGCGCACGGACATCTCGCGCGTCGTCGCGAGCTGCCCTTTGTAGACGTCGACGAGCACTTCTCCCTGATAAGAGGCGTCCACGGGCTCCAGACTCTCGCGCAGGACGTCCCAGGCGTCGGGCAGCTTCGGCGCCCGGCGCTTGGCCGCCGCGAACGGCGCGCATGAGAGCAGCAGCAGCAGCGCGAGGAGCCTAGAGGCCATGGGCGTCTCCCTCGGCCGTGCGCTCGGCCAACCCCGCGTAAAGCGACTCGGAAGGAGACAGCGGCATCGTCAAAGCATACTGCGTGTGGGCGGCAAGGAGCAACTCGACTGATACGTTATCGTCCGCGTTCCGTACCCGGAGGATGACGATCAAGCTGGCGGCCGCAAAAGCCGAGGCCAGGCCCCACCGAACGGCCGGAAGCGTAAAGAGGCCTGGCCAAGCGGCTTTGCGGCGCCCAGCCGCCGCCCGCCGTAACCTGGCCTTAAGCTCCGCCGGCGCGGGAGGCACGCCGAGCTTCTTGACCGAGGCCTTCATCCCCGACATCAGGCGCAGCTTCCGCGCGCACTCACGACAATCCGCGACGTGGCCGGCCACGAGCCGGCGCTCGCCGGCCGAGGCCTCGCCGTCCGCGAACGCCGACAGCACCTCTTCGATCTGGTCGCACCTCATTCCAGCACCTCCTGCGCGGCGGCGCGCTCCACGGCCCTGCGCAGGCCGGCGCGCGCGCGAAAGATGCGCGAGCGCACGGTCCCGACCGGAAGGTCCATGACCCGGGAGATCTCCTCGTAGCTCAAGCCTTGGATGTCGCACAGCGTCAGGATCGCCTTGGCGTCCTCTTTAAGCGTATCAAACGCCGCGCGCACTTCCTCTTGGCCCTGGGTCTTTTCGATGCGCTCGAGCAGGCTCGCGCCTTCGCCGTCCGCCAGCACGTCGGCGTAGCTTTCGACGTCCTCGCCCGCGTCGAGGGGCACGTCGAGCGACACGCAGTTGCGCCGCTCGTAGCGCTTGCCCGAGTCGACGTAGACGTTGCGCAGGATCGAGATGAACCAGTTGCCGAAGTCCTGCTTCTGATCGAACCCGTCCCAGCCGCGGATCACCCGAAAAAACGCCTCCTGGACCAAGTCTTGGGCCTCATCGACGTTGCCGCACAGGTGATACGCGAACTGATAGCCCCGGTCCGCGTAGTCCTCGATCAGCCGTTCCAGCACGCGCTTGGACCCTCCCGGCGGTTGGCCGCCATTATAGCGTATACGATTGACCCCCCGAAAAAGTTCCATCTCCGAGGGGGAACTTCCGGGCCCGGCCGGGGTCCATCAGGTAAGAAATGACCCCCGGAACCTGTAATAACCCTGTAACACGGTCCGGGCATACTTCGAGTGTCGGAGCCAAGACCATGGACGCCACGATGAGCCAGAAGCCGCAGTGGGAAGACCTCGTGATCCGGCCCGGGGACAGCGCCCCGGCGGTCAGCGCGGCTCCGGCGATCCCCGTCTCGAAGCCCCAGACGCAGCAGGCGCTTCCGGCGTCTTATCTGACCCACGAGCTGCGGGCCCCGATCACGTCGATCCGCCTCGGCCTCGAGATCCTGCAGGAGCAGGTCGCGGGCCGCCTTCAGGCGGATGAGAAGCAGATGCTCGCTCTCGCGGTCAAGAACACGTCCCGCCTCGAGGGCCTCGTCAACGACATCATGGATTTCAGCAAGATCATGGCCGGCAAGATGCGCCCGGTCAAGGAGCCGTGCGACCCGCGCGGCCTGCTTTCGGAGGCCTTCGACTCGATGCGGGCGATGGCGCTGGGCCAGGGCGTCAAGCTCGTCAAGGACGACGGCGAGCCGCTGCCGCGCGTCGCCGCCGAGGGCCGCCGCGTCATCCAGGTCCTCACGAACCTCATCTCGAACGCCGTCAAGTTCACGCCGCAGCGCGGGACGGTGACGATCTCTTGCTCTAAAGGTCAGTATGAGCACGCGGGAACCATCGTCTTCAAGGTCAAGGACACCGGCCGCGGCATTCCGGCCAAGGACATCGAGAAGATCTTCGACATGTTCGTGCAGTCCTCGAACACCAAGTCCTGCGAGGGCACGGGCCTCGGCCTGACGCTCTCGCGCCTGATGGTCGAGATGCACGGCGGGCGCATCTGGGCGGAGTCCTGGAAAGAGATCGGCAGCACGTTTTTTTTCACAATCCCGATATCCGTCGAGGACATGGTCGAGAAAGTCGACGTCTACCCCAAGCCGCTCGAGGTGACCGGCCTGCTGGTCAGCTTCTCGCGGCGCTTCAACGCCTTCCTGGCGCTGTTCGTCTGATCCAGCCGATCATAGGTTAACGCCGCGCGGCGGCACCAAAGCCGAGGGCCCAAAAAACCGCCGGAAAAAGGCCTACGCTTCAGGGGCGCAACGGCCTAGCCCAAAACGTCGAGAAGGTCGGCGATGAACTGGGCGTGGTTCCAGGCGTCGATATAGATCGAGAGGCCCAGACGCACGACGACGAGCTTCTTCGACGGGATCACCGTCACGCTCTGATCCTCGTGCCCCAACGCGTAGAAGGCGTCGGCGGGGATCTTCTTGGCCGCCTCGGTCTCGCCGCCGAGCTCCTTCGGAAGCTTGAGCCACCAGTGCGCGCCGTAGCGTCCGTCCGACTGCGGCGTCGGCGTCGCCGCGAGCTCGACCCAGCCCTCCGGCAAGACGCGCCGGCCATCCCAGACGCCGCCTTGAGCATACAGCCGGCCGAAGCGCGCCCAATCCCGCGCGGTGGCGAACATATGCGAGGAGCCGACGAAGTTGCCCGCGGAGTCCATCTCGACGAGCGCGCTGCGCATGCCCAAGGGCTCGAACAGCGCGCGCCGCGGGAATCGCGGGTAGTCCCGTTCGCCGACGACGTTCCTGATGATCTTGGCGAGGATGTTCGTCGTGCCGCTCGCGTACTTCCAGCGCGAGCCCGGCGGATGCGCCAGCGGCCGCGCGGCCGCGTAGGCTCCCATGTCGCGGGAGAGCCAGAGCATCCGGTTGACGTCCGAAAGAGGCTTGCCGTAGAGCTCTTCGAAACGCAGGCCGCTGCGCATGCGCAGCATGTCCTCCAGAGAGATCTCGGCGCGCGGATCGCCCGTCCCGCGCCATTCGGGCAGCAGATTCTTTTCTGAAAGAGACAGGCGCCCGTCCCGGACCAGCACGCCGACGAGCGCGCCGACGACGGCCTTCGTCATCGACCAGCCCGTCAGCCGCGTCTCCCGCGAGAAGCCGGGCGCGTAGCGCTCGGCGACGAGCTTGCCGTCATGCAGGACGAGCACGGCGCGCGTGCGGCGCAGGCGCTCGGGGTTCTTCTCGGGGAAGCAGTCGTCGAGCCAATTCTTCAGCTTTCCCGACTCCGGCGCGGGCGCGGGCCAGGGATCGGCGCCGCCCGGCGGATCTTCGACCGGCGCTTCGGGCTGCCAGAGGGCGCCCGAGAGGACCGTCGCGCCCAGGCCGCGACGATAGACGGCCGTGCGCGACCGCAGGCCGAGAAAGGAGCACGTCACGGACCGCTCGGCGCGGTCCACCCGGGCCCGGAAGAGACGCAGGATCTTATAGGCGTCGTCGGCGATCTCGGGCGCGCGCTCGAGGTCGACCTCGAGCCCGGAGACGAACAGCGCCGAGCAGAGGACCTTGGCCTTGTACGCGCAGCCCACGGGCGCGATGGCGAGCAGGTACGCGAAACCGGCAGCCAGCGCGACGGCCAGCAGGGCGACGGAGAGCATTAACGGGCGACCGGCTTAGCGATAATACCCCGACCGCGCCGAGTCCGAGAACAGCGTCTTCTCGTTGTTGGCCGTCTTGCTGCCGGTCAAGACCTCGATCGAGCTCGCGATGACGTAGCCGCGGTCCCAAGCGGTCCCGCGCTCGCGCAGCCACTTCTCGTTCTCCGGGTAGCGGCCGAGCACGGCGACGGGGTCTTTTTGGAACGCCTCGAGGATCTCGAAGGCGTCCTTTAAGTTTTCGACGGGGAACTGGAGGTCCTGCGTGAAGCTGCCGCGCACCTCGCCGTTGACGCCCGTGCCCCAGCCGTTCATGTCGGCGATATGGGTCCAGGTCATCCTGACGTTGAGCTGCTTGATCGGCTGGAAGCCCGCCGCGTCGAATTTCGCGCGCTCCTCCGGCGACGCCGAGACCATGTAGGTCGTGAACTTGCGCTTCCACCACAGCATGCCCGTCGACCAGTCGTGCGCCGAGACGACGGCGTCGGACTGGGCGATCGGATCGGCCGCGCCTTTTTGATGCTCGACGACGCCCCAGAGGGCGACGGGGCTCGCGGGCGGGACCTCGGGCACGACGCTCTGCGCCTTCGACGGCTGGATGTCCTCACGGCTATAGGCCGAGCGAGAGACAGTGCCGCCATTGGTCGACACAGCCTCGCGATGAATGAGGCCGCCTTCGCGCCAGGTCGTCGTGAGCGTGGCGAAGTCCTTGCTCCCGTGGATGTCGAGCGTCAGTTCCTGCGCGGCGTCGTTGCCGGAGCGATAATAGTGGACGACGTCGGCCTCCGGCGCGCCCTGCTCGAGCCAACCCTGCGCGACAAGCGCCTTGCCGTCGAAGACCCGAGGATCGTGGATGCCCGTCAGCGGGTCGGCGATCCCCGCGCGCTCGAGCGCGGCGAGCGCGTCATCGCTGAGAGCCCCATAGACCTTCCCCGGCGCCGGCCCCGTCTCGAAGCGCTTGAGGAACGCCTCGTTCGACGGCTCGCGTCCCAAGAACTTGCGCATGGACTCCATCTCGGGCCTTCCGCTGCCCTGCTCGAGAATCTCGCGGCGGTACTGCATGCCGACGGGGGAGAACACGCCTTCTTTGGCGAAGCGCGAGAACATGTCGTCGGCGAAGACCAGGCTCCATAAATAGCCGTAGTAGCCCGAGCCGTAGCCGGTCATGAGATGGCCGAAGCTAGAGACCATGGAGGAGCCCGGAGGGGCCGGCACCAGCGAAATGAGGCCCAGCAGCTGGTTGAAGAGCTCGTTCAAGCTCGCCGGGGCCGCCTGATGGATCAGAAGGTCCGACATCGCGAAGGACATCTGCCTCAGGAAGTGAAGGCCGGTGGGCAGGCCCGAGTCCTCGAACTCGAGGCCGGACGCGACGATCTTTTGCCGCAAGTCCTCGGGCAGCTTCTTGGTCTCGTCCTGGTAATGCCCGGAGATCTCGTTGAGGACGCCGCGGTCCCAGACGAAGTTCTCGAACATCTGCGACGGCCCCTCGACGAAGTCGAGCGCGACGCTCGTGCCCGACATGCTCGCGTAGCGGGCCTTGGTAAGGACGCCGTGCATGACGTGGCCGAACTCGTGGAAGAACGTGCTGACCTCGTCGGGCTTGAGGAGCGTCGGCTGGCCCGGGATCGGCTTGGTGAAGTTGGCGACCATCGCCGAGGCCGGCGGGTTGTACTTGCCGTCGCCCAATTCCCGTCCGAGCACGAGCGGGAACGCCGCCGCGTGCGTGTATTTATTCGGGCGCGGGTAAAGGTCGAGGTAAAAGTAGCCGAGCAGCTTGCCGTTCGAAGGCTCCTCTACGCGGAATAGGCGCACCTCTTGCTGCCAGACCTCGGGGTCCTGGATCTCGGTGAACTTGACGCCGAGGATCTTCTCATAGGAGCGCATCGTACCGGCGACGACGCGGTCGACGGGGAAATACTCGGCGATCCTGTTCTGGTCGACGTCGAAGCGCTGCTGCCGGAGCTTTTCCGCGTAGTACTTCGTGTCCCAGGCGTGGAGCCGCTCGGCGCCCGGCTCGTCGCGGCGCTTGAGGTCCAGCAGGGCCTTGAGCTCGGTCTCGCCCTTCTCGCGCAGCATCGGCCAGAGGTCGTTCAAGAATTTCATGACCTTCTCCGGCGTCTCGGCCATGCGGCCGTCGAGCGCCATGTGCGGGTAGGACTCGTAGCCGAGGAGCTTGGCGATCTCGCTCCGGTTCTTGAGCGCTTCCTCGATGACCGGAAGGTTCTGCGGCGCGGCGCGGTTGTTGAAGAGCTCGTAGACCTTCTCGCGCAGCGCGGCGTTGGGCGAGTAGGCCATGAGGGGGAGCACGTGCGGATACTGCGTCGTGATCACGTACTTCCCGTCGTCGGTCTTGACGCTCTGGACGTAGCTCTCCGGCATTCCCTTGAGATCGTCGGCCGAGACCTCGATCGAGCGGCCGTCGTCGTTGATGTTCTTCTCGAAGGTCTTGCCGAGATCGACCATCCGTTCCTGGAGCTTCTTGAGCTCGGCGCGCTTCTCGGGCGACAGGCCCATGCCGGACCGGCGGAACCCGCGCATCGTCGCGTCGAGCAGCCGCTGATCCTGCTCGTCGAGCTTCTCGCCTTTGTCGGCCGCGGCTTTGACCGCGTCGTAAATGTCCTGGCGCTGACCGAGCGCGACGTTGAACTTGCCGTCCTCTTCCTCGATCTTGTCCGAGGCCGCGCGCAGCTCGGCGCTGGGGGAGACTTGGTTGAGGAACTGCAGCCGGATGATCTGATCGGCGTAGACGGCGCCGGCGGTCTCGAGCGCCTTGACCGTGTTCGCGAACGTCCGCTGCTCGGCGGGGATCGCGACCGTCGCGGAGACGGCGGAAAGATAGTCGGCCTGGGCGGCGTGATACTGATCGAGCGCCTGCTGCGGGGTGATCGAAAAATCGAGCGGGCCGGTGCGCGGCTGCGAAAGCGGGGCAATCGGCGCGGCCGGCGTGATGAGCGGCGTGGGCGCGATCTCGAGCTCGGCGGCGAGGAGCGGCTGGGGGACGGCGACGAGAAGGGCGAGGAGCGCGGCGATCGCGGGATGTCGGTTCATGCGCTGATTTTATGAAAAGCCCGGCCGCGCCCCTTGAAGCGAAAGGCCCAACGCCTTTCAGGCGTTGGGCCTAACCGGGATGGGACCGTCCCGCGCTTACTTGAAAGTGACGCTGGCGATGGCGTGCCCGAAGAGCGCGCTCGCGATCCCTCCGATCAGGATCAGGTTCAAGAACCAGGCCAGGATCGTATGGTCGCTCTTGAATCCCCAGACGGCGAGGCGGACGCCGAGACCCAAGGCAAAGGCGCCGACGAGCCACGTCGCGGGCGAAAGCGGCGCGAGCGCCGCGGCCTTGGCCGCGGACTCCGCGAAGTCGCCGAGGATGAGCAGCTGGAAGAAGTTCGCGAACGGAGAGTCGTGGAACAGGCCCTTCGTCGTCATGAAGAGGAACGCGGCGAGGACGGCGGCCACGGCGAGGACGGGAGCGGCCGATTGCGCCATCGTGACGAGCGTGCTCGCCCCGGCGAGGGCGGCGAAGAAGGCGCCGAAGGGGTGGGCCTTGACGCCGGCGGAGAGCTGCTGCCCGAGCCTGAAGCCGCCCTTGCGGACGCGTTCGACGGCCTCGGCGCCGGGCTTGGAAGCAGGCTCCTCGCTCGGCATCGGAATATTCGCCAAGCCGCCGGCCGACTCGCCGATGCGGGCGATGTGGGCCTGGAGGATCTCGATGTATTCGGTATTGCCGCTGCGGCGCACGTCCTTGAGCAGTCCGGCCACGGCCAGCCCCTTGGCGGGCCCGTCCATGTCGACGGCGAGATCGGCGACGTGAGTCCAGATCGCGTCCGCGTAGTCGCTGTTTCCCACGTCGGACGCCTCCTTGATCAAGGCCTTGAGAGCGATCAGACGGTTGTCCGGGAAGCGCGAGGGCTTCGCCAGGTCAGTCAAAGCCTGGGCCACGCTCTCGCTATACTCGACGCCGCCGGCGGAGCGCAGCTCCTGAGCCAACCCCTCGACGAAGACGCGCTCGACGACCTCCGTGGGGTAGCGCGCCGCGTGAGCCTTGATGCGGATCATGACTTCGTCGAGATAATCGGGATTGGTGCCGTCGAGGAGCTCCTTGATGAGGCCGCGCGCCACGGCCACGCTGCCGTCCTCGGCCGCCACGCCTGCGTCCGCCTCGTTCTTGCTCGCGCCCAGGGCCTGCTTCGTGCGCGCGAGAGCTCCGCTCATTTGCGCGTTCTTCGCCTCGCCGAGCCGCTTCTCCGCGGCCGACTGCGCCTTCGTGAGCTTCTCCGCGCCTTGCTCATCGAGATAGGAGCCGAAGGTCTCGCCGAGCGCCCGCAGCGAGCCTACCGCTTGAGAGAGCTCGTCCGCGGAGATCTCGCCTTTGGCGGCTTGCGCGGCCAGCTCATCGAGCTTTTTCGACACGCTCGCGGCGCCCTTGGTCGCCGCGAAATTGAGCAGGACGCGACGCGTCACCGCGTCGAGAGCGGAGAACGACTCGGCCGTGTAGCCTTCGGCGGCCAGCGCGCTCGCGACGGGGCCGAGCCGGGCCAGATCGGAATCCGACGGATTCAAAGCGGGCTTGAGGCCCCGGATCACCTCGGACATCCCGGAGAGGCCGCCCAAATCCACCGAGCGTCCGACGGCGGCGCCCCACGCGGTCGAGGCCGGCGGAAACAGCGCGCCGGGACCGACGGGGTCTCCGGTCATCGAGATGGAGGCCGCGCGGGCCGAGAGCGAGAGCGGCATGAAGACGAGGGCGAGCAAAAGAGGTGATCTCATGCGCTTAGTCTAGCAGGAGGCGCCGCTCACCGCGAGGGGCGAAGGGGCAAAAAAGACGGGCCGTTGGTCCCAGGACCAACGGCCCGCTTTCTCTACCAGAGCTTGTACTTGAGGACTTCGAGCGCGAAAGCCATCGAGAACACGCCGTGCGCGCGCGGGACGGGGATGCGGTACATCGCCCGGACCATCGCGTCCCAGCGCTCGCGGGCGAGCTCGAGCTCCTCGTGATGGTCGGCGAGCGTCGCCTTCCACTGCTTGCGCACCTCGGCCGACCACTCGTCCTTGCGGCGCTTGTACTCGACCTTGGCGAACTGATATTGCGAGTAGGCGGCCTCGAGGCGAACGCGGCCGGCCTCGACGCGCCACTGGACCTTTTCCCACATCGGCTCCGGGGCTTTCGCCGCGGCCAAACGCGCGGCGATGGCGCGAGCCTCGACCTCGAGCTTGGCCTTGAGGATCATCGCCTCCGGCGCGCGCCTGAAGCGCCCCGCCTGCCCGAAGAAGCTCATCACGCCGAGCCACCACTTCGACAGGTCGAACTGGTACCAGCGGATGCCGTTGCGGTAATCGAACTGGAACTTGTGATGGAAGTTGTGGTAGCCCTCGCCGAAGGTGAAGACCCCGAGCCACCAGCTGTCGCGCGCCGTGTCCTTGTCGGAGTACGGGCGCTCGCCCCACATGTGCGCGAGGGAGTTGATGAAGAAGGTCATGTGCTGCACGACGACGCAGCGCAGGAATCCGCCGATGAAGAGGCCGCCGAGCGCGCGCCCGCCGAGCGCGCCGAGCAGCGTCGGCAGGCCGAAGCTGACGAGCCCGACGAGCGGCAAATAATACTTGTCCTGCCAGACGACGAGAGGGTCCTTGAGAAGATCCGGGATGTTCTGAAACCGGACCTTCAAGTCCGTCATGTTCCGGCGGAAGATCCAGCCGATGTGCGCGTAGAGCCCGCCGCGCAGGATGTTGTAAGGGTCTTCCTCGGTGTCGACGAAGCGGTGGTGGTAGCGGTGGTCGCTGCACCATCGGAGCACGGAGTTCTCGACGGCCGCCGCGCCGAAGATCAGATAAAACAGCTGCAGCGCCTTGCTGCACTCGTAGGTGCGGTGCGAGTAGTAGCGGTGGTAGCCGCCGGTGATGGCCATCCCCGTGGCGAAATACATCGCGAAGAAGATCGCGACGTCGAGCTTGTTCAAGCCGTAAAAGTGGACGTAGAGCGCCGTGCCGATCACGGCGATCAGGGGGGTGACGCTGAGAAAAGCGATGTTGACCCAATCGAGCGGCCTGGTTTCCTTGCGGGCGGTCGACAGTGTCGGGTTATCGATCATTCTTCCTCCGGTATTGACTTCGTCAATGCCGCAGATATCATACCCTACGCGCGGACGATTCTCAAGGCCTATGCGGTGCCAGGGATTAAGACCTGAAATAAGCCTTGTGGCGGCGCGATAAAGCTGCTATCCTTCGCGCATGTCGCCCCTCTCGGCGATGTCGCCGGCCCGCAAGGCGTCCTACGTCTTGTTCGGCCTCGTCATCGCCAGTGTCGTCGTCTTGCGCCTGGGACCGGTCGCCTTGGCCGGCCTGTTCTCGTTTATGATCCTCGACCTGACGCACCGCCGGCTCAAGGAGTTGATGCCGGCCGCCGCCGCGCGCGCGCTGGCGGTCGTGATCTTCGCCATCGTCGCCGTGGTGCTCTCTTGGATGGTGGCGGAGTTCGTGCGCCTGACGCTGGCGCGCGCGCCGGTCATCGTGGGAAACAGCCTGCCGCAGATCGACCGGCTCGCGTCCGACTATGGGATCGACTTGCCGTTCGAGAACCTGCACCAGATCCGGATCGCGACGCTCGAGGCGATCAAGGAGAACGCGCGCTCGATCACGGCCGAGAGCGGGCTGCTCACGCGCGGGTTCTTCCAGCTGATCGTCGGGATCTTCGTGGCCATTCTGTGCTTTCTCAGCGACGACGAGCCCGGGAAGGAGCGCGCCAGCTTCTTCGACGCGCTGCGGCTCGAGTTCGACGCGCGCGTGGAAATATTCATGCTCGGCTTCGAGAAGATCCTGGGCGCGCAGGTCCTGATCTCGTTTATCAACACCGGGATCACGGCGATCTTCCTTCTGGCGACCGGGCTGCCCTACAAGCACTTCTTGATGATGGCGACGTTCCTTTTCGGCGTCATCCCGATCATCGGCAACATCATCAGCAACTCCGCGATCGTCGGCACGGCGCTGACGGTCTCGCCCAAGCTCGCCTTCGTCGCGTTCTGCTTCCTGGTCGTCGCGCACAAGGCCCAATACTTCCTCAACAGCCGGATCCTCGGCTCGCGCATCAACACGCCGATGTGGCAGATCCTGCTCGGGCTGCTCGTCGGCGAGGCGATCCTCGGGCTGCCCGGGATGGTCCTGGCTCCCGCGATGCTTCATTACTTGCGCGAGGAGCTCATCGCCGTTCCCTATTCTAAAGCGTCGTGACGGAGCTCGCCGGCGTCCGCGAAGCTCGCCGTCTCGGCGACTACAAGCGCGCGCTCGAGCTGCTGCGCGCGCCCAAGGGCGCCGACGCCTGGGGCCTTCGCGCCGCGCTCGAAGCGGAGTGCGGAATGCTGGAGAAAGCCGAGCGCTCGCGCGAGAGGCTCGAGAAAGTCCTGCTGGCCGACCCGGGCTCCGGGGACGGCGCCGCGCGCGCCCTCGACGCACTCGGCCGCCACGAAGCGGCCTACAAGCTTTATCTTGCCGCCGGTTCGCGAGGAGAGCAGCGCGCCGCCGAGCTCGCCGCCTGGCTGGGAATCTACGCGCGCGCCGAAAAGCTCGCCGATGGCCTGCCCGACGGCGCTCGCGCCTGGACGCTGCGCGCCGCCGCCCGCGCCGGGCGCGGAAGGCTCGGCGCGGCGCTCGAGGCCGCGGAAAAGGCCGTCGCCCTCGATCCGGACGACGCGCAGGCGCGGGTCTGGCGCGCCGAGCTGCTCAGGAAGCTTGGACGGCGCGCCGCGGCGTCCGCCGAGCTCGACCGCGCGCGGGCCCTCTCCCGCGGCTTCGGAGAGTCGATCGGGATGTTCTTCAACCGCATGCTGCTGGCCGCCGCTTCCGGCGCGGCGATCACCATGGGCGATCGCGAGCGGCTCGGACGCCTCGGCGTGAAAGGCCCGATCCTCAAGGCCGGCGAAGAAAAAGCGCTGGAGCCGGCGACCTCGCGCGGGATCGAGCGCGCGCTCGGCGCGATGAAGGGCAACCGCTCTCGGACGGCGACGCGCGTCGTCTCGGGACGCCTCGAGCGATACGACGGCACGGACCCCCGCGGGCCCGGCGGCGAGTACGCGAGGATCCAGCGGCTGTGCCTGCTCGGCGAACCCGAGCGCGCCGTCAAGGAGTTCGGCCGCATCGAGCGCTCGGGGCTCGCCATGCCGCGTTTGTTCGCCTATCGCGGCGAGGTCCGGCTGTGGCAGGGCCTCTACCGGGAGGCGATCGCGGATTTCGACGAGGCGCTCCGCCGAGACCCCGGCCTGCCGTGGCCGCGGATCGGCAAGGCCGGAGCGCTCACGCTTCTCGGCGACCCGCGCGCCGCCCTCGAGAGCCTGGCCGACGCGGCGCGCCTGACCTCGCCGGAACGGCTGTGGATCCGCCGCGCCGAGGCGCTGCTGCGCTCGGGCGACGCGCGCGCCGCGGCCGCCGAGCTCAGGCAGATCACGGGCGGACGCAAGATCGTGCCTTCCGCCTGGCTCATCGAGGCCCTGGCCGATCCGTCCCGGAGCGGCGAGCGGCTCCGGCAGCTCGAGCGGGGCTGCGGGGGCTTCGTCGAGGAGGCTAAGCGCGGCTTGGGGCGGACGGGCGGGGGGGCGTCGCCGCTGCTCGAACGCTGCCTGGCGATGATGCGAGGCAACCGCTCTCTGACAGGGATCGGGACCTACGTCGCCGAGTCAGGAGAGATGCGCGCGCTGCCCGTCGACGACGAGGCCGCTTTCGCGCGCCGAAACTCCATGGGAGAGACTTCTTGACGCAGGCGGACGCCAAGACGCCCGAGGTCGCGTCCGCGGAGCGCGCCCGGCGCGAGGGAGACTATAAGAAGGCGCTCGAGATCCTGCGCGCGCCGAAAAGCGCCGACGCGTGGCTTTTGCGCTCGATCCTCGAGCAGCAATGCGGCTTCGAGGCCGCCGCGCGCCGCTCTCAGCTTCAATTCGAGCGCCTCTCCCTTCGCCGCGCGCTGCGCGGCCGAGGAAGCGCCGATCGCGCGGCGCGCGCGCTCGACTCCTGCGGCAGGTTCGAGGCGGCGCTCGCGCTTTACACGACGGCGGGAGGCGTCTGCCTGGAACGCGCCGCCGAGCTCGCCGCTTGGACCGGCGCGTTCAGCAGAGCCGAGAGCCTCTCTCGAGCGCTTCCTCCGTCGGCGAGGGCTTTCCGCGTGCTCGCCGCGGCCGCCGCCGTCCAAGGAAAGCTCCGCGAGGCGCTGGAGCGCGCGGAGCGCGCGCTCGAGCTCGACCCCGGCGACTGCGAGACTCTCGTCTGGCGCGCCGAGGTGCTCCGCAAATCGGGCCGCTTCGCCGAGGCGTCGACCGACCTCGAAAGAGCCGTCGTTCTCAGCCGCGGCTTCGGCGAGCCGGCCGGCGCGTTCCTCAACCGAATGCTCCTCGCCTTCGCGGCCGGCAAGCAGACCGCGCTCGGCGACCGGGAGCGGCTGCGGCGCATGGGCGTGCGCGGTCCGAACGAGGAGAACGGCGGCGGCACGCTCGACGCGGAGACGGCGCGGCGCATCGAGGCCGCGCTCGAGGAGATGAAAGGCAACCGCTCGCGCACGCCCACGCGCGTCATGGGCCGCCGGCTCGTGCGCTTCGAGGAGGACGATGCTCGCGGCCCGGGCGGCGAATACGCGCGCATCCAGCGCTATTGCCTGCTCGGCGACCCCGAAAAAGCCGTCGAGGAGTTCGGACGCATCGAACGCTCGGGCGCGGGCCTGCCGCGGCTGTGGGCCTACCGCGGCGAGGTGCGGCTTTGGCAGGGCCTCTACCATGAAGCGATCGCCGACTTCGAGGAGGCCCTGCGCCGCGACGCGAGCCTGCCCTGGCCTCGGATCGGAAAGGCCGGGGCGCTCACGCTCCTCGGAGACCCGGCGGGGGCGCTCGCGAGCCTCCAGGAGGCGGCGCGCGTGGCCGCTCCCGAGCGCCTGTGGACCCGGCGCGCCGAGGCGCGGCTGCGCTCGGGCGACCGGCAGGGCGCCCTGGAGGATCTCGCTCAGATCACGAGCGGCCGCACGCTCGTTCCGTCGGCCTGGCTGATCGCGGCGCTCGCCGACGAGCGCCGCCGCGCCGAGCGCCTGGAGCAGCTCGAGCGCGGCTGCGCGGGATTTTTAAATTCGGCCAAGCGCGAGCTCGGCTGGACCGGAGGGGAAGCGACGCCGCTGCTCGAGCGCTGCCTTTCGATGATGCGCGGCAATCGCTCGCTCGCGAGCATCGGGACCTACATCTTGGCGTCGGGGGAGATGCGGGCGCTGCCCGTCGACGACGAGGCCGCTTTCGCGTACCGCAGGTAGACCTCGCGCGCCGTTGGCGCGTTCGGATCGTTGCTCTCGGCGAAAGCCAGCCGCGCGCAAAACTCCTCCTCGAGGTCTCCGGCGCCGGCGAGCTCGACGGCGCGCGCCGCGTAGCGCAGGTTCTGCACGGCCTCGAGGCCGGCGACGTCCGCGAAAAACCAGCCGCAGCTCGTGTACATGTACATCGCGAACTTCTGCGACTCCAAGAGCCCGGTCAAAGCGCGGCGGTTCTCGGCGCCCGGCATGATCAGCTGCTCGTCGCAAAAGCCGTCGACGGAGTCGGGGTCGAAGACGACGCGGATATAGGCGTCCCGTGTTTTCCAAAAATCGCGCGTGAGCTTCGCGCCCGCGGCTTCGGCGCGTACGGCCAGCTCGTCGCGCAGCCAGTCCAGCGCCTCGCGCAGCGGATAACGCCAGCGCTGGTGCTTGCCGGGCTCGGACCCGCAGCCGCAATCGTCCATCCAGCGCGCCACGCCGTGCGCGCAGCTCCAGGAAGTCCCGAGGCCCTGCGGCCCGCGCTTGATCTCGGCCTCCCAGGTCGGCGGATATTTTTCGAGATACCACGCGAAGTTGACGGTCTCCATGTCCCGATAGGGCAGGCAGTCGGCGACCAGGTGCGCGAGGCCCATGTCGGCGAACTTCTCGTGGTGGCCGTAGGTCTCGCCGTCGGTGGCGATCGTGACGACCTGCGGCTCGTTCTGCTCGGCGAAGGCCGTCTTGATCTTCTCGGCCGCGCCGCGCGAGTCGGCCATGAACTTGCCGAACGCCACGCCCTGCGACAGGAAGCCGTCGTAGAAGACCAGATCGATGTGCTTGCCGGGCCGCAGCCGGTCGTGCCAACGGTAGGGCCGGTTGGTCGAGAAATGGCCGCGCGAGGCGTCCGTCCACGCCGGCACGCCGTCCGGGCGCACGCGGGCGCACTGGCCGGGGGCGAGGAGGACGTATCTCATCCCGAAGTCGATGAGGACGCCGACGGTGCGCCCCGAGCCCTCCGCGGTCCTCAGGTACACCGGATACGACCCGTCGCCGAACCCCGTGCTGACGAGCACGCCGCGCCCGACGTCGTCGTTGCGATCGATGCCGAGGTAGGGGACGAGGCCGCACGCGTCACCGAAGTACGGGACCTCGTAGGTCGGGTCGCCGATCCAGCAGGTCGCGGTGTCGATGCCGATGCTCCCGACGTAGTGCCAGCCGGGCTCCCGCGCTCGCAGGCCAACGGTCTCGTTGCCCTCGGGGTCCATGCGCATGTCCTTTCGAGGTGTCCATGAGCCCAGCGTCGCAGGCTTCGCGGCCTCGGAAGGCGCAACGTTCGTGCCGATCTCGCCT
>CAZRIP010000024.1:0-35021 GCA_964600165.1 uncultured Elusimicrobia bacterium | reverse complement strand
GGCCGACGAAGACCGCGCGTCCTGAGACTTCGCGGCCGTGATCGTGCGAGCCGTCGAGGAAAGCGCGGCTTGCGCCGTCTGGGCGGCGTTCGCGGGCTGGGCTTCGACCGAAGCGGAGGCCGCCTCGGAAGCGGCCAGCGGAGCGAGCGAAGCGGAGACGCCGCCCGGCAGAGAAGGGAGCGTGAGGCTTTGCTCGGCTGAAAGCCCCGGAGTCAACGGAGCGAGCGGCTCGGCGATCGGAGTCCTCGGAGCGGACGCCGGAAGCTCCAGCGGTCCGATGAGCTCCGCGGCGAAAGGCGCCGCGGGCTGCAGCAGGACGGTGAGCGCGAGGGCGACCGAGCCGAGTTTTTTGATCATCGAAGACTCAGGAGGATTTCGTCGGCGTCTTCTTCTTGCGCGGCGGCTGGGCCGCCTGCTTGGCCTTGTGCGTGGCGCGGCCGACGGCGACCTTCTCGTTCTTCGCCTGCTCGGCTTCCCAATAAGCCAGGAATTCCTTGTCCGCGAGCATCTTCTCGATCAGCGAGGTCACCTCGCCGGACCGGGCCTCGACCTGCTCCGGGGTCATGATGTCGCTCGGCATGTCGCGGGTCATCGTGTGATAGACGGCCATCACGCGCGCCGGCTCGCCGTTGACGGTCCAGCGCCCGTCGGCTTCCTTCTTGGCGTAGCCCTGCAGCATCGCGCGCATCGCGAGGTTGACCTCGAGGGACTCCTCGAAGTCGTCCTGGCGCATCTCCTTGCCGGTGCGGTACGTATGCACGACGAGCAAGTAGCCGTGGTCGTCCTTCTCGACCTGGCCGCGCGCCGGCAGCACGCCGACCTGATACCGGCGCTTGGTCGCGGGCGACTCGTAGTAGAGCTTGATGTTCGTCCCCGAGTCGCGGGAGAGGTTGATCAGCGTGCCGACGACGTTCTCGGACACGCCGCGCGGGTAGCTCGGGAAGTTGCGGTCGTAATAGTTGGCGAGCCACTGCTTGAGCACGCCCAGGCGCTCGCGCTCGAACGGCCGCCAGCGCTTGCTGCCGCGCATCGTGTCCATGTCCTCGTCGATGTTGATGCCGTAGGCCTTCGGGTTGCGGGCCATCTGCTCGAGCAGGTCCATGGCCGACGAAAGGCTGGCGCCGTCGAAGTTGTGGTTGCGGATGCGGTGGTAGAGCTCGGCCATCAGGTGATAATGGAGGATGGCGCCGTAGAACTTGGCCTCTTGCTGGTAGCGGCCGAGCGAGGGCTCCAGCCGGAAGCCGCCGCCGCCGCGCGGGTTGCCGTAGCGCTGGCGCGCCTCGAGCCACGAGACGTAGGAGCGCAGCTGGTTGCGCGTGACCTTGACGTCCTCGAGGCCCTTGCCGTGCAGCACGGCGAACAGGCCCTGCGCGAGCTCGGCCTCGTTGGTCACGCCGTGCATCAGATAGCCCTGGCCGGGGATCTGGTCCTTGCCGGGGAGCGTCGAAAGGAACCGCGCCGCGCGCGTCGAGTCGGCGAGGAACAGCACGTCCTCTTGCTTGAGCCGGTCGCGCAGATCGGGGTACTGCGCCTGGATCGCCGAGAAGATCCGGCCCGTGTTCAAGCGCAGCGCCGTCGACTGCGTGAAGAGAGACACCTTGCCGTCCGCGCCCTCGCTCGCCTCGAAGCGGTAGTTGAGGCCCGCCTCCTGCACGCGGTCGTTGTAGAACTTGACGATCTCGTTGATGAGGCCCGCGCGGCGCGCCTTCGTCACCTTCTTCGAAAGCTGGACCTCGACGCCGTAGTGATAGACGTTATCCTCGACGCCGCCGCGGATCTCGTCGACGCCGCCGAGCTTGAGGCGCGTCTTGGCCGCCTGGTTGATCGCGCCGAAGAGCTCCAAGGTCGGAGCCGCGAACCCGTCGGCGTCGGAGACCGCGCCCTTCGGGTTCTCCGCGCGCGTGGCCTTGTGCATCGCGATGCGCGAGCCGTTGTAGCTGACGACCATGACCGGGTTGCCGGCGCGCGTGCGCAGCTTGGAGGTCAGGATCTCCTCGGCCGAGTTCGCGCCTTTTTCGGCGCGCGGCGTGACGAAGACGACGTGGACGCCGAGGTCGGCGAGCTTCTCGATGTATTGGACGGTCTCCGCGGACGCCGGGCCGTTGAAAGTGTCGAGGATCACGACGACCTTCGGGTAGGCCTTCTCGATCGGGGTGCCGTTATTCGCGCCGTCGTTTCCGCCGCCGTCGTTGTTGGAGCCGCCGCCGCCTTCGCCGCCGTCGAACGAGCCGCCGAAGCCGGACGCCGTCTTGGCGCCGCCGTCGAAGACCTCGCCGGAAGCCGCTTGAATATCGGAAGCCGAGGCGCGCTCGCCGTTCGAGCCGAACGACGAGGCGTCGAGCTTCAAGGCCGAGGACACCGCGGCCCGCGCGTCGCGCTTGAGGATGGCCTGCTGCGCGGCCTGGAGCGTCGCGGCCCCCGCGGGGATCCGCGCGAACGCCGCGCTATATAAGGGAAGGGTCGTGTCCGGAAGAGCGAGCGTCGCGAGTCCCGGGGCGGAAAGAGGAACCCCGCTCAGTTGAGCGGGGTTCAGAGTCGGGAGCTGCAGGCTCATCGGGGCGATCGGGCCTCCTTCGAGGACCGGTCCCCCCGCCTCGACCATCGAGGCGCGGGCATGAGAAAAACAGAAGAGGACGATGACGGGGAGCATCAGGTGCATCCGGCGCGAGTCGCGATTCATCAAGCCATCTCCGTTCCGATTCATTGCGCGGCGGACGTCATGATACAACAGCCCTTTCAAGAGGCCCGCGGGTCCTTGGGCCCCGATCGACGCGGGCAATGGGCCCAGCAAGGGTTGGGCCGGATGACGGCTCATTGTCTGCTTCGTGTCGATGAGTGTCATCTTTTATCTCTTTCAGCTGACTCCGGGGATCCGATGTCCGTGCGCGTCGAGGTAGCGCAGCACGGCCAGCGTGACGAAATAAGACTCGCGGTAGATCGGCAGCGAGAACGCGCCGAAGTTGTCGCGCGGGGTGTGGATGATCGAGAAGATCAAGTCCTCGGAGCCGCCGAAGAACGTCGCGTACCACGGCACGCCCGCGTCGCGGTAGCTGGACGAGTCCGCGTCGCCGCCGTTGAGCGGCTCGCGCCGCAAATTCAGCTGGTCGTTCGCGGGGCGCTTGGCGTTCTCCTCCGCCACGGCGCGGTCGGCGGCGTCGAGCATCTCCTTGGCCGAGGCCCAGCCGTCGCCGTTGTCCCAGACGAGCGTGCCGCCGCCCTTGATCGCCAGCGTGTCGATGTTGATGTTCGACTCGACGCGCTTGAGCTCCTCGGGCGCGAGCGACGAGACGAACTTCCGCGAGCCGAGCAGCCCCTCTTCCTCGCGCGCGTGCGAGATGAAGACGATCGTCGCCTCGGTGGGCACGTCCTTGAGCGTCTGATAGAGATGCGCGACCATCGTCGTGCCGGTCCAGTTGTCGATCACGCCGTCGCCGACGCTGACCTTGTCGTTGTGGCTGCCGACGACGATGACGCGGTCGGTGCGGCCCTTCTTGACCACGACGACGTTGCGGTGGCCGCGGCCCGCGTCCTGGAACTGCACGGCGTCGTACTTCGTCAGATCGACTTTCTGCGTCGTCGGCGTGGCGGAATCGTAAGACGCGCCGCCGTGCGCGAACAGCGCCGCCGAGGCGTTCTCGCGCTCGTGCAAGCTTTTGGGAGAAAGCTTGACGTTGTCGTTCATCTCGCTTTCGGTCGGGGCGACGCCTTCGACGGTCGCGCGGGGCCTCGCGACGACGACGCCGGCTTCCTGGTCGGGCGCGAGCTCGCCGAAGAACTCGGAGACGCCGCGGTCGACGATCGAGCCGTCGAAGACCCGCGCCGCTTGCGCGGGAGAGGCGTTCGCCGGGGAATCCCCGCCGCCGTTCGCGGAAGGCGAAGCCGACTGAGGGACGAGAGCGTTGAGCGTGGCCATCGCGCCGGGCAGCGCCGTCGCGGCGGGCGTCGCCGCTCGCGCGGGCGCGATCGCCGCGGGAAGCTCCGCGGCGGTCAAGGCCGACGGGATCTGAAGGGAAGGCGGCTCGACGGCGAGCGGGAGCAAGCCGCCCTGAAGGCCTTCAGGAAGGATGTCGGCATTCAGGATGCTCGTCGGAAGCACGGGAACGACGGGCTCGATCGCGGGACGGGAGGCGAGGCCGTCGTAGAGCGAGACGGCGAAGCTCGGCGCGGCTAGAAGTAAAGAAACGAGAGCGAGAACGACTCGGCGCGTGGACATGCGCAGAGTCTACAAACGCCCCGCCTTTTCCTTAGAGAGACGAAGGACCCACGGCGGCTCAGGTAATGGGCCCAACCCGGGATGGGTCCACGAGAGCGCGAAAAAGTGGGCCCCTGGGCCTCGAAAAAATCGAAAGAATCCCCTACACTAACGCCATGCTCAGACCCGGCCTTTTGATCGCGGCGACGCTCCTCGCGCTCGCCCCCGCGCGCGCCGCCGAGATCGCGGAAGCGCCCTCGCTCGGCGCCGAGGGCGCGCGCCTGCCGGTCACCGATCTTCTCGCCGCGCAGGGCTCGTTGCGCGCCGACGTCATCAGCCAGATCAACGCGCTGTCGAGCGGCCTGCCCGTGCCCGCGCAGGCGACGACGCCCGACGCCGCGGCCGTCGTCCGCGGCTTGGCGGCCTCGCCGGCCGTCGTGCAGGCGCACTCGGCCGAGCTCGCGCGGGTGCTGGGCGCGCAAAACATGCGGGCTTTGACCGCTTTATCGAGCAAGCCGGGCGCCGTGGCCTCGCTGGTCGCCGCCGGACCGATGGTGAACCCAAGCGACGCGTCGGCCGTGGCGCAGGTCTCGGCGCGCATCGACAAGCTCTTCGACGGCGGGCTCGGTCACGGCGAGACGGCCGCGAGCGTCGCCGCTCCGGAAGGCGCGAAAGAGATCCCGTCCGAGTGGAAGCTGCACCCCAATCAAAAGATCCATCGCTCGAAGCCGGGCGAGGAAGAGGGCGCGATCGCGTCGCTCAACACGGCGCTGTCGGTCATGGAGCTGCCTCCTTATAAAGAGAAGTACGACGACGGCGCGGAAAACGGTCCGGCCATGGTCTGGACCGGGCTGCCGTCGATCTGGAAGCTCTCCACCGTCCGCGAGGGCGGCCGCCAGTACCCCGGGGACTACCTCTACGTGATGGACCCGTCGTGGATCACCCAGGTCCCGAGCGGCCCCGAGCGCAATCAGCTTTACGTGACCAAGGCCGTCTACTTCGAGAAGGACGGCAAGCAGGCCGTGCTCGTCACCTACAAGTATCCGCGCCGCGCGCGCTACTTCGGCAATCTGTTGACGCTCGGCGCGTTCGACACGGACTCCGGCGTGCCGCTGGAGGAGAACTTGGACGCTCCGATGTCGAGCTCGTCGCAGCTCGAGAAGCGCACGAACGACAAGCTCTGGACCCGCCTGCTGCTCGCCGCCGAAGGCGCGCGCGTGCCGCAGACCCGGGCGTTCCTGTTGCCGCATAATTTCCTGGCGAGCCGGGACATCCCGCAGTCGGAGCGCTTCAAGACCGGCCTCATGCCTCAAACGCGCGCCGAGGTCGCGGCGGCCGTCCAGGAGTTCCTCGGGCGCTATCACGGCGACGAGGTCGTCGTGAAGCCGTCGGGCCCGCGCTTCCATTCCGGCGAGGGCGTCAAGCTGATCCCGCGCGGGAACGTCGACGAGATCATCGACCACGTGATCGCGCTCTCCCATCACCCGCACATGGATTCCGAGGGCTTGGTCCTGCTCGAGCAGCGCTTGGCCCCGCCGCCCGTCTATTTCCGGCTCGCTCCCTACGTCGAGGGGCAGCCCTACATCTATCAGGACAAGAAGAAGTTCGGCGTCGAGCTGCTGGGCCCGGACGAGATCGCCCAGGCGCAGCCCTATGAAAAAAAGGACTCCAACGAGCGCGTCTGGGTCGCCCGAGACGAGAACGGCCAGCCTTATACCGTCCCCGACGGATTCTTCCGCGCCGGCACCTGGGGCAAGCCCACGAGCGGCCAGCCCAAGGACCCGCGCGACGCCGCTTCCATCGTTCCGTTCGAGATCATGCGCCAGGCTTGGATGAGCCAGCACGGCGTCCTGCGCACGCAAGCCGAGGTCGACGAATTCGAGGCCGAGCGCCGCGACATCGGCGTGCGCGCCCTCAGGGCCATCGCGGCCAGCGAAGTCGGGCAAGCTCGGCAGCCCGGCGAGCCGCACCAGGCGCAGACCGACATGATCGGCTTGGATCTGATGTATCAGCTGGAGAACGGCCGGCTCGTCCCTTACGTCATCGAGGTCAACGACCACGACGCCGCGGGCCAGCACGCCGCCGACGTGTTTTTTCCTGATCGGGCCGGCGCGCATTCTACGGTCTGGGTGAAGGGCCAGCACGCGCGGGCGATGAACGACCAGCGGCAGAATCCGTAGGCTCGCAACAGAGGTCGCTGGTTAAAATCAAGCCCTCGCAACCAATTGAC
Source organism: uncultured Elusimicrobia bacterium (assembly GCA_964600165.1). Taxonomy (GTDB): domain Bacteria; phylum Elusimicrobiota; class Elusimicrobia; order UBA1565; family UBA9628; genus CAZRIP01. The sequence continues at coordinate 28,599 of CAZRIP010000024.1, read as the reverse complement.
CAGGATATTTACCGAGCGTAACGCGCTCGATTTGTCCAGATTCCGCATGGCCTCTCCTGCCCTATCTGGCATGCTCGCGAAACGGGCTAAACGCCGAAATGATAAAGTCACCAATTATATTTCCGTCATAAAGAGAGCCCAATGATCTGGATTGCACCGCAGAAAAAGGACGACCAAAATAATACGCTGGAGAAGCGCTTGTGGGCGGCGGCGGACCAGCTTCGCGCCAACTCGGGCCTGACCTCGCAGCAATACTCGCAACCAGTCTTGGGACTAATCTTCTTGCGCTTTGCCGAGGCTCGGTTCTTTACCTTGCGGAGCAAGCTAGAGAAGAAAGCTGGGAACGGCCGCCAGGGCTCAAAGGTCGACATTCCGGGCGCATACCACGCCGAGGGCGTCCTCTACCTCTCCCCGGGAGCCCGGTTCGACCACTTGCTGTCCCTGCCCGAGGGCCGCCCCGTGGGTAAGAACGTCAACGACGCGATGCGCGATATCGAGAAATACAACCCCCAGTTGGCTGGGTTCCTGCCCAAGACCTACGAAATTTTCAACAGTACGTTGCTTAAAGAGTTGCTCAAGCTGGTCTCAGAAATTCCGGTCACCCTCGACTACGACGCCTTCGGCCGCATCTATGAATATTTCCTGAGCGAGTTCGCACTCACTGAAGGGCAGCAAGGTGGCGAGTTCTTCACGCCGAGCAGCATCGTCCGTTTCCTGGTCGAGGTACTGGAACCGCTGCATGGCAAAGTTCTTGATCCCGCCTGCGGCTCGGGCGGCATGTTCGTGCAGAGTGCTCGCTTCGTCTCTCGCCGCAAGAAGAGCCCGTCAGACGAACTCTCGATCCATGGCCAAGAAAAGGTCGAGGCGACGATCGCGATTTGCCGTATGAACTTAGCGATCAACGGCTTGGAAGGCGACATCAAGAAGGCCATCAGCTATTACGATGATCCTCACAACAGCACTGGCCGATTTGATCGCGTCCTGGCCAATCCACCTTTTAACATGAGCGCGGTGGATAAAGAGCGCCTTGCCTCTGCCGTTGGGCCCGGCCGAAGATATCCGTTCGGACTGCCCCGCGCGGACAACGCGAATTACTTGTGGATTCAACTTTTTTATTCAGCACTGAACCCCAATGGGCGCGCAGGATTTGTGATGGCCAATTCTGCGGCTGACGCACGCTCCACCGAACAAGAAATCCGTCAAAAGATGATCGAAGACAGTGCTGTAGACGCCATCGTCGCTGTCGGCCCGAACATGTTTTATACGGTCACCTTACCTTGCACGCTTTGGTTTCTGGACAGGGCTAAGAAGAAAATGCCTCGGGCTGATAAAGTCCTATTCCTCGACGCACGCCACGTCTACCGCCAGATCGATCGCGCCCACCGCGACTGGACACCTGAGCAGATCGCTTTCCTCGCCAATATTGTGCGTCTCTATCGCGGTGAAGAGGCAGACTTCACGCTAGGCGGGGATGCGGCGAAGGTCAAGCTCCAAGAAGTCTTCGGCAAGAAGCTGGCCTACCGCAACGTGCTGGGTCTTTGCAAGGCAGCAACAAAGAAAGAGATAGAAGGGCAGGGCTGGTCGCTCAACCCCGGTCGCTATGTGGGCGTCGCGCCTGATGAAGAAGTCAGCGACGAGGACTTCAAGGAGAAGCTCGAAGTCCTGAACACGGAGCTGGAAGCTCTTACGGGCGCGGCCCACGATCTCGAAGCGTCGATCGCCAAGAACGTGATGGAGATTTTGGAGGCGTGAATAAGCACGTTGGCTTCCATGCGAAGCTGAACCCGAAGGACTCGGAGCGCCGGACTCTGGGATGTCGGCACACGAACCCCGACATCTGCGGGAAGAACGCCCTTGAGGAAGTATGCGCGTTTGTTCGGACCGACCAGATGTGCCTCTGTCCGCCAAAATCTTGGCCGCGCCAGTTCAAGAAGCTGCGGAAATCAAAGTCATGACCACCTCGATCAAATTGGGGGGCATCTGCGAGATGATCGTCGACTGTGAGCACAAAACGGCTCCGACAGTGGAAGCTGGATATCCGTCGATCCGCACTCCGAACATCGGTCGAGGCTATTTTCTTTTAGAAGATGTGAACCAAGTCTCCGAAGAAACCTATCGCCAATGGACGCGCCGTGCGGTGCCGTGTGCGGGTGATCTGATCATGGCGCGTGAAGCTCCGGTTGGGAATGTCGCGATGGTGCCGAAAAATTTGCACCCTTGCCTTGGGCAGCGCACACTTCTAATCCGCCCCGATCCACGGAAGGTCGATTCTCGGTATCTGACGTATCTTTTGATTGGCGACGAGGTGCAGGGAACAATCCATTCGATGACAAACGGGGCAACCGTTCCCCATCTCAACATGGAAGATGTTCGCACTCTGGAGTTACCTGAGATTCCTCCTCTCAAAATCCAGAAGCGCATCGCCGACATCCTATCGGCCTACGACGATTTAATCGAGAACAATCTGCGCCGCATCAAATTGCTGGAAGAGATATCGAGGGTTCTCTATCGCGAGTGGTTCGTTAAGTTTCGGTACCCAGGGAATACCAAGGTCCCGCGTGTGATGTCGGCGATTGGCTCTATCCCCAAGACCTGGGACGCAGTCCCTTTTACCAGCTTGGCCCAAGTGCTAAGTGGCGGCACGCCAAAGACAGACAACCCCGAGTATTGGGATGGCGCGATTCCTTTTTTTACCCCGCGTGATGCCCCAGCCTCTTTCTACGTCTTGGACACTGGGAAGCATCTAACCAGCCTGGGAGTAGAAAGGTGTGCGAGTGCCCTTTATCCGCCTGACACCGTGTTTATTACGGCTCGCGGAACTGTTGGGAAAATTGCGTTACCATCGGTGCCTATGGCTATGAACCAATCGTGTTATGCGCTTAAAGGCAGAGAGGGCGTCTCGCAGAGATTCTTATTCCTCATGACAATGCAGCAGGTCGATTATCTAAAGAAGAATACCGGAGGAGCGACATTCGCCACCATCGTCGTAGACACGTTTTCGCGGATGCGCGTCGCGAGACCCCCGTCCGACCTTCTTGAACGCTTTACTCAACACGTTGATCCGATGTTCGAGCAGATCAAGACTCTCTCATACCAAATCAACAATCTCCGCCAAACCCGCGATCTGCTCTTGTCACGCCTGCTTTCACGCCATCCCCCTATCGCTGAGACTGCGCTGGTAGCATGAACCCTTATAACGAAGAGCACTTGGTCGAGGAGCCCGCGATCAAGCTCTTCGCCTCCTTGGGCTGGCAGACGGTGTCGGCCATGGAGGAGGTCTACGGGGCGGCCGGGACGCTCGGCCGCGAGAACTCGGGCGAGGTCGTGTTGCTGTCGCGCCTGCGCGCAGCACTGAAGGCGCTGAACCCCACTCTGCCACCTGAGGGGATCGAGGCGGCGGTCACGATCCTGACTAAGGATTGGTCGGCGTTAAGCGCCGTCGCCGCGAACCAGGATGTCTATGAACTTCTGAAGGGCGGAATCACAGTCTCGATTGTCGATCCCACGGGCGGCCAGAAGACTGAGCGCGTGCGCGTTATCGATTGGGAGACACCGAAGGCCAACGATCTTCTCTTGGTCAGCCAGTTCACTGTGACCGGCTCTCTTTACACCTGCCGCCCGGACTTGGTCGCGTTCGTCAACGGATTACCCTTGGTCGTCATCGAACTGAAGAAGCCGGGGGTGCCCGCACGACAGGCGTTCGACGGCAACCTCTGCAGCTACAAGCACGAGCAGAATGGCATCCCGCAGCTTTTCTGGTTCAACGCTGTGCTCATCGCCTCCAACGGCACCGAGAGCCGCGTCGGCTCACTCACGGCCGATTGGGAGCGCTTCTTCGACTGGAAGCGAATCGAGAAGGAAAACGAACCTCGGCGGGTATCCCTGGAGGTCCTGATCCGGGGCGTCTGTGAGCCTTCGCGCCTGCTCGACCTGATCGAGAACTTCACACTCTTCTCCAAACACAAGCTCGGCACGATCAAGGTAGTGGGGCAAAACCACCAGTTCCTAGGCGTGAACAACGCCCTGGCCGCGATGCAGGCCGCGCGCGCAGCCGGGCATGGACGCGGCGGCGTGTTCTGGCAGACGCAGGGCAGCGGCAAGTCCTTCTCGATGGTATTCTTCGCGCAAAAGGTGCTACGCAGGATCCCGGGCAACTGGACCTTCGTCATCGTCACCGACCGCGTCGAACTGGACGATCAGATCGCCAAGACGTTCAAGGCCGTCGGCGCTGTCAGCGAGCAGGAAAGCGACGACTGTCACGCACAGAGCGGCGCTCAATTGCGAGAACTCCTGCGCGGCAACCACCGCTACGTCTTCAGCCTTATCCAGAAGTTTCAGACGGCTGGAATGCTGTGCGACAGGCGCGACGTGATCGTACTGGTCGACGAGAGCCACCGAAGTCAATACGACACGCTGGCGCTGAACATGCGTGCGGCGCTGCCCAACGCCGTGTTCATGGCGTTCACCGGCACACCACTAATCGCTGGCGAGGAGAAAACCCGCCAGGTCTTCGGCGACTACGTCTCGATCTACGACTTCCAGCAGTCAGTGGACGACGGTGCGACCAAGCCCCTCTACTATGAGAACCGAACACCTGAGCTTCGGCTGGAGAACCCCGACCTCAACGATGACATCTATAACGTGATTGAGGCCGCCGATCTTGATGAAAGCCAGGAACGCCGCCTAGAGCGCGAACTCGGCCGCCAATACCACATCATCACCCGGGACTCGCGTCTGGAGACCGTGGCCAAGGATATCGTGGCCCACTTCCTGGGTCGGGGATTCCAAGGTAAGGCCATGGTCGTCTCCATCGACAAGGCCACGGTACTCAAGATGCACGACAAAGTGCGGAAATATTGGGCGGAGGATCGAGCCCGCGTTGAGGCCGAGTTGGCCAAACTTTCCAAATACGGGGCCAAGACTGATCCCGACGAAGTCCAAGTCCTGCGGCAGCGCCTGGACATCCTAAAATCTACGGACAGGGCCGTCATCGTCTCTCCCGCCCAGAACGAGATCGAGGAGATGAAAGCCCTCGACCTAGACATCGCGCCGCATCGTAGGCGGATGCACGAAGAGAAGCTGGACGAGAAGTTCAAGGACCCGCAGGATTCGCTGCGCCTGGTCTTCGTCTGCGCCATGTGGATGACAGGGTTCGATGTGCCAAGCTGCTCAACGATCTACCTGGACAAGCCCATGCGAAACCACACTCTGATGCAGGCGATCGCCCGGGCCAACCGCGTCTACCCCGGGAAACCCAGCGGCTTGATCGTGGACTACGCCAACGTCTTCGCCTCATTAGAGAAGGCCCTAACCATCTACGGTAAGGGCACGGAAGGCCAGACCCCGGTGCGGGATAAGAAGACCTTGGTTGAGGAATTGCGGCGATCTCTGGCGGCAGCCATCGACTTCTGCGCCGCGCACGGGGTGGACATCGCTGGGATCGAGGCACTCCCCACTGGCAACCTCGACCGCTTGTCCAAGATCGCGGACGGGGTGGACCGCCTGATCGCGCCGGACAGTCTGCGGAAAGACTTCTTAGTTCAGGAGCGTGTAGTCTCAATGCTGTTCAAGGCGGTGAAGCCCGACCCTACTGTTTTGGAGTTTGTCTCCCGAGTTGCCTGCATCGCCACCATCGCTGCCGCAATCCGCGAGCGCACCGACGGGAACGGCAGCGATGATGTGGGCATGGTCATGGGCGAGATCAACCGATTACTCGATGAAGCGATCGCCGCCGACGGCTTCAGCATCGCCGATGCCGATGGCAAGCGCGCTGGCGTGATCAACCTGGCAGCCATCGACTTTGAGGCCCTGGCCAAGAAGTTTGAAGAGTCCAAGCGCAGGAACGTCGAGTTGGAGCAGTTGAAAGCAGCTATCCGCGCCCAATTAGAAAAGCTGATCCGATTCAACCGAACGCGTGCCGACTACGCAGCGAAGTTCGAGACTTTGATCGAGTCCTACAACGCGGGCAGCCGCAATATCGACGATCTGTTCAAGGAGTTACTGGTCTTCACTCGGTCCCTGACCGAGGAGGAAAATCGCCACATTCGTGAGAGCCTGTCCGAAGAAGAATTGACGGTTTTCGACATCCTCACGCGTCCCGATCCCAAATTGTCGCCCGCCGAGCGCGACGAGGTAAAGAAGGTAACCAAGCACCTACTTGCCAAACTGAAGGCCGTGCTTGTCATCGACTGGCGCCAAAAGGTTCGCTCCCGCGCGCAGGTCATGAGCGCGATCCAAGACACTCTCGGCGATGACCTCCCTGCGCCCTATACGAAGGACATCTACGAGAAGAAGGTCGCCGCAGTATTCGAGCACGTCTACGAGAGCTATCAAGGCGAGGGCGCGAGCGTCTTCAATCAGCACCTTCTCTAAGCCCGCAGGGGAGCTCTATCTCGAGCGCATGATCCCCGCGTCGAGAAGCCGCCTCAAGCGAGTACAGTGAAATACTACGCTCGAGTGCTACGCCTCTGAGCGTAGTATTTCACTGTACTCGCCGTCAATAGATACAAGCTCTAATTAAGATGATTCTATGGACTAAAAGATGATAATCGCTCTTATTAAGTACTTAACAGATGCCTTGACATATGTCATGCGATCTGTTATTATTGTTCTAGAAAGATCATTTAATATGAAATTACAGCATAGCTGATCTAAAGAAAGGTGTTATGACTGACATTTCTAGCGTCGAAGAACTCGCACAAGCCATCGGCGAGAACATTCGCTCGCTCAGACTTCAGCGGAACCTCACCCAGCAAGCCTTGTCCGCCCAGGCCGGCGTCAGCTTGTCCGCACTCCGCCATCTCGAATCGGGGCAGGGCGCAAACCTCAGCACGCTCATCCGTGTCGCGCGCGCGCTTGATCGCCAAGAATGGCTACAAGCGCTAGCGCCGCAAGTGACGATCAATCCCCTCCACATGACACCGGCGCTCGGCACGCGGCTGCGAGCGCGCGCGCGCAGGAGCCAAAGGACGCATGGCCAAGCGAGCTAGCAAGCCGAAAGTTGAGCGATACCATCCGGTCCACCGGATCGAGGTCTACATTTGGGACCTCTTTGTCGGGGCCTGCGCCCTTGACCCGAAGCTCGACTACTACGTTTTCGCATACGATAAGACCTTCGGCCGCACCGGGATTCAGCTCGCCCCGCTTAATATGCCTGCGAATGACACGGAGAAGACCTACGTCTTTGGGGATCTTCCGGAGGCCACCTATCGGCGGTTACCGGCAATGCTTGCCGACGCGCTACCCGATGACTTCGGAAACGCGCTCATCGACAAGTATATGGCCGAGCGCGGTATCGCCAAGTCCCGAATCACGGCTCTCGACAGGCTGGCTTACATGGGCAAGCGCGCGATGGGCGCGCTCGAATTCAAACCCGCGCGAGGACCACAAACGAAAATTCCGACAGCGCTTAAGATGGGCGAGCTCGTGTCCATTGCTCGAAAGGTCGTCACTGGTAATTTTGAGGACAACACGGCAGCGGAGGCAGCGCTCCGAAGCATCATAGAAGTCGGCACCTCCGCAAACGGCGCTCGCGCCAAGGCCGTCATCGGCTGGAATCCCAAGACCCATGAGATTCGATCCGGGCAATTCGCCCTGCTTCCCGGATTCGAGCATTGGCTCTTGAAGTTCGATGGGATGGGCGAGGATCGAGAGCTGGGCCAGTCTCAGGATTTCGGACGGATCGAATACGCCTACTATCTCATGGCCAAGCAGTGTGGTATAAGCATTCCCGAGTCGCGGCTGCTCGAAGAGAACGAACGGGCTCATTTCATGACCAAGCGCTTCGACCGCGAGGACGATGGCACGAAGCATCATCTTCAAAGCCTGTGCGCTATGGACCATCTAGATTTCAAGAAAAAATCCGCTAACAGCTACGAGCAACTCTTCATGGCGATGCGCCAGCTTAAGCTCGGACATTCGGCAGACATCGAGGCGTTTCGGCGCATGGCCTTGAACGTGATGGGACGCAACTGCGACGATCACACGAAAAATTTCTCGTTCCTACTCAAAGAAGGCGGGACATGGGAATTTTCCCCCGCCTATGACATCACCTTCGCCCATAATCCGCACGGTGACTGGACGAGCCAGCACCTAATGTCCGTCAACGGTAAGTTCGCCGAAATCTCGAAAGAGGATTGCCTGGCGCTGGCGGATCGGTTCGCGATCGGCGAAGCGCCTTCGATCCTTAAGCAAGTTCGGGAAGCCGTCGAAGCCTGGCCTGAATTTGCAGCGAAAGCAAAGGTCAAGCCGAGCGAAATCAAGCGCATCAAAAGGCTGCTAAGGCCAATCTAATAAGCAAGAGTCAAGGCACGACTCACATTAGTATTTCCAATCGAACTTGAACTCGAGCTTCATCAGCTTTCGTCGTAGGCGCTTTCAGAACAACTTAGGTACGGCAACCTCAATGTTACGTGCCATCTGAGCGCAACCCGTAAGAATTTGTCGGTAGTTCTCGATCCGCGTTTGGCGGAATCTGCCGCCAAGGAATAGCCCGTCGTCGCTTACCATCGGCACGAGACCCACCGCTGTGGGGTGTGCGAAACTATGAAGAGCCTTGTAGGTTTCAGCAATCTGGCGTTTCCATTCAGGATCTGAATTCACGGCCTTGTGGCGTAAGACTCGCTTAATGGAGTCATTCGTCGATAGCCGGCCTTCCATGAACTGCCGCCCTGCCTGCGAATCACAGCCAATAATGATTGCTGTAGCCCAAGACTCCATTGCGGAGCGCATCACGCCCAGGCAGAGCTCGTCGTAGCCATTCGTTAAAAGTTCTACGGCTCCTAATATATCAGTCAGCGCCTTCCCGAACAGCAGAATCATCCGCGAACATTGCAACCGCTGTTGTTCAGGCATTCGTATAGCATGCGAATCAAGTGTGACGATTGCGGTGAGCGCTCTGTCGACAGCGATGCAGACATCATCAATCGCAGGCCCGACGGCAGTCTCAAAGAGCTTAGTGAGGTCCTCTGCCTGCGCTAAAACCTTCCGTGCGGCGCCGTCGTAAGAGTTTTTCACCTAACAGTCAAATAAGGAGTGCCACATACGCCACGCCCTCGTAAAACGGTTCAGCGCGCTAGAGTCGAGCCCGTCAGCGCCTTGTTGAACTCGTAGAAGAAGTCCACTCCAGCGTAGAACTCATCGGCGATGATCCTTTCATCGCGCCCATGCGACCGGTCGTCATCGACGTCCCCGAACACGCCGGGCACTCCGTAGGAAGGCATGCCCGCGGCGCGCGTATAGGCGCTGTCCGAGGCCCCCGCGTCCATGAACGGCACGACGGGAAGCCCGGGCCACATCCGCTCGCTCACCTTCTTGAGCACGCCGACGACGTCGGGCCGCAGCGGCGACAGCTCGTTCGGCCGCATCGAAGCGGTGTCGAGCGCGACGACGAAGACCTCGGGATCGGCCACGACGGCCTCGAGCTGCTTGCGCGCTTCCTCCGGCGCGTGCCCGGGCAAGATCCGGCAGTTGACGACCGCCTTCGCCGAGCCCGCCAGCGCGTTGTTGGCGTGGCCGGCCTCGAGGCGCGTCGCCACGCACGTCGTATGGTAGCGCGAGTTGTAGAACGCGTCGCGCGAAAGCCGCGCCTCGGCGGCCATGTCCGGCGGGTCTTTCAGGATCCCGCGAATATCCGCCTGCTCGTCGCCTTTGACGATCTCCGCCTGATGCTTGAAGTACTCGCGCGTCGTCTCGTTGAGCTCGAACGGAAACTTGTAGGCCGCCAAGCGCGTCAGCGCCGCGGCGAGCTGATAGATCGCGTTGTCCGGCCGCGGCTGGGAGCTGTGGCCCCCTTTGTTCTGGACCTCGAGCGTGAAATCGGCGTAGAGCTTCTCGCTCGTCTGGATGCCGATCAGCTGCTTTTTACCGTCTTTGATTTGAAAGTTGCCGGCGTCGGGGTTGAGCACGAACTCGGCGTCGATCAAGTCGCGCCGATTTTTAAGGAGCCAATCCACGCCGTTGGCGTCGCCGTTCTCTTCATCGGCGGTCAGCGCGACGATCAGATCGCGGTCCGGGCGATAGCCTTCTTTTTTAAAGCGGATGAGCGTCGTCACCAGCAGCGCGTCGCCGTCCTTGACGTCGCCGGTGCCGCGCCCGTAGAAGAACCCGTCTTTCTCGATCAGCTTGAACGGGTCCATCGTCCAGTCTTCCCGTTTGGCCTCGACGACGTCGAGGTGGCAAATCCAGAGGATGGGCTTTTTCTTGCCCTTGCCGCGCAGCCGCGCGACGACGTTCATGTGCCGCGCGTCCGGCCCCACCACCTGGACGTCGGAGGGCGGAAACCCCGCGGAAAGCAGCCGCTTGGCCATCGCCTCGGCGGCCGGCGTCGAGCCCAAGGCCGACTGGGCCGTGTTCAGCTCGACGAGCTCTTGATAAATATCGCGCGCCAGGGCCTTGGCGGCGGCGTCGGCCGCGCGGGCGTCGGAAAGGAAGAAGGAGAGCAGCAGCGGCGCGGCGATCACGGGCGGGCGCGCGGGACGGAGACGAGCTTGAAGAACGTCACGCGCATCTCCTCGTCGGGCCCCGGCATGCGCGAGTTGGCGAACTTCATCAGCTCGCGCAGCTCGTCGAGCGTGTGCCCGCAGCGCGCCGCCAGCGGCTCGTCGAAGGTCTTGAAGGCGCGGATCTGGACGTCGAGGATCATGATCACGCCGAAGACGCGGCCCTTTTTATCGACGAGCTCGACTTTCTCCCCTACTTTCAGGTCGGCGTCCTCGGTCTCGTAGGCCATGCTCGAGGTCGCCATCTTCGAGCCGGCGAGGATCTTCTCGATCATGCGCTCGCCGTGGCCGCCGTCGCCGTGCCAGCCGAACTTCATGCGGCGGAGCTTCTCGGCCATGATCATCGCGCCGGTCCGGGCTTGAACGTCTCGCGCTTGAGCTTGACCTTGCCGCCGGAGACGGTCGCGGTGACGATCTCCGGATTTCCGAAATGGCCCCAAGCGCCGCCGTCGAGGTCCTCGCTGGCGAGGATGACCCGGCCGCCTCGACGCGCCCACGCCATCCGTCCCCATTGCTGCTTGGGATTGAAGAGGCTGAGCTTGGGGTGCTTTTCAGGGAAGGCGCACATCCCCCACAACGACGCGCCGTCGCCGACGAGCGTGTTGAGGCCGATGTAGGGGCGCGGGTTCTTCTTGCGCCACTTCGCCGGGCGGTAGCTCCACAGCGTCCACTGCTCCTCGACGCAGGCGCGCAGCGCCTTCGGCACGTCGCGATGCATGTCGTAGAACTTCACGAACTGCCAGAAATAGATCTCGCTGTCGTTGCTTCCCTTGATACGGGCGCGATACGGACCGAGGAACTTCAGCACGTCCTTGGCCACGAGCACCGTGCCGTTGTGGGCGAAGACGAAGCGGCCGTCGGTGAAGGGCTGGGCGTTGTCGGCGCGCATCAGCTCGCGGCGCGAGAGCCCCATCGGGTTGGACGCCGCCCGAAGATGGCCGATCACGACGCGCGACTTGGCCTTGGCGGCCAGGCGCTTGAAGCGGGGAATTTCCGCGAACGCGGCCTTCGGGCTCTTCGAGACCTCGGCGCCGCGGCCGTCGAACCAGCCGATGCCCCAGCCGTCCCGCTGGAGGTCCTTGCGGCGGTAGTTCGCCTGGCGCAGAAGAGACCGCTCGCTTTGGGCGAGATGGTCGTAGGCCGTCCGCGACGACGGGCTGATCTGCCCGTAGAGCCTGCACATCGGAATTCAATTATAGCTCCTTTTACGGCTCCTAAGAGGCCCTCCTCGCCTAGGTCCTAGGGGCCCGGGAATCGGTCCCTTATGGACCATGGCGGAATTGACGAAGATCAACAATAATAAGGGTGATGAGGCGAATCTCCCCCGCGATGCTGCTGGCGGCGCTGTTGGCGGTCTCCGCCGCGCCTCGCGCCTTCGCGGCCGACGTCGAGGCCCGCGGCCCGGTCAACGTCAGCCCGGTCGTCGTGGCCGGGATGCCCGATTTCAACGGCTGGCTCGTCAATCTCAACTCAGGCCTCAATCTGCCGCCGCGCGACCTCGCCGCGATCAGCCTCGAGGCGAGCCAGGCCCTGCGCTCCGCCCCGGCCGGCGCCTCCGTCGCCTTCGACGCTCAAGCCAAGGCCATCCAGATCGTCCCGCGGGCCGCCTCGGCCCAGACTCCGGCCGGCGCGCTGCCGGCCCTGCCGGTCTCGGCGCTGTCCGGCCCCGCGGCCGCCGCGCATTCGATCCCCCTCGCCTCGCTGCCGGCGCTGCGCGAGAACCTGGCCGCGCAAGGCGCTCAAGGCCAGAAGTGGCTGGCGGCGCTTTCCCGCACCCAGGACCCGTCGGCCGTCGCCGAGTCGCTGAACGCTTTCTTCGAGGGCTCGCTCGTCCTCAATCCTCAGGCACACACCGCGGACGTCCTCGCGGGCAAGCTGCCCGAGAGCGTGCGCGCGCCCTACGACGCGACGGCCGCCGGCCGGCAGCGCGAAGCCTTGCAGGCCTGGCAGAAGAGCCCTCAGCGCACCTACGTGCTCGTCAACTCGTACTCGTTCAAGGACGACGGCACGCCGGGCTTGAACTACTACGACATGCGCAGCTTGGCCCAGATCCTCTGGGCGAGCGACCCCGGCGTCAACGTGATCTTCGTGACCGCCATGCCGATCGACGAGTCGATGATCAAGCACGTGCTGCGCGGGCACAAGGACGCCGCCGAGATCCGCAAGCGCGTCCATTTCGTCGCGCTCGGCGACGAGGGCACCGACTTTTTGTCCCAAAAGCTCCTCGATCCCAAGCACGCCGGCAAGCTCGGCGAGATCCGCGACGCGATCGCCCGCATCGGCGCGCCGGCCGTGCTCTACCCGTACATGGGCGGCCCTTACGAGTGGCAGATCGCGCGCGAGCTCGGCATCCCGAACTCCGTCTACGCCGCGCACCCGTCGATGATCTACTGGGGCACCAAGAGCGGCGGGCGCAAGGTCTTCAAGGCCGCGCTGTCGCGCTATAAAGGCACGAAAAAAGTGCGCATCAAGCTCGCCGACGGCGCCGAGGACGTGTACAGCCCCGAGGCGGCCGCGCGGGCCTCCGAGGCGCTGGTCGCTCGGCACCCCGAATCCTCGCGCGTCGCGGTCAAGCTCAACCTCGGCTCCTCCGGCGAGGGCAACCTGTTCCCGACGGTGACGGACTGGCACGCGCTGCCCGCGGCCGCGGCCCGCAAGAATTTCGTCGACAAGCTCGCGGCGGCCAAGGTCGGCGTCCCGAACGAGGACGGCTCGATCGACACCTTCGCGACGATGATGGCCAACGAGGGCGCCGCCGTCGAGGAGTTCATCCCCGGCATCGACCGCGCCACCTTCCCGAGCGTGCAGTCCGAGATCCGGCCCGACGGCAGCGTGCACATCCTCTCGTCGCACGAGCAGATCTTGATCGACGGCAACAACTACATCGGCGCGAACCTCTCCGCCGACAAGGCCTACCGCAAGGTCATCGAGCGCGCGGCCTACGAGGCGGCCACGGAGCTGGCGCGCCAGGGCGTCGTCGGCCGGTTCGGCACGGACTTCGCCGCCATCCCGCAAAAGGACGGCGGCTACGACGTCTATTACATCGAGAACAACATCCGCCTGACCGGCACGACGCATCCGCTCGTCGCCGCGGCCGGGCTGACGGGCGGCGTGTATCAGTACGGCGCGCTGCGCCATGAGACGGTGCGCGCGCCGATCCGCTACAAGAGCATGGACCACGACGTCCGCCCGAACCTCGTCGGCATGAGCGTCGACCATTTCCTCGACTTCTTCGAGCGCCCCGACAACCAGGACGTCCAGTTCGACCCGCAGAAGCGCGCGGGCGTGCTGTTTCACCTGGTGCCGGCCGTCAAGGCCGCCGGCAACGTCGGCTACACGATCATCGCCGAGAGCCGCAAGGCCGTCCAGGCGATCCAGGACCGCCTGACCGAGCTGCTCAACAAGCTCGAGCTCGAGTACCTGTCGGGTAAGCGCGAGAACGAGCTGACTTATCGTTATGAAGGGCACGACAGCCGCGTCGAAGTCGAGGCCAAGATCGGCCACGTCAAGACGGTCAAGGCCTTCGCGGCCTTCCTGCGGCGCCACCCGACCCACGTGTTCGTCCGCGCCTCGAAGGCCGGCATCGTCTTCCACCCCCACGGCTACACCGTCGTCGGCCGCAACAGGGACGAGGTGATGTACCTCAACGCCACGGCCCGCCGCCTGCTGCGCCAGTTCGCCGAAGAGTCCACCCGCCTTTAACCGGCTTCTTAAGGAAAAGGCCTAGGCGTTTCGGCCCTCCAAGACCCACCCGATTTAGGGCCTAAGACCCCTGTCAAATTCCGCATTCACGAGCTACACTAATCCCGTGATGGGCAAACGGCTTTTCGGGGCGCTTTTAAGCGCGCTGCTCGTCGTCGAGGCGCCCGGCTTCGCGTCGTATCAAGCCTTCGCCGCCGAGGTGCGCGACGGCGGGGTCGCGCCCGAGGTCCTGACCGTCCCGACGCTCAACACGGCCGCGCCCCTGTCACCGGCCGCCCAGCTCGACGTCAATCTGCCGATTTCAGCGCCGCTCGACGGCGCGCGGCTGCCCGCCGCGCAGGTCACGCTCAACGCAACCGCTCTTCCTACCGCTCAAGCGAGCCAGGCCCTTTCGGGCAAAGCCCTTCCTGAGGCCCGAAAGGACGGCGCCCTGCCGGGCGCCGGCGCCGCGAGCGTCCAGGCGCTGGCCCAAGATCCGAACGTCAAAGCGGCCGTCGACACCGAGCACGCGGACGCGCAGGCCCCGGCCCTGCAGAAAGTCTACGAAGGCGTCGGCCCCAAGGGCGCCGACCGCGCCGTGTTCTCGGGCGAGGAAGGCCAGGTCATGCGCATGGAGTACCAGCCGGCCGACCGCGCGGCCCGGCGGGAGATGACGCTCGAGAAGGGCAAGACGCCGGTCCACGTGCTCGTCGGCGCGGGCGGCCACTACGGCCGCGCCTGGGGCCACGACTGGGCCAAGGCCGAAGCCGAGCGGGTCGGCCGCGGCGAGATCCCCGGGCTCAAGCAGGTCGTCATCGACGCCGAGAAGCACCGCCCGGCCGACGCCGAGCACTTCATCGCCCACGACATCTTGGACATGAGCGCCGAGAACAAGAAGGCGCTCTCCGACAAGCTGATCAAGTACCTCGACGACCATCACATGACGGCGCTGGGCGCCAACACGACCCTGCAAGGCTACAGCCGCATGGTGCCGGCGGTCCAGCAAGCCATCAAGCAGTTCAACAACCCGTCGATCCTCGTCCACCCGGCCGCCGCCGTGGAGGCCGCCGCCGACAAGATGCTGACGCGCGTCGTCGTCGGCGAGCGGATCGAGAGCCTCAAGTGGCCGGCCGCCTCGCCGGGCGCCGTCGACGACCCGGACATCGAGGAGAAGGCCGTCCGGACCTTCCGCGAGATCGTCGCGAAGACCCCTTCCAAGAAAGCCGTCTTGAAGCTGCAGACCGCGGCCGGCAAGGCCGGCCTGCGCGTCGGCATCGGCAGCGAGGAAGAGATGCGCGAGGCCGTGCGCAGCGTCAAGAAGGAGATCACGGAGTATTGGGGCGCTCATCCCGAGGAGCGCTCGATCTACATCGAGTCCGAGAAGAACGGCCCGTCGCGCTTCCTGATCGAGGGCATGATCGACCGCCTGGCCGAGGGCGACGCCGAGCTCAACGTCGCGGTCAACAAGGACGGCACGTTGAGCGTGATGGGCTTCATCATCGGCAACCCGGACCCGGGCGACAAGGAAAAAGGCTATCTCTTCGGCATGAACGGGCTGCTCTCGCCCGAGCTGCAGCGCGCCGTCATCCTCGCGATGACCGAGGCCGTCGTCGCGGCGTGGGGCAAGTTCGGCGGGCTTCCCTTCGGCAATTTCCACATGGAGTTCATCCTGCGCGGCGATCCGTCGGCCCCCGAGGTCGCGCTCGTCGAGATCAACGCGATCCGGCCGATCGGCGGCAACGGCGTGCGCCTGGCCAAGGAGTGGCACGGCGAGATCAACCTGATCGCCAACGGCCTGCGCGCCTCTCTCGGGCTGCCCCTCGTTTTCCCTGAGACCCAACCGACGGACAGCCTGCTCGCGCTCGGCATCACGCCGGCGGTCTCCGGCACGATCACGAAGATCGATGAGACGCCGGGCTTGGCCAAGGCCGACGGCTTCGCCAAATTCGGCAACGGCGAGCAGATCACGAAGAAGACGGACGGCCCCATTTTCCTGCAGCTTTCCGAGCTCGGCGAGAAAGTCGAAGGCGCCGACTCGGTCCATCCCGGCGGCCTCGGCGCGATGGTCGGCCGCGGCGCCGACGCCAACGCGGCGGTCAAGAACGTCCTCGCCGGCCTGCGCCAGACCGGCTACGAGATCACCAAGCCCGACGGCACGGTCTACAAGCAGAACGGCGCCGAGGAGCACTCGGAAGCCGATTACCGCGCGCTGCCGGAGGCGCCGCGCGACGAGCTCGGGCTGACGCCGAAGGCGCGCGCCGAGCTCGACAAGTACGAGGAGGCGCAGGTCCGCTGGACGCCGATCTTCCGGGTCTACGGCCCGATCTTCTCCGCGCTGATGAACATGATCGGCGGCGGCCTGGCCGCCATCGGCATCGGGCGCTTGGGCTACACGCTGGCGCTGGCCCTCTCCGGCCCGTTCGCCTCCGTGTTGGCCTCGAAGATGTCGGTGCGCGACATCTTGAAGTACACCTGGCTCGGCCGCATCGCGATCTGGGCCGTCGGCGTGCCGCTGGCCGTGCTGCTCATCCCGCCGGCGGCCGTGGCGTTCACGGTCCCCGCTCTGACCTTCTCGCTGCCGCTCGTCGGCGCCGTGACGCTCGGCGGCGGCGTCTCCTGGCTGATGGTGTCGCTGTTCGGCCTCAATTTCTTGGACGGACTCATGGTCTCTTTCTCCCATCCCGTCGATTGGGACGCCTTCGGCATGGACCAGGTCGCCAAGCAAAACGGCTTCCAGGACCAGATGCAGGGCAAGACGGGCGAGAAGGTCCGCGACCACTACAACTCGCGGATGTCGGCCTGGTCGGCCAAGGCCACGATGATCTTCCCGACGGCGATCGCGCTCGGCATCATGGGCGCGGCGGCCTTGGCCATGCCGCTGAAGTGGGCCTTCGTCGCCGGCATGGCCGGCGTGTTCGTGATCCAGGGCGGCCGCGCCGTCATGAGCGTCGTCAAGCTCAACGAGGACGTCGCCCTCGAGAAGGCGACCAAGAGCACCTGGGCCGAGTTCAAGGAAGGCGTCGCCATCGTCAAGAACGACGCCGCGCTGCGCAAGCTCGTCGCGCTCGATTCGTTGGAGCGCGGCCTCGTCGACGCGTTGATGATGGTGGCCTTCCCGCTGTTGGGCCTGTTCGCGATCCGCCCTTCGCTGCACTTGAACGAGGCGGGCGCCAACCTCGCGTCGACGCTGCTGATCGCCGTGATGATGTTCTCGGCGATGAAGGCCTCGCAGTTCTTCCGCAAGCACCGCGGCAAGGTCGACCCGAATCTGTCGCAGTACGACGCGCAGAAGAAGTTCTTCCCGCTGATGTTCGTGGCGGGCCTGACGACTTTGTCGATCCCGGCGGCCTTCATGATGATGGCGGCGGGGCTGCCGCTCGCGGGCCTGGCCGTGGCGGCCCTAGGCATCGTGGCCTTCATGGCCGCCTTCAAGCCCGCCCAGCTCACCGTGATGGGCATGATGCAGAGCGCGGGCAGCGCGCACGAGGGCAGCGCGCGCATCGCGGGAATTTCCAGCGCCATCCAGATGGTCGTCAGCGGCCTCGTCGTCTGGGCGCTCGAAAGCCTCTTCCCGGCGCTGCCGGCGACGGGCTTCGCGATGGGCGCGGCCTGGGCGTTCCTGGGCGTCTCCCTTTTCTGCATCTTCGTGGGCGCGATGTACTGGAAAATCTGGCCCACGCTCGCCTCCAAAACCCCGCCGCCGGCGAAGAAGGGTTAGTGGACGCGGCCGCCCTTCCGCCCACGCATCAGGTCTGCAAGCGCCCGCCGGGCGTGCGCGAGTTCACCTGGCGCGTCGTGATCGCCGGCGTCTTCATCGCCGCCGTGATCGGCGGCGCCTATCCCTACATCGTGATGAAGATCGGCTACGGCCCGAACACCTCCATCGTCGCCGCGATCTTCGGGTATCTGACGCTCGGCGTCTTCTTCAAGGACTTCAACCGCTGGGAGAACAACCTCGTGCAGACGGCGGGCACGTCCTCCGGCGCGATGGCCTTCCTCTGCGTGATCATGGCGGCCTTCGACATGCTCGCGGCCGATCCCTCCCTCAATTTTCACGTCCATCTCACTCCCCTTCAGACTTTCGTGTGGCTCACGGCGGCGGGCTCGCTCGGCGTCTTGATGGCCGTGCCGATGCGCAAGCATTTCATCGTCGACGAGAAGCTCCCCTTCGTCGACGGCACCGTCGTCGCCGAGACGCTGATCGTCCTCGACGCCAAGGACTCCAAGGCGCGCGACGCCGCCGTCGCGATGGGCGTGGGCGCGGCCTCCTCGGCGCTCCTGTCGGTTATGAGAGAAGACATGCGCGTGCTGCCGAAGGTGTGGTACCGCGTGCCGGAAATGATGCCGGTGGGGCGCTACGGCGACTCGCTCTCGTTCGGCCTGAACTGGAGCCTGCTCTTGGTCGGCGCCGGAATGCTGATCGGCCTGCGCGTGACGCTTTCGATGCTGCTCGGGACCTTCATCGCCTGGTGGTGGCTGCCGGAGCCGCTTCTTTCGCACCACGCCGTCACGGCGATCACGCGCCGCGCGATGCTGATGTGGGTGATGTGGCCGGCGACCGGGCTGCTCGTCTCAGGCGGCATGACGGCGCTTTTCATCCGCGGCAAGACGCTCGTCCGCACGTTCACCCACTTCGGCAAGGACTCGATCCAAGCCGAGGATTTCCCGATGCGCTGGGTGATCGGCGGCAGCGTGATCAGCGGCGCGGCCCTCGTCGTCAGCCAAAAGATCATGCTCGGCATCCCCGCCTGGATGACGATCGCGGCGATCTTGATCTCGGTGCCGATGATGCTCGTCGGCCTGCGCGTCTACGGCGAGACGAACTTCGAGCCGATCAGCGTGCTCTCGAACATGGTGCAAGCCGTCTTCGGCGTCATCGCGCCCGGCAACATCGCCGCGAACATGGTCTCATCCGGCGTGACGGGCTCGATCGCGTCGGAGTCCGAGGCGCTGATGCAGGACTTCAAGACGGGCGACATGCTCGACAGCACGCCGCGCTACCTGACCTACATGCAGCTGATCACCGTGCCCGTCGGCGCGCTGGCCGTCTCCTACGCCTATCCGGTGCTTCGCGCGACTTACGGCATCGGCGGCGAGCACGGCCTGCAGTCGCCGATCTCGCAGAAATGGGCCGGCTTCGCGACGCTGTTGTCGAAGGGCTTGAGCGGCCTGCCGCCGGGGGCCTTGGCCGCGATGTGCGCGGCGATCGCGCTCGGAGCGGCGCTGACGATCATCGAGAACACCAAGTGGAAGAAATACGTCCCGTCGCCGACCGGCATGGGCATGGGGATGCTGCTGCCGGGCAGCTACATCATCACGATGGCGCTCGGCGCGTTCATCGAGCTCGCCTGGAAGAAATACCATCCGCGGACCCGAGATAAGTACGTCGTGCCCCTCGCGTCGGGCTTCTCGGCCGCCGAGGCCGTCGTCGCGCTGATCCTGCCGATCCTGGCGACGCTGCGGCTGATTACGCTGCAGCCTCAGTAATCGAAGCGCGGAAGAGCCGCGAAGGCCGCCGCTCGATCGGCGACGCCGCTCATGCGCGCGACGGCCTCGCCTGAGATCGCCTTGCAGCGGCCGTTGAACGCGAACTCGACGGCCTTGTACGGCTTCGGCAGCTTGATCATCGCGAACGGATAGCTCACGACGTCGGCGCGCATCGCGTCGTCCGACGGCGTGACCTCGGAGTAGAACACGACGACCTTCGAGGCGTCCGTGGGATCCTGGATGACGTCGAGCTTGACCTTGATCCCGGCCGTCTTGCGCTCGCCGAGGAACACGGCGACGACGAGCTCCCCTTCCTTGAGGTCGCCGGGCATGGATTTCAGGTCGCCGCCCGAATGGCGCTTCCAGAGCGCTTCCCAATCGGCCTGAGTGCGCGCGACGGCCGTGAGCGGCTCCTTGATCTCGCTGATCGGGCCCGAGACGCCGTCCCAGGCCGCCGCGCTCGCGATGGAAGCCGCGGCGAGGAGCAGCGTGAGCGGAGCGATCAGCCGCTTCATCGATCGCCGCCGCGCTCGCGTGCGATGTCGTAGAGCGCCGGTCCCTCGAAAAGCCCGCGCGCCCGCGTCTTGCTGATCGCGGGGACGAGCTTGCCGTCCTCCCAGACGACGCGGTCGGCGAGCACCTGCATGAGCTGGCCGAAGCTGCGCTTGGAGGCCGCGTTGCCGATCAGCCGCTTGAGCCGCGCGCTAGTGTCCCGATTGAGATTGGCCCGGCTCATGCGCTCGATGTCGGAGGCCGTGACGTAGTCGCGGCCCTGGTCGAACTTCTTGAAGAGCCGCTCGAACTGCTCGGGGTCGACGTCGCCGTGCTTGGTCCCGTTCGGCATGTCGGCGTGGGCCCAGATGCGGCTGTTGCCGGCCGCCTGAGCGTCGATGAGGCCGGGAGTCCAGATATTGAAGAACCCCGGCTTGAGCCGCGCGCGGTCCTGCGCCGGCATGTTTTTCTGGGACTTGCGGCCGAACGTGAGCTGGGCGAGCAGCGACGTCATGAAGGACGTGAACACCGGCAGGCTCGTCTTGCGAAGCTGGCGATAAGCGACGCGCAGGGTCGCGATCTCCCCGCCGTCGGCGAAGTAGCGGCCGTGCCTCTCGAGGGCCGTCTTGCCCGGCAGGTCCGCGATCGGCGTCTGCGGCGCGCCTTCCTTCAAGATCCCGTAGACGGACGTTTTCTGGAGCTCGACGGCTTGCTGGTACGCCTTGACGCGCCGCCAGACGACGAAGCCGCCGAAGGACGCGAGCGCGAGCAGGGCCGCCGCGACGGGACTCGCGGGCGCGATCTTCCAGGCGAGCATGCCGCCCAGGTCCAGCGCCGCCAACGCGCCGACGCGAGAGAAGAGCGCGCTCTTGCGGGCCTCGCCGACGGCCTTGAACAGCACGGCGAAGGGCTTGGGCAAGCCGATCGTCGCCAGGCTCAGATCGACGTTCGCCATCACGCGCGGCGAGGACGCGAGGATCGAGGCGAAGTACGGCACCACGAGCCCGAGAGCGAAGGGCGCGAGCGGCGTGTGGACGAGGGCCGCCCCACCGAGAGCGGCGAGGATCCCCGTGATCCGCTCGGCTTTTTCGATCCGGTCGGACGCTTCATTGAGCCGAACCTGGAGCCGTTCGTTGAGCGCCTTGGCGTCTTTCGGGCGCGAGGCCTCGAGGACCTGCCGCAGCCGCGCCTCGCTGATGGCGGCGACGCGCTTGCCGTACAGGTCGTCCTGCCAGACGACGCGGTCGGCGTAGAGCGCGAGGAGCTTTTCGTCGCGGCGCTTGTCCGCGACGCGGCCTTTGAGGCGCGAGAGCCAGGTGCCGCGGCCCTCTTTCGCCGCGCGGGCGTCGTCGGCCTCCCGCAGGCGCGCGAGGTCGAAGGCCGTCACGTAGCCGCGCAGCGCGCCGAAGTCGCGGAACACGCGCTCGAACTCGGCCTCGTCGAGCCCTTTCTGAGAGAAGAGCCGGCCGTTCGTCGCGCCCAGCGAGAAGTCCTCGCCGACGGAGAGCGGCTGGCCGGCGCGCTCGCGCTTGTTCTGCGCGACGAGCGCGGCCGTCTCCGCGACAACCTGCTTCTTCTTATGGATCGACAGGACCGCCAGCCCGCCCGCGACGAGCGCGGCCGCGCCGACGACGGGGCCGCCGAAGAGCAGGCCCAGCGCCGAGGCGCCGATGACGACGGCCGCGCGCTTGCCGGTCTTGGCCAGCTCGCCCTCGGCCTTGAGATTGTCGACGGACAGCGCCTTCGGGAGCCAGCCGGGCTCGGGATAGGGCGCGTAAGGATTCTCCATGGCCTCGATATCGAGCGCCTTCAACCCCGGGACGACGCGCGCGAGGATGTTGCCGAAGTCGTTGGTCTCGACGTAGTCGATGCCGCTCTGATCGTAGGTCGCGGCGTTGTATTTCGACGACAGGAATCGGTCGTTCTTTAGGCGGCCGGGCGCCGAGAGCACGAAGACCTTGAACTGCCGGTTGCCGAGCGCGAAACCCACGGGCTTGCGCTCCGCGAGGATTCCGATCTGAAAATCGACGTCTTGGACTTTTTTATAGACCTCGCGCAGCTTGGCCGCGGCCTCTTTATCGCCGCCGGTCAGCTCCTCGAAGGTGCGCGGCGCTTTCTCGCCGAGCCGGATCGTGAACTTCGCGTAGGTGCTCGCCTCGACCCGCTCGCGCGTGCGGGCGACGTCGATGGCGCCGAGATCGATCTTCGCGCCGTCCTTGACGCCGTCTTGCGCCGTCAGATTGCGCAGGTCGTCGGGCATGTTGTTGATCGTCAGCTCGCCGACGTTCTGCTTGCCCATCGTCAGCGCCCAGTCCTCGAGCGAGTGCGCGCGCAGCGCGCCCTGGGTCTTCACGCCCACCATGTCGCGGAGCTTGACGGTGTCGAGGATACGGATCTCGACCGTGCCGTCGGCGTTGGGCTGCAGGTGATGCACCTTGTACGTGTCGCGGATGAGCTGGTGCAGGCGATAGACGTCGACGAACTCCTCGGTGAAGTTGTAGCGGACGCCGTAGTGCTGGGTCTCCGTGCCGGGGATGCCGAACGCCAGCTCCGCCCTGATAAAAGGATCGGTCAGTTTCGCGAGGATCGGGTGGCGGTCCGTCCAGCGCATGTACGCGAGCTTGAAGCGCTTGCCGAGGAAGCCGTACCAGTCGGCCCACATGATGCGCTGCCCTATGTCGCTGCCCGCGAAAAGCCAGCGCGTCCACGGGATCGTGTGGTTTCGGGCGTTGACGGCGGTGATGCGCAGGCGCGCCTTTTGGAAAAGCTCCTCATCCGAAAGCTGGACGCCTTTGGCCTTATATTCGCGGTCGATGGCGTCGGCGACGAAGTTGTGCTCGTGCGCCCAAACGGTGTTGTGCAGGGCGAGGACGACCGACATGTTGTTGTTGAAGCCCGTCTGCGGCAGGCCGGGCTTCTGCGCGTCGTCCGGCAGCCAGCCGTCGGCGCCGACCTTGAGATGGCCGCCCTGGAACGTCCGGACCTTGGCCTGAATCTCGGCCGAGCTGCCGTAGAGCGAGGACTTGTCCCACGGCGAGGTCTCGCCGTTGCGGTGGATCGCCGGGCCCTTGTAATCGGCGGGCAGCGTGGGATCGGTCTGCGTCCGGTTGAGGACCATCGTGCCGCCCTCGGGCGCGAGCGGATGGCCCTTCGGGATCGCGAACGAGACCGGCTTGTCGGTGATCGGCTCCTGCTCGTGGTTGAACCAGTCGTGGAGCTGATCTTGGATCTGCACGAACCAGGAGTTGGCCGGGATCTCCTTGATGATCGGCTCGCCGTTGGCGTCCCGGTCGCGCTTCATCAGCTTCTCGGAGACGACCATCGGATTGGGATCCATCTTGTCCCACTCGGGATTGGGCGGACCGTCGGGCTTGCGCAGGTGGTTGAATCGCGAGCCGGCCTTGGCCATCGCCGGGTCGTTCTGGTCGAAGTAGCTGCCGTCGGCCGTGCGGTACTTCTGCTGCGCCTCATCAGGCTTCGGGTAAGCGGTCTTGTCGGTCGAAGGCTGGGAGTTGGCGTCCCACATGTTGAGCCGCAGGGCTTGCTCGTTGAAATAGAGGTAGAGCTCGTCGACGTACTTAGGCAGCCTCGTGTCCCACCGCGCGTCGATGAGGCGGTCGGTGATCTTCCAGAGGAGCGCCATGATCCGCATCGCGGCCTTCTGAATGGGGCCGACGTCGGAGGGCGCCGGGCGCGCCGGCGCGGGCGTCGCGCCTTGCGCGCCGCCGCCGTTGCCGCCGTTTCCGCCGTTGCCGCCGCCGCGGCCGAAAAGCTTCGCGAACGGGCAGCCGCCGGAGGCGCAGCTATCCTTCGCCTCGACGGCGTCCGCCGCGGCCGCCGCGCCGGGCTTGCTCGCCGAGTACGCGCCGTCGAGCGCGGCCCGCTGGGCGCCGACGTCCGCGGAGGCGCCGGGGCCGACCGCGGAGGCCAAGCTCTCGGCGGAAGAGAGAGCGGCCGGGGCCTGCGGGGCGTTCGCCTCGATGCCGCCCGCGGGGATCTGAGAAGTCGGAAGCTGAATCGAGCCGGGAAGCTGGGGCGCGACGTTGATGACCGGGGTCTGCGGCGTGACGCGGATCGAGCCGGCGCCCTCGCCGAGCTCGGCGGCCAGCGCCTGGTAAGGCGCGAATCCCGGGGCGGAGAGGATGAGCGAGCACGCCAGGGAGGCGGCCAGGAGCTTGGACGGCGAGAGAGTTCTGGTCATAGGAGCTAATCTACCACGGCTTGGCGATTCCCCTATGAAGCGTAGGACCCACGCGACGGCCGGGATTTAGGCCTAGGCTGGATGGGTCTATGCTCGGCCTACGGCTTAGACGATATCGTCGAGGTTCCGGGAGCCGTGGACGACACGGTGGACCTGGATGATATTTCGGCGGAGGACATAAAAGACAAGATAGGCGTCGAGCGCCAGGACGCGGTAGCCCGCTTCCCGAAGCCTCGGATGCTTGGGAACCCGGCCGAGTCCAGGATGAACGGCGAGGCCGCCGATGCGCCGGTCGATCCGCTCCAGAAAGACGGCTGCGCGTTCAGGCGCGTCTTTGAGGATCCAGGCGTAGATGCCAGCCAAATCTTCCACAGCCGCCGGAAGATACCGGACGACGTGCTTACTTGCGGGCGCCAATCCGCTTGAGCCTTTCCATCATCTCGGCGTGCGTGATCCCCTTTTGACCGGAGGCGGATTGCGCCTGCGCGACGGAGAGCTTCTCGAACAGGTCCGCCTGAGCCTGCAGGCGCTCGTAGTGGCCGATGCTCATGACGACGAGATCGCCTTCGCCGTTGGTGGTCAGGTAAACGGGCTCGTCGCGATCGTGGCAGATCGAGGCGATCTCCCGCGTCTTGTTCCGCAGGCTGGATATGGATTTGATGATCGGCATGGTCCTCTCCTAGTCGCCCCTAGGATAGCTCAAGATAATGATAAAATCAAGCACGAATTTACCTATCAAAGGATCTGGCACGCTGATCAATAGCAGCCGCAAGGCGAGAGGAGTCACACCGGCCGGCGCCGGTTATTCCAGCTCGAAGGTCTGCCCGAACTCCGGGCACTCGACGTCGTCGAGGCCCTGGTCGTGCAGGTGCGCCTTGAGCTTGAGCCGGTCGCCGGGATCGCCGTGCACGAGGAAGATCTTGCGCGGGGCCGGCTGGAGGCTCTTCATGAACCAGAGAAGGTCGACTTTGTCCGCGTGCGCGGAGAAGGTGTGCATCACCTCGACGCGCGCGCCGACCTCGTGCGGCAAGCCGAAGATCTTGACCTTCTTGGCGCCCTCGGCGATGCGCCGGCCGAGCGTGCCCTCGGCCTGATAGCCGACGATCAGGATCGTCGTGCTGTCTTTCTCGATGTTGTTGCGCAGGTGATGCAGCACGCGCCCGCCCTCGCACATCCCCGACGCGGACAGGATCACCATCGGGCCGTCGATCTCGTTGAGCGCCTTCGACTCCTCGACCGAGTGGACGTATTTCACCGACTCGAAGCCGAAGGGGTCCCCCTCCTTCGCGACGTACGCCTTGAACTCGGGCGCGAACGAGAAGCCGGTCTTGAATTTATTGAAGAGCGTCGTGATGTTGACCGCCATCGGGCTGTCGACGTAGACCGGGATCGGCGGGATGTTCTTGTGGCGGCGCAGCTTCTCGATGACGAAGACGATCTCCTGCGTGCGCTCGAGCGCGAAAGACGGGATGATGATCTTGCCCTTCTCGTCCCAAGCCTGCTGGATCACTTTTTGGAGCTGACCCTCGACGAGCGTGATCGGGTCGTGGACGCGGTCGCCGTAGGTGCTCTCGATCAAGAGGTAATCGACGTTTTGCGGCACGTGGGGCGGGTCCATCATCAGCGCGTGCCGTCGGCCTAGGTCTCCAGTGAAAAAGACCCGTCTCTTTCCCTTGGCCGTGTCCACTTCGACGTCGATCATCGCCGAGCCCAGCACGTGGCCGGCGTTGACGAAGCGCGCCCGAACCTTGTCGGAGAGCGCGAGCGTCTGCTCGTACTCGTGCGCCTTGAAAAGCCGGAGGCAGGCGTTCGCGTCGTCCATCCCGTAAAGCGGGTCGATGCGCTGCCCGGAATCGGCGTGAATCTTGTTGAAGAACTTCGCGTCCTCCTCCTGAAGATGCGCGGAATCCATCAGCATCAGAGAGCAGAGCTCGACCGTCGGCGGCGTGCAGTAGATCGGCTTGCGAAAGCCCTGCTTGGCCAACAGCGGCAGCCGGCCCGAGTGGTCGATGTGAGCGTGAGAGAGCAGTAGCGCGTCGAGCTCCGCCGGCTTGAACGCGAAGCTCTTGTTCTTGTCGATCGCGGCGCCGCGGTGGCCCTGGAACAGCCCGCAGTCGAGGAGGATCTTGCGGCCCTCGGCCTCGAGCAAATGGCTCGAGCCCGTCACCTCGCCGACGCCGCCGCAGAAAGTTAATTTCATCAGTCTCGAGCTCCTGAAAGCGGATACATACTATGGGCGCCCATAGTATGTATGCATACTACAATAAAGAAGCGGCGGGCCCCGAGAGGACCCGGCGCTTCTTTTGAGTACTACCAGCTGATCTTGCCTTGACCCAGCGCCTGGAACGCTCCCGATTTCTCGAAGGCCTTGCCGAGGTCGCGCTTGACCGACGGCGCCGCCGGGGCCTCCGGAGCCGCGTCGGAATCGGGGAAGCGCTCGCCGTTGGGATCGAAATTATCGACTCCGCCGTCAAAGCGCGTCAGCACGATCGACGCGAGCGAGCCCGAAGCGTCGTTGTACCAATCGACAGAAGCAACGTCATCCTCGAGCCATTTGGGTTCGAAAGTGGGGTTGCCGTTGCCGTCGAACGTGCGATCGTAAAGAAAAGCGTCGTGCGCCTCGCCCTGAATCCAAACGGCGCGGCTGCCGTCCGGGCTCACGAAATACTCGTCGGGCTGGCAGCCGCCCGGGCACGGGGGCTCCGGGTACGGAACGGGCCAGGGCGCGGGAATGGGGATAGGAATCGGCCGCGGGTGCGGACGAGGCTCGGGGCGCGGTTCGGGACGAGGGTTCGGCCGCGGGTTCGGCCGCGGCTCGGGATTGGGACGCGGGTTCGGCCGCGGCTCGGGGTTCGGACGAGGTTCCGGCCTGGGCTGCGGCTGAGGCCGCGGCGCGGGCGGCGTCGGATGCTGTCCGCCTCCGGGAAACGCGAACTCCGGCTCGAGCAGCAGCTGCGCCGTCGCGGGAGCCGCCGCGAGAGCGATGAACGCCGCCAAGACGGCGGCCAGACCCTTCGTCATCCTTAGTCCCTCCTGTTTTTGAAACAGCGATTCGGAGGGTAAGGAAGAAAGGCCTAGGCGAGAAGGGGCGGGAGGCCTATATCGATATAGGCCTAAAGGCCTACGCCAACGAGACCTACTTGTTGACGTCCATGAACTGCGGCTGGACGGTCCGCACGCGGTTGGCGAAGCCGGCGTCGAGCAGGTCCGCGTTCGCGTCGTTTTGGTTGACGCTGATGTTCGTCCTCGTCCCTTTCGCGCCGTTCATCGAGATGGCCAGGTTGGCGGAGACGTCCTTCGGGTCGGCGAGCTGGAGCAGGACCTTCATGACGCCGGCGTAAGCGATGTCATGGGTATCGTCGGCGGTGACTTGCTGGATGGCCTTTTGGATGGGCAGGAAGCTCCAGACGGTCCCGATGGAATCGAAGAAGACGTTGCTGTTGCCGTTGTCGGCCACGATCTCGCGCAGCGCCTTGCTGCGCTGCTCGGGCGTCTGGTCGCGGCCCTGAAGCAACGCGGAGATGATGCGCGCCGCCGTCGGCCCGGGCTCGTTCGACTGGCGATCGTTGCTCGGGATCGGGAAGACGCGCAGGACGGATTTCTTGATCTCATCCGCCGAGGCCTGATAGGCCTTTTCGAGGCCTTCGGGGGAAATGCTGAGCGTGAAGGCGAGCGAGCCGGACTTGAGCACGTCATGGCCCTTCTCCGGCAATTCGATCTGGAACTTCGAGCGGTCGGCGTCGGCGTCGGGGTCGCCCCGCGAGCCGGCCATGGCGAGCAAGTCGCGAAAATCGTTGAGCTTCTCCTGGACTCCGCGGGCGTAGCGGCGCTGGAAGGCGTCTTGATGAGTGTAGATGACCTGCAGCTTTCCGTCGTCCGCGAAGTAGAAGCTGGTGAACTTCGTGTCGGTGTTGCCGCTGGCGATGGTCTTGTTGATGATCGGGATGCTGAAGCCGGTGTCGGTCAGAGACCTGTCGGCGGCGGACAAGTGCAGCTCGCGCGACGGCTGCCCGGTCGCCCCGTTCGCGGCGGTGACGGTCAAAACCTCGTTCTTGACGGCGTTCGCGGCGCGCCCCGTGCTTCCCAAAACGGGCAGCTTCAGCGTCACGCTGTGGTTTTGGTCGACCCGGCCGATATCGGTCTGCAAGAGCGCGGCCATCCGCTCGAAGGTCTCCTGGTGCTCGGCGGTGAGCTCCTGGAAGTGCTGCAGGTTCGACTTCTCCGTCGCCCGCAGGGTGG